>CAZCQM010000033.1:0-10726 GCA_964500785.1 uncultured bacterium
AGCAAGTACGGCGCGCGGCGCTTTCTCAACGGCTTCTTCGACCTCGTTACCACCATGTTCGTGACGCGACGCGCGCTCAATCCGCTGCATTTCTTCGGTCGTATCGCCGTCGTACTCTTTCTCCTCGGGCTCATCCCGCAGGGGTTCTTCCTCGTGCAGTGGATCGGCGGGCACGGGCTGCACGTCAGGCCCATCATGCTGCTGGGCTTCGTGCTGATCATCGTGGCTCTGCAGATCGCCTCGATCGGGCTGCTCGCCGAGTTGATCACCGCCCGGGGAGCGCGCGAGGCCGTGTACGCCTTCAAGGAGTACGACGTACGCGGCCGCTCCCAGCCGCGCTCACCGGCCGCGCGCCCGCCCGTCGCATGAACGTCTGTCTGGTCGGGCCGGTGCACCCGTACCGGGGCGGCATCAGTCATTTCACGGCGATGCTCGCACGGGAGCTGGGCCGGACACACACCGTGCGCGTCGTCAACTTCTCCCGCCTCTATCCCGGCTTTCTGTTTCCGGGTCGGACCCAGTTCGACGAGAGCGGCTCGCCCTTCGGCGCCGACTCGCTGCGCCTGATCGATTCCATCAACCCGGTGTCGTGGCGCCGGGCCGCCGACGCCGTGATCGACTTCGCTCCCGACGTGGTCGTGTTCCAGTGGTGGCAGCCGTTCTTCGCGCCCGCGTTCCGGAGCATGTGCGCGCGTATCCGCCGGCGGAGCGACGCGCGCATCGTGTTCCTCTGCCACAACGTCCTGCCGCACGAGTCGAGCCCGGTGGACCGCGTGCTGACCCGCTGGGGACTGGGGCGCGCTCACGCCTTCGTGGTGCAGTCGCGCGAGGACGGCGCAACGCTCGCCGCACTGCGACCGGGGGCGGTGGTCGAGTTCAACCCGATGCCGGTTTTCGACCTGTTCGCCGCCGCGGCGCCCGACCGCGAGGAGGCGCGGCGACGCCTCGGTGTCGAGGGCCGCGTCGTTCTCTTCTTCGGACTGGTACGGGCCTACAAGGGGTTGCCCACGCTGCTGGACGCGTTCGCGCGCGCGGGCGACGACCTCGATGCCACGCTCCTCGTCGTGGGCGAGTTCTACGAGCCGCGCGCGCGCTACGACGACATGATCGCGTCGCTCGGCATCGGTGCGCGCGTGCGCGTGGTCGATCGCTACGTGCCCAACGAGGACGTGGGGGCGTATTTCCGCGCCTCCGACGTCGTCGTCCTCCCGTACGTGACGGCCACCCAGAGCGCGATCGTGCAGACCGCGTTCAGCTTCGGGACGCCGGTGATCGTCACCGCGGTCGGTGGGCTGCCCGACGTGGTGGCCGACGGCGAGACCGGGTTCGTCGTACCGCCGCAGGCGCCGGACGACCTGGCCCGGGCCATGATCCGCTTTTTCCGGGAGGACTGCGGCCCGCGCATGCGCTCGGCGATCGAGGCGCACGCCGCGGACTTTTCCTGGGCACGATGCGTCGATGCCATTCTGCGCGCGGCGGCCCGCGCCGGCGGGACGGGGGGCTGAGGCGGGCGGGGCGGAAAACGAAGCCAGCAAGCCCTTCGAAATTCACAATTTGCGGGCGGTTCCCGGTGTGTTATCATGCGTTGACCCGCGTTTTATGTCGGCCAGAGGCTCCAAATCCACGCGCCCGTCCCCCGCGAAACCGCGGCCGCAGGCGTCCGCTTCCCCCCGCGCGGGCCGGAAGTGGTCGTCGTCGCCGCGCATTGCCTTCGGTCTGGCCATGCTGGTCATGGTCGCCGCGATCGCGATTCTCTATCGTGATCTGGTCTTCCAGGGAAAAGTCTTCTTCGCGGGCGACAACGAGGCGGCGATCAGCTTCGCCGCGGTGGGGAAGCAGGCGCTGGCGCACGGGTCCTATCCGCTCTGGAACCCGTACCTGTTCTCGGGCATGCCGAGCTTCGGGAGCCTGGCCTACACGCCCTACATCTATCCGGTTAATTTCGTCATCGGCCTGCTGCGACGCGCGCTGTTCCTGCCCGAGTCGACGTGGCTCCTGTTCCACACCCTGCTGACGGGGGTGGGGACGTACTTCCTGCTGCGCGACCGCGGGGTGCGCGCGGCGGCCGCGACGGCGGCCGGCGTCCTGATGATGTGGATGCCGAACCTGGTGGCGGTCGGTGCCAACGGCCACGGCAGCCAGGCGTGCGCGGTGGCCTACATGCCCCTGGCCCTGCTGTTCTGGGACCGGGTGTGGCGCGGTCGCGGGGCGATCGCGAACGGTGCGGCCCTCGCCCTGGTGCTCGGCCTGTCGATGCTCCGCGGGCACCTGCAGATCAGCTATTACACCTACGCGCTCGTCGGCCTCCACTTCCTGTATTTCGGCACGGCGCGGGTCGTCGACGGAGTGCGCGGCCGCGTGCCGGAGACGTCGCCGCTCCCGGCCCGGCTGGCGGCGCGCCGGGAAGGCGCCGGGCCGCGGTGGCGGGCGTGGATCGACGTCTCCTTCGCCGCCGGCGTCCTGCTGGTCGCCATGGCGGTGTCGCTGGCCATGTGCGCGGTGCTGTACCTGCCCGTCCACGAGTACGCGCAGCACTCGATCCGCGGCGCGCAGGGCGGCGGCCTCGACTACGGCTACGCGACGTCCTGGAGCCTGCACCCGTCGGAGACGCTGACGTTCATCGCGCCCTTCTCGTTCGGGTTCGGCAAGGAGCTCTACCTGGGGCACATGCCCTTCACCGACTATCCCAACTACCTCGGCATCCTGGTGGTCGCGTTCGGTGTGCTGGCGCTGATCGTCGCGCGCACGCGGTGGACGATCTTCCTGGCGGTCACCGCCGTGGTGGCGACGCTGGTTTCGTTCGGGAAATTCCTGCCCGTCCTCTACGACCCGCTTTTCAAACTGCTCCCGTATTTCAACAAGTTCCGCGTGCCGGTGATGATCCTGATCGTCCAGCAGCTCGCCGTGGTGGGGTTGTTCGGCGTGGGGCTCGACGCGTTCCTGAAGAGCGACCGCGCCCACGCGCGCCGCTGGGCGCTGCGCGTGCTCCTCATCGCGGGCGGCCTGTTCCTCGTCGCGCTGTTCTCGCAGGGCTACTGGTCCGGTGGATTCATCGGCGCGGCGGCGCCGCACGTCCGCGCCACGCAGGACCCCGAGCAGCAGCGGCTGGTGGCGCGCCTGGTCGGAGAGCACATCGCGCACGACGTCGTGCAGCTCGGGTTGATCGCGGTGCTGGGGGCGGCGGCCGCGTTCGCGTTCACGTCTTCGCGCCGCATGCGCACTGTCACGCTGACCGCGGTCGTTCTCGCGTTGTGCATGGCGGACTACTACCGTGTCGACCGTTTCATCCTGCACCCGGAGACGTTCCGGCCCCACGAGGAGTACCGGATCATCCGCGACAAGGCGGCTCACGATCGCTACGAGACGTCGGACGCGCTGATGGACTTCCTCGCCGGGCAGGAAAAGCCGTTCCGCGTCTTTCCCATGGACAGTCCGCAGCGGCCGTTCGGGGCGCTGTTCACCTCCAACCGCTTCATGATCTTCGATGTGGGGTCGGTCGGCGGCTACCACCCGGCGAAACTCTCCATCTATGACGACTTCCTCCAGATCCTGGGGCCGTCGCTGGCAAAAGGGAGTTTTCAGCTGCTTGACATGATGAACGTCCGCTACGTCGTGTCCGGCGCGCGGCTGCCCGACAGCCCGGTCCTCCGGCCGGTGTGGAGCGGGCGCGACTACCAGGGCCAGCCGCGGGCGGTGTACGAGAGCCTGACCGCCTTCCCGCGCGCCTGGGTCGTGGGCGAGTACCGCGTGGCGGGCCGCGACGAGACGCTGGACGCGTTGACGAATCACACGGTGGATCTGCGGCGCACGGTCCTGCTCGACCGGGAACCGTCGATCGCGCCGGCGGCGGGGGACAGCACGGCGGTTGTCACCGTGGAGAGCCTGACCTCCGACAAGTCCGACTTCTCGGTCGACCTCGACCGCCCCGGAATCGTCGTGGTGAGCGAGATCTACTATCCGGAGTGGAAGGCGACGGTGGATGGAGCCCCGGCGGAGATCCTGCGCGCGAACCACATCCTGCGCGCGATCGCGTTGCCGGCGGGGCCCCACCGCATCGAGTTCCGCTACGACAGTTCGTTGTTCGAGCGGAGTGCGGCGGTCTCGATCAGTGCGTTCCTGCTCACCCTCATCGCCATCGCCGGAACGTTCGTCGCCGGTCGCAAGGGGGCGAAGTGGAAGCGCTCGTCATAATTCCCACCTACAACGAGCGCGACAACATCGGGCGCCTCATCGACCAGCTGCTGGCGCTGCCCGCCGGCGTCGACGTGCTCGTCGTGGACGACAACTCCCCGGACGGTACGGGCAAGCTGGTCGAGGAAATCGCTTCCCGCGAGCCGCGCGTGCACGTCCTGCACCGCCCCGGCAAGCTCGGACTCGGTGGCGCCTATATCAAGGGTTTCACGTGGGCGCTGGCCGAAACCGACGCAAAGTACGTCTTCGAGATGGACGCCGACTTCTCCCATGACCCCGCGGCGATTCCGGAGTTCCTCAAGGCCATCGGGGACGCCGACCTGGTCATCGGCTCGCGCTACGTGGCCGGCGTCACCGTGGTCAACTGGCCGTTGTCCCGGCTGATCCTGAGCGTCTCCGCGAACATCTACTCGCGCATCGTGACCGGGATGCCGCTGCACGACGCGACGGGCGGCTTCAAGTGCTTCCGGCGCGACGTGCTGGCGTCGCTCCCGCTCGATCGCATCAAGAGCGACGGCTACTCCTTTCAGATCGAGATGAACTTCCACGTGTGGAAGCGGCGCTTCCGGATCATCGAGATTCCCATCGTCTTCACGGATCGCCTGGTGGGTGCATCCAAGATGTCCCGTCGCATCGTGCTGGAGGCGGCGTTGATGGTGTGGAAGCTCCGGTTCGAGTCCCTTACCCGACGGATTCCGTGAACGTCTCCACGATCATCGTCACGTTCAACAGCGCCGGCGTTATTCGCGCCTGTCTGGATTCGCTGGCCGCAGATGCCGCCGCGGGCGCGATGGAAGTCATCGTCGTCGACAACGCGAGCGGCGACGGGACGCCGGCGCTGGTGGTGCGCGAGTACCCCTGGGTCCGTCTCATCGCCAGCCGCGAGAATCTCGGGTACTCCAAGGGCGTCAACCTCGGCATCCGCAGCGCGACCGGACGCTTCCTGTTCATTCTCAATCCCGACACGGTGGTGCGCCGGGGCGCCGTCCAGAAGCTCGTCGACTTCATGGAGCGCACCCCCGACGCCGGCATCGTGGGGCCGAAGCTGGTCTTTCACGACGGGTCGGTCCAGCTCTCCTGCCGGCGCTTTTACACCTTCACCGTTCTGGTGATGAGGCGCACGCCCCTGGGGAAGATCTTCAGGAACGCGGGCGCGGTGCGGGATCACCTGATGCTCGATTTCGATCACGAGTCGACGCGCCAGGTCGACTGGCTGATCGGGGCGGCGATGCTGGTGCGGCGGCAGGCGGTGGAGAGTGTCGGGCTGATGGACGAGCGCTTCTTTCTCTACTTCGAGGACGTCGACTGGTGCTACCGCATGGCGCACAAGGGGCTCAAGGTCTATTACGTCGCCGACTCCGTGGTCGAGCACGGGTATCAGCGTGAAAGCGCGCAGGCGGTCATCAACCGTTCGTTCGTCGCGCACCTCGTGAGCCTGTTCCGCTACTACGAGAAGTGGAATCCGCTCTTCTACCTGCTCAAGCGCTACCGTGAGGTGTGGAAGGTCCTCCTGTTCTTCGTGCTCGACGTGGTTGCGTTCAATGCGGCGTTCTTCGCCGCGTACTATCTGCGCGTCGCGTTGGACCAGGTGTTCACCAATCCCATCTTCGGCATCCGGGCCTACAAGGGTTTCGTCGTCTTCGAGAACCTTTTGTTCGTGTTCACCTTCGCGGCGCTCGGGCTGTACCGCATCCGGCGCGAAACGAAGTCCGTCGACGAGCTGTTCCAGATCACCCGGGGCATCGTCTTCGCGTCGGTGCTGCTCATGACCAGCACCTACCTCAGCCAGATCCGGACCTATTCGCGCATGGTGGTGGTCTTCCTGGTCCCGTTCGCCATCGCGCTCGACTGGTTCCTGCGCACGGCGGTGCGCCGGCTCCATCGCCGGCTCCTGCTGCTCAAGGTCGATCTCAAGCGCGCGTGCGTGGTGGGGCCTAAGTCGGACGCGACGCGAGTGGAGCTCCAGCTCATGCAGGACGACGAGCTTGGTATCGACGTCGTCGGCGTGGTGGATACGGCGGGGCAGAGCGACGCCATTCTCACCGGCACGCTGGGGCCGGTGGAGGACCTGGAACGCATCATCGATCGCTACCGTATCCAGCACGTCATCGTGCTGCCGGGCGCGCTGAGCGACGAACAACTGGCCGACCTGGTGACCACGGGGCGCCGCCGCGTGATCGACGTCACCATGCTCACCGACTACACCGGCCTGGTCTTCCACCAGGCGCGGGTCACCGATCTCCAGGGACGCCCGATCATCTTCTATCCGCGCGATACCCGCTACCTGCTGGATCGCTTCGCCAAGCGCGCCCTCGACGTCGTGGGGGGCATCGCCCTGGCGGTGGTGTCGGCGCCGTTCTATGTGCTATACTCTCTCTACGCCTTCTCGCGGGCCCGGAGACCCTTCTCCGTGGTAGACTGTGTGAGCGCCCGCGGGGAGCCCCTGGCCGTTCCCGTCGCCGGGAACGCGGAGACGAATGGGCCGTCCGACTTCGTCAATCTTCCCCTGTTCTGGCTGGTTGTCATCGGAAAAATGAGTATTGTGGGACCGTACCCGTTGCGCCCCGAAGACGCGCGGCACGTCGTGCGCGGACGCGTGCGTTACGAGATGCGCCCCGGTGTGACGGGTTACTGGCGTATGGGGGGCGCGGTGATCCGGCGCGAGGACCTGCTGGTGCGGGATGCCGCCTACGCGCAGGACTGGTCGCTCGTCAACGACGCCAAGATCCTGGTGTCGACGCTGTGGCGCATGGCGCGCGGCCGGCGTCGTGTGCTCGAGATCGTGAATGGCGAGACAGGGGTGGATCGTGCGAATTGACCGGCGTGTGACGATGATCGCGTGCCTGATCGCGGCGGGTGCCGTGCCCGGCGCCCGCGCGGAGGCGCCCGAGATCACGTGGCGCAATCACATCGACGCGAGCATGATCAACGAGATCGTGCCGCGGGGCGACATCCTCTATATGGCTACGTTCGGGGGGCTGGTGCTCTACGACGTGAATCGGGGGACCTTCGACCAGTACGATACCGTCAGCGGTCTCCCGTCGAATTCTCTCACCTGTCTCGTCTTCGATGCGGACGACAATATCTATATCGGTACCGACGACATCGGCATCGTCAAGGTGCGTTTCTCCCCGGGCAGGATCTCGCTGGTGCGCGCGCTGAACGAACAGATTGATGGGCTGGCGAGCAACACGGTCAACTCGGTGGCCACGTGGGGGGAAGACATCGTCTACGGCTCGACCCCCGGCGCGGGCACGATTCGCAAGGACTTCGCGTCGGCGCGTTACTTCAAGCGCGACGGGCTGCCCGCATCCGACGTCACCGACGTGCTCCCCGACGGTGACTTCGTGTGGATGGCGACCGACAGTGGTCTGGCGATTCTCGACCGCTTCGGCCTGTTGCGCAGCCCCTCCGGCGGGCCGCCGCAGAGCAACGTGCTCGGCACGGATGGCTCCAACATCTGGGTGGGGACGCGTGACGGCGTCTGGCGTCTCGATCCCGCCGACAGCTCGTGGACCAGCATCGGCCCGGCGTCGTACGCCATTCACTCGCTCACCTGGGACGGCATGACGATGTGGGGTGGAAGCACGCGATCCAACCTCTTCCGTTTCGAGGGGACGGGATCCCCGTGGACGCTCTTCCAGGCCACCCCGATCCTCACCAGCTACCGCCTCAGCCGTCCCAATGACAACCGCCTGCGCTCCGTGGCCGTCATGCCGGGCGGAGACGTCTACGCCGGAACCGCGCAACCGGGGGAGCGCCGCGGGCTGAACCTGCTTCACTACCAGGGGACCAACGTCTCCAACCCGATTCCCAACACGCCGGGGTCGAACCAGATCTGGCGCATCTCGCCGGACGTCGACGATTCGGTGTGGTGCACCAGCGCCGAGTTCTTCGTCGGCAAGCTCACGCCGGCGGGTGTGTGGGTGAACTACAACTCGACCATCCCGGGCATCGAGCTTCCCAGCAGTCAATATGGCAATACGACGCTGCTGGCGGATTCGGACGGCATCAAGTGGTTCTGCACGCTGTCGACGCCGGCGGCCCCGGTTCCGCTCGACGCGCTCGACGACAAGCTCGATTCCAACTACGCCAACGACGTGTGGCAGCGATTCGGCATCGGATCGGGCGGTGGTGACGGGTTGCAGTCGTTGCGTCTCCAGCGCGCCCGCGAGGACCCGGCGGGGAATATCTGGTTCCTGTGCGACGAGTTTCAGGATGCCCCGAGCAGCTGGTGGGGCATGCAGATACTGAGCAAGGACCGAGGCCAGTGGCTTTCTGTCACTCCCGCCACGGAACCGCGCCTGATCAACGGCGATGTGAAGGACGTGGCATTCTGGAGCAACTTCGCCTACGTGGCAACAAAAACGGACGGTGTGCAGGCGTGGAAGCACGACGGCTACGCCTGGTCGACGCTGACCGACTTCACCACCGACGCGTGGGGTCATCCCGTCACCGAGGACAGCCTGTCGAGTGGTGCGGAGATCTCTTCGCTCGCGCTGCGCAGCGATGGAATCCTGTGGATCGGCACGTCGGACGGCCTGTACCGCTACGAGCCGGGTCCGCGCCGGGTCCGCAAGATACCGCAGTACATCGGCCTCGCACCCGGGATCATCAACCCGGTCGTCAACGACGTCATCCTCGACCACCAGGAGAACCTCTGGGTGGCCACGCAGGGGGGGCTCAACCGCATCGCCCGCGACGACTACAACGACATCCAGACGTACACGACCGCGGCGGGCTACCTGCCCGTGGCCGGGTTGCGCTACCCGCTGAGCATCATCGTTCCGCTCGCCAACGCGAACTGTATCTCTCTGGCGATGCATCGCACGAGGGACATCCTTTACGTCGGCACCTTCAGCGGTCTCTCCATCCTCGACTTTGCAAAGAGGACTTCGGTCGCCACCGACCTCTCGAAGGTGTACGTCTACCCGAACCCGGTCTACGGCAGCCGGGGAGAGAACGAGCTCAAGATCGACAACATCGGCGCGCCGGTCACGATCGAGATCTACAACCTGGAAGGAGAGCTCGTTCATTCGACCACGGCGACCGCCGACGGCGACGTCATCTGGGATCTCACCAACCGCAACGGCTTCCTGGTGGGGAGCGGCAACTACCTGGTGCGTATTTCCGGCCCGGACGGGGCGGTGACGAAGCCCGTCGCCGTGCTGCGTTAGAACCGTCATGAAGAAACGACTCCTGATCGTTGGCGCCGGCGAAGCCGGCCGCATGCTGGCTCGAGAGATCGCCAATCGCGCTCCCGAGCAGTACACCGTGGTCGGATATCTGGATGACGCCGAGGCCCTGCGCGGGGCACGTCTCGACGGTATTCCGGTGGTCGGCGTGACCGCGGACCTGCCCGCGGCGGTCGCCGCACAGCGCGTGGACGAGGTCCTCATCGCGGTGCCGTCGGCGGGTCGTGAGTTCGTGCGCCGCATGGTGGCGTTGTGCCGGGATGCGGGCGTGCCCTTCCGCATCGCCCCCGGTCTCCTCGAGATCATCAAGGGGCCGGTGCACCTGGAGCAGATCCGCGACGTGCGCCCCGAGGATCTCCTCGGTCGCGAGACGGTGGAGTTCGACGAGGGCGAGATCAAACGCTTCCTGGTGGGGCGCACCGTCCTGGTCACGGGCGCGGGTGGCTCGATTGGAAGCGAGATCTGCCGGCAACTCGCCCGCTTCGACGTGAAGCGCCTGGTGCTCCTGGGCCGGGGCGAGAACCAGATCTACGAGATCGAGCGCGAGCTCCGGGAGCGCCACCCCGAGCGCGACATCGTGCCCGCCATCATCGACGCGCGCGATGCGACGGCGCTGGAGCGCTCGTTCCGGGAGTACCGTCCGGACGTCGTGTATCACGCGGCGGCGCACAAGCACGTCCATTACATGGAGGCATTCCCCGCGGAAGCGGTGAAGAACAACATTCTTGGCACGCGCCACGTGATCGACGCCGCGTACGCGGTGGGAACGGAACGCGTGGTGATGCTTTCCACGGACAAGGCGGTGGGGCCACGCGGCGTCATGGGTGCGACGAAGCGCTTCGCCGAGACCATGATGGTTGCGCGCAACAATCCGTCCGGCAACCCGCGCCTCATCTCGGTGCGCTTCGGGAACGTGCTCGCGAGCCGCGGGAGCGTGGTTCCGCTCTTCATCCATCAGATACGTTCCGGCGGACCGGTGACGGTGAGCCACGAGGACGCGACGCGCTATTTCATGTCCATCAAGGAAGCATGCATGCTCGTCGTGCAGGCGTCGCTGATGGGCGAGGGCGGCGAGATCTTCGTGCTGCGCATGGGGGAGCCGATCCGGATTTCCGAGCTCGCGCGCGATCTCATTGCGCTGCACGGCTTCCGCCCCGGGACCGACATCCGCATCGAGTGCACGGGCCTGCGTCCGGGCGAGAAGATGCACGAAGACCTCGTGGCCGAGGGGGAACGCGCCGAACCGTCGCGTCACGAGCACATCCTGCGCGCCTGGCCCGTGATCCCGCCCGGTCTCGACGTCGATGCGACCATCGCGCGCCTCGAGGCAATGGCGGAGG
>CAZCQM010000033.1:10736-19284 GCA_964500785.1 uncultured bacterium
CTCGAGCGCGCCATCCCCGATGCCACACTCCGCGAATCGGAGAGCGGGCGGGCGCCGCAGGGAACAAAGGGGCGGTGACGGATCCGATGCCGGGCCCCTCTCGCGCCAGCCTTCCCGCGATCGCCGGCGGCACTCCGGTTCGCAGCCGGCCGCTGCCGTTCTACCGGGCGTCCATCGACGACTCCGACGTGACCGCCGTGACCGACGCGCTCCGTTCCGGATGGTTGACGTCGGGCCCGCGTGCGACCGAGTTCGAGAACCGTGTGCGCGAGTACCTGGCGGTCGGACATGCCGTCGCCGTCAGCTCGTGCAGCGAGGCTATGTTCCTCGCCCTCAAGGCGATGGACGTGGGGCCGGGCGACGAGGTCATCACCTCACCGGTCACATTCGCGTCCACCGTCAGCGCCATCATTCATACCGGCGCCACGCCGGTGCTCGCCGACATCGAGGCCGAGACGATCGGTGTCGATCCGGACGACGTTGTTCGCCGCATCACGCCGCGGACGCGCGCCATCCTGCCCGTGCACTTCGGGGGGCAGGCCTGCCGCATCCGCGACATCATGCGACTGGCGGACGAGCGCGGGCTCGACGTGGTCGAAGACGCGGCGCACAGTTTCGGTGCGAAGGTCGACGGGCAGCGGATCGGCGCGCTGGGCCGCGCGACCGCGTTCAGCTTTTACGCCACCAAGAACCTCACCACCGCCGAAGGGGGTGTGATCACCACCGAAGACGCCGCCCTCGCGGACCGCCTGCGCCTCCTCGGCTACCACGGGATGTCCCGCGACAGCTGGAGCCGCTACTCAGACCGGGGGTCCTGGGAGTACCGCGTCGAGGTGGCGGGGTACAAGTGCAACCTGAGCGACCTCAACGCCGCCCTGGGCCTGGCCCAGCTGACCAAGATCGACACCATGCTGGAGCGCCGCCGCGCCGTGGCGGCGGCGATGTCGAAGGCGCTGGAGGGGTGCGACGCGGTCGAGCTCCCGCGCGAGCGCGAGGGCAACTGGCACACGTGGCACCTCTACGTCGTGCGCCTGCGCCCGGGCGCGTTGCGCGTGGGCCGCAACGAGTTCATCCGCGCGCTGCGCGAGGAGAACATCGGCACGTCGGTTCACTTCATCCCCGTGTACCGGCATCCCTTCTTCGCCGCCTACGGCGGCGACGCGTCGGCGTTCCCCCGGAGCGAGTCCTACTACGCGAGCTGCATTTCGCTTCCCATCTTTCCCGACATGACGGCGGACGACGTGCGGGACGTCGCGCAAGCGGTGACGCGTCTCGCCGCGTACTACCGCGCCGGCTAGCCCCGACATGAACGTCGCCGTACTCGATTCGTTCCCACCCGAGCTCGAGTCCGTCGCGGCCGCCTCGCCCCGCGCGACGTTCTACCACACCGATCTGTGGCTCCGCGCCCTGGCGACCGCCTACCCGCGTATGGCGCTCCGCTGCCTGGTGGCGCGGGACGGCGGCGACATCGTGGGGTACCTCCCCTTCTTCACCGTCCGGCGCGGCCCGTTCCGTGCGTCGTGGTCGCTTCCGTTCGGCACCTACGGGGGCCCGGTGAGTGCGGCGGGCGACGCGGTGGACCGGGAGCTCGTGCGCGCGTTTCGCAACCGCCTCGGTGAGGCCGGAACACTCGAGGTCGGCTGGGTAGACTTCGGCGATGTCGCCGATGACGGCGGCGAAGTGGAGGCGTGCGAGACGCACGTCGTCGACCTGTCGCCGGGATTCGATACCGTGTGGCGCGAGCGCTTCGACAAGCCCCGGCGCCGCCGCGTGCGCCGCGCCGAAGAACAGGGCGTGCTCATTCGCCGCGCCGGTTCCGGCGACGACGTGCACCGCTTCTTCGAGGTCTACCGCGCTCGATTGCGTGGCTGGGAGAGCGACGCCGGCCACCCCGAGGTCCTCTTCCGGGAGCTGGTGGCCCGGGGCACGGACGACCGCGTGCGACTCTACCTGGCGCTGCACGAGGGAGAGGTCGTCGGGGGACACCTGAACTTCTACTATAAGGAGTCGGTGATCGCGTGGTACGGGATGGCGTCGACGCGCGGGGACGATCTCCACGCGGGAACGCTTCTGTACGCGACGGCCATGCGCGAAGCGTGCGAGGGGGGCTTCACCAGCTTCAATCTCGGCGCCAGTCTCGGGAAGGAGTCGCTCATCGAGTACAAGCAGTCTCTGGGTGGGGTCGCGCGCCGCTACCGCATCGTCCGCTACCGGCGACTGGCGGGACGCGTCGTGGCGGCGCTCCGCAACCTCCGGTCGGGGCGATGACGACACGCGCGCCTTCGCGATTCCTCGGCAACACGGTCGCACTGGCGACGTCGACCGTGCTGGCCACCGCGCTGACGCTCGCGCAGATGAAGATCCTGGCGGCGAATCTCCCGCTCGCCGTCTTCGGATTGTTCGCGTCTTTGCGCGGGCTCTCGCTCCTGGTCTCGATGCTCGCGGCGAACGGGTTCCCGCAGCTCCTCGTCCGTTTCCTTCCCGAACAGGCGGCACACGACGCCCGCTCCGGGGCGGTGCGCCTCAGCGCCACCGCGCTGGCCGGCACGGTGGCGCTGTGCGCGCTCCAGCTCGTCGTCGTTGCGGCCTTCGCGGGAACCTTCTTCCGTCAGGTTCCGGGGTCGGAGGACCGGACGGCGCTGCTGGCGTGGTTCGCCGTGACCGCCGTGGGCGTCGCGCTCAAGCTCGTGCTCTACGGGGGCTTCAACGGGCTGCGGCGCTTCGGGTCGCAGACGGTGCTCGAGGTTGTGTCACTGGCCGTGCAGGTGGCGTGGATGGCGGCCGAGGCGCACACGCTCACGCTGACGCGGCTGTTCGAGATCACGGGCGTCACGTCGCTCGGCACGGCGCTTGTTGCGCTGCCGTGGTACGCGCGCGCGGTTGCGCACGACGTACCGCGGGTCACCGGCGGGACCTTCCACGCCGACTACGCCGGGTACTGGAAGGGCGCTGTCGGCCTGAGCATCGTCGCCCTGGCGTTCACCGACGTCGACCGCTGGATCCTCTCCAACGTGCTCGTGCTGGAATCGCTGTCACTGTTTCACGTCGCGTCGCGGATCGCGCGCCTCGCCAACCGCTTTATCGCCATCCCCGTCCTCGCGTTCCAGCCCGAGGCGACCCGCGTTCACGCCGAGGGACGCCCGGAGGCGCTGGACGTCTCGACGCGCGCGTTCTTCAAGGCGAGCGTGCTCCTCTCCGCGTTCACGGCCGTCGCCATCATCGTCTATGCGGACCCGTTGATCCGGCTCGCATCGGGGACGGCCTTCCTCGGCGCGCGCCCGACGTTGTGGCTGCTCGCCGCGTCGATCCCGCTCTCCGCGATGACGGCACCGATGACGGCAGTCATGAAGGCCCTCGACGGCGTGCGCTCCGCGCTCGCGTGCGACCTGGCATGGGCCGCGGTCTACGTCGCGCTCCTGCTCTCGCTGGCGGGTCCGCTGGGCGTCGCCGGGGCGGGCGTGGCGCAGCTGACCGCGTGCGTCGTGCAACTAGCACTCGCCTTCCGGCTGGCGTCGACGCGCCCGCGCGTCGCCGACGCGCTGGGGGCCTTCTTCAAGTCGATCGCCTGCGCCGCGGCGGCCTGCGTGCCGGTCGTGGTCGCGCAGCGAGCCGGCGCGCCGCTGGCCGTGGTCGTCGGGCTCGGGCTGCCGGCGGTGTGGCTGTACGTGCGCGTCGCGCGGCGGGCGGGTGTTCTCACCCCCGACGAGCGCGAGCGGCTGCGCGGCGTCGTCGGCGAGCGCATCGGGGCGTCTCCGTTGATGGGGTGGCTGCCGTGAGGCACGTGTTGATGATCATCCCCTTCTTTCCTCCCATGGGAGGAGGGGGCGTGTACCGTCCTCTCTCGTTCGTCCGCTACCTGGGGGAGCACGGGTGGCGCGCCACCGTCATCGCGCCGCGCGGCGACGCGTTCTGGATCCGGGACGAGAGTCTGGCCGCGCGCATTCCGGAGGACGTGCGCGTGGTGCGCACGAAGACGTGGAGCGGGCAGGCGCTGCTGGGACGCCGCGGCGCACCTTCGCAGCGGCGATCGTCACGCGGCTTCGGGGTGTCCCGGCGGCTGGCATCCGGCGTGTTGCTGCCCGACACCTACATCGGCTGGTTTCCGTTCGCGCGCCGTGCCGCCCTGGCCGAAGCGCGGTCGACCATGTTCGACGCGATCTATTCCACCTCGCCACCCGAGACCGCGCACCTGGTGGCGGGGGCCGTGAGCCGGCACACGGGTCTGCCGTGGGTGGCGGACTTCCGCGATCCGTGGATGAATCTGCGCCTCCTGCCGCCGCCCACGCCGCTGCACGCCGCCGTTCACCGGCGGATGGAACGCGCGGTGTGTCGGCGCGCCCACGTGGTGGTCACGACGCGGGCGGTCGAAGAGGCGCTGCGGCGCGAGCACCCGGGCGTGCGCGTGACGCGAATCCCCAACGGGTACGACGGGGAAGACGCCGCCGCCGTGGCGTCCGTGGTCCCCGAAGCGGGGCCCATGCGCATCGTCCACGCCGGCATGTTGACGCAGAAGCGCAGCGCCGTCCCCTTTCTGGAAGCGTTGCACGCGTTTCTCGCCCGGTGTCCGCAGGCGCGAGACGACGTGCGCGTCGACTTCATCGGTGCGCGGGAGGATGACAACGAGCGCGCCCTCGACCGGCTCGGACTGGGTGACGTCGTTCGCTTTCGCGACACGGTGCCGCACCCCGAGGTGCTGCGCGCGGAGCGATCCGCGCACGTACTGCTCTTGATCAAGCACGTCGACCCGCGGTATGACGGTCTGGTGCCGGGGAAGCTCTACGAATATATCGGGCTGCGGCGGCCGCTGCTCGCGCTGGCGCCGGCGGGCGAGGCGCGGGCGCTCGTCGAATCGCTGCGCCGGGGCGAGACCGCGGACCCCGGTGACGTCGCGGACATCGCACGCGCCCTGGAGACGCTCCACGATCGACACCGGGCGGGCGTGCTCGACAGCGACTTCGACCTCTCCGAGCGGCCCGAGCTGGAACGGTCGCGTCTGGCCGGCGACCTCGCGCGCGTTCTCGATGCATGCGCGCGCCGGGAGGACCGGTGAGCCGCGTCTGGGGAGACCGGTTGATCCCGGTGCTGGTGATCGCCGCGATGATGCTTCCGCTCCGTCACGGATTCACCGACGACGGATTCATCCACGTGCAGTACGCGCGCAACCTGATGACGCGCGGAGAGTACAGCTTCAACCCGGGCGAGGTGTCGTTCGGGACGACGAGCCCGTTGTGGGTCATCACGCTGGCGGCGCTGGGGAAGCCCTTCGGCGACCCCGGCGCGCTGGTCGACCTGAGCCGCGTCCTGTCGTGGCTGGCGGCGTTCGCGGCGGTGATCGCGGTTCACGGCCTCTTGCTCGCACTGGGCGCGTCGCGGCGCATGGCGCTGTTCGGGGCGATCGCCTTCGCGGTGGACGCGTGGATGGTGCGCTGGTCGGCGCTGGGGATGGAGTCGTCGGCCGCGACGTGGGTCGCCGCCCTGGTGGTGCTCGCCTCGGTCCGCGCGGTCGAGGATGGCCGGGCGGCGGCGCGCTTCGGGGCCGCGGCGGCGGTGGGCGCCCTGATTCGCCCCGAGCTCTACCTGGCGCTGCCGGTATTCGTCGTCGCGTCGCTCACGATGCGCCCGCGTCCACGCGCGCGCGTGGTCCTCGTCGCACTGGCGACGGCGGCCGCACTGCTGGTTCCGTGGCTCGCGTTCGCCAGATGGCATATCGGGAGCTTCCTGCCCAACACCGCGGGTGCGAAGAGCGGGGGACTGGTTACCAGTCCGATCGTATTCGTGGCCAAGCTGTCGCCCGTCGTGAAGATCGTGGGGGCGACGCAGGGTGTGGCGCTGCTGGCGCTCGCCGCCGATGTCATCGCGAACGGTCGCAGGGCCGTACTGCTATCGCGCCGTTTCCGTTTCGCCGCGTTGTGGATAGTCGCACTCCCGGCCGCGTACGCGCTGGCCGACATCCAGATCCTGTCGCGCTATCTGCTGCTCATTGTGCCCGCGGTGTGCGCGGGGGGGTGGTGTGCGCTGGAAAACGTGTCGCGACGTGTTCCGGCGCGCGCGGGAACAGTGGCGGCGCTCGCGCTCGCGGTCGCCGTGCTCGTCAATACGGTGTTCTACGCGCGCGTGGTGCTGCCGCCGTCGCGCGCCTTCTCCGACGATCTGACCCACCACATGGCGGACCTGGCGCGTTACCTGCATGACAACTCGGCGCCGGATGCGGTGGTCGCCGCCGCGGACATCGGATACCTGGCCTTCTACTCCGGTCGCCGCGTGCTCGACCTCGGGGGCCTGGTCGAACCGCGCACCGCCATGCTTCGCCGGACACACGACTACGAGGAAATCGTCGACCGCGGGTTGTACTTCGACGTGCCGGGGTATCCGCACGTGGACTATCTGGTGGACCGCGAGCACGAACCGAACCGCTTCGACGGTCGTGTCCTCGCGGGGCATCGCTTCGAGCGCGTGTACATGACGACGGTGCGCAACCTCGGCATCCGCAAGCCCGGTCCGTACTACTACACCGTGTACCGCCTGACACCGGTGGGTGAGCCGTGAACCTGGTTCTTCCCGACATCTCGGTCCCCCCCGACCTCGCGCGCGAGGAGATGCCCGACCTGCTGCGTCACTGGTACCTGGGCCCGCCCGCCCGCCGGCACATGATGCTGCGTCGATTCTCGGAGGTGGACTCGCGGCTGGACGCCTCGCCCGGCGACCGGATCCTCGACATCGGCTCCGCGTGGGGATTCAACGTCATGGCGCTGAATCGCCTGGGCATGCGCGCGGTGGGCGTCGATCTGGTGCCCGACCAGTTCGAGGTGGGGAAGCGCATCGCGGCGCACAATCGCATCGACTTCGACGTCGCCGGCGCGGACGCCGCCGCGTTGCCCTTCGGCGACGCGACGTTCGACTGCGTCACCATGGTCGAAACGCTCGAGCACATCTTCGACGCCGATCGTCCGCGCGCGCTCGCCGAGTGCCGGCGTGTGCTCAAGCCCGGCGGACGCATCGTGCTGTCGACGCCCAACCACGCGAGTGTCGTCGAAGGGTTCAAGCGCGTCGCGGTGCGCAACGGCTGGATTCGCGATCGGCTGCCGTCGATGTGCTACCCGGACCCCGGCAGCGATCGCGACGTCTATCATCCGTATCGCTACCACCGTCCCGTGCCGGATCGGGGCATCGTGTCGCTGCTCGAGTCGGCGGGCTTCAAGGTCGAGCGCGTCGCGCATTTCCTCTTCACGCTCAAGAACACGCCCGACGCGCTGGTCCGGCCGTGGATCGCCCTCGAGCGGACGCTCGAGCGCACGCCCCTGGGCCGCGTCGCGGCCACCGCGTGCGTCGTCGCATCGCGCCCCCGCCGCTGATCGCGTCGCCGCAGCCCTTTTTCTGACATTCTTTACGCGTCGCGGGGCGTTCCCACGCGCCTTTCGAATATTTCCCTCCCTGTTCGGGGGTTTTCCCTTGACCCTTGTCCCTAAAAAACCCGATAATCCGGCCTCAAGTGGTGCAGTTTCCCTAAAAGTTCAGTAACCGTCAGTTTTTCAACGAGTTAGGCTCCGTATGCAGGGCAACTTCGGCGAAAAACATTTGCACGCCATCGACCCCAAGGGGCGCCTGCAGCTGGCCCGTTCCGTCCGCGAGCACGTCAAGCTCAAGAAGGGCGACCGGCTCCATCTGCTTCCGAACATCGAGGAGCCACCCTACCTCGAAATCCGGACGGCGGCCCAGTGGGCGGAGTATGAGCAGCGCTTCCTGAGCCAGGCCCCCGGCGATCTGAAGCGGGACTTCGTCCGCTTCGTGCAGCTTCACCGTGAGACCGTCGTGGCCGACGCCCAGGGACGGCTGATCGTTCCCCGGGAATTGCGCGATCGGTGCCAGCTCGACAGCACCGTCGTCGTGATCAACATGAACTCCTGCATCGAGGTCTGGAATCCGAAGCATATCGAGCGCCGCTACGCCGAGATGGCGAAGGCGTTCAAGAACATCAACAACTCATTCTATTGATCGATGCAGGCGGTGGTCGTTCCATATGCGCAGACGCACGTGCGAGTGCGAGTCGGGAGGGGAATGCGTCACGAGCCCGTAATGGTGAACGAGGTGCTGGGCTACCTGCTCACCGATCGCGCACGGCTCGTGGTCGATGGGACCGTCGGCTACGGCGGCCACGCCGAGGCGATCCTCCGCGAACGTGACACCGTTCGCCTGATCGGCGTCGATCGCGATCCCGACGCGCTGGCTGCCGCGGCGTCGCGCCTGCGACCCTTCGGAGAGCGCGTTCAGCTCGCACACGCCGTCTACTCCGACCTGCCGCGCATCCTGCGGGGTGCCGGTCCGGCCGATGGGATCCTCCTCGACCTGGGCCTCTCCAGTCCACAGATCGACGACGCCGCGCGCGGCTTCGCGCACGGGAAGAGCGGGCCGCTCGACATGCGCATGGCCCGCGACGGTGAGACCGCCGCGGATCGGATCCGGCGCTCGAGTGCCGATGAGATCGCCGCCATGCTGCGCGAATTCGGGGAGGTGCGACGCGCACGACGCGTGGCGCGCGCCATCCGGGCGG
>CAZCQM010000034.1:0-5600 GCA_964500785.1 uncultured bacterium
TTGGGGTTCATGCGAACTCCTTCGATGCGACTCGGGACGAAAGCCGCCAACTCACAACGTGACTGCCAATGCCGATTTAGCCCCTAGCGTACCCTGTCGGGGTGTATCGTTCCCCCGAAAGATACGTAGCCCGATCGTTCCCAAAATGCAAGCGCAATTCCCGGTTGTTTCTTGTGCATTGTTTCACGGGTGACGGGCACTTGCGCGGGAATCTTGACATTCCAGATGACACCATCGCGCGAACCCGTTGTCAAACAATCGGACCGGGCGTTGACGCCCGCTCACGGGGCGGGTAAGCTCCTCCGCCATGAGCCCCACTCCCCCGATCCCGCCGTTCTTCGCCCTGCGCCCGCTCGATCTCTCCGGGGTCGATGCGATCGGGTTCGATCTCGACCACACGCTCGCCCTCTACAACGACGACGCGATCAACGCCATCGCCGCCGACGCCACGCGCGCCCTCCTGGTCGAGCGGCTCGGCTACCCCGCCTGGGTGGCCGACCCGGTGGACCTCGCCCCGATGGAACCCGCGGCGCGCGCCCTCGCCGTGGACCTGCAGGAGGGGGCGGTGGTCAAACTCGACGCCGAGCGCCGGGTGCGCCGGGCGCGCCGCGACGGGCGATGGCTGGACGGGCCGGACGTCGCGCGCCGCTTCGCGCGGGCGATTCCGGACACAGCCGAGGCGGCGTACCACGTGTATTCGCCGTTCGATCTGCCCACGCTGCGCCTGTTCGAGTCGCTGACCGCCGACGAACGATTCTCGCCGCGCCCGGCCCCCGCGCAGCTGTGCGGGGACATCCGCCGCATGCTGGACACCGCCCACACCAACGGGACGCTCAAGGCGCGCATCGTGGAACGCCTGGAATCGATGGTGTCACCCACCCCCGGGCTCGACGCGCTCGCCGCGTGGACGCGCGCGGGCAAACGTCTCTTTGTCGTCACCAATTCGGAAGCCGACTACGCAACGGCGGTGCTCGATCGGGTGATGGGTGACGCGTGGCGCGAGTACTTCGACGTGGTGGCGGCCTCGTCGCGCAAACCCGCGTTTTTCGATGACGCCGCGCCATCGTCGGTGATGCCCGCAACCCTCTCGTCGCGCCCGCGCGTCGTCGAACACGCGAGCGCGCGCGACATCCAGGAGATGCTCGGAACCATCCGCAGCCGGGTCCTCTACGTGGGCGACAACGCGAACGCGGACATCCGACCCGCGCGCCGCTACGGCTGGCGCACCGCCCACGTCGTGCCGGAGATCGCGGCGACGTCCGCCCTGAACGAGCAGGCGTGGGGCGGACCGCTCGACGAGGACGGCGAGCCGACCTGGCTCATGCGCCTGATCCACGACCACGCCGACGTGGTGTGCGATCGCGTCGATCGCCTGCTGGCACTCGCACCCGACGCGCGCGTCGCGCCGCCGGCGTGACGGCGCGCCGGGCGGAACCCCCTTGACAGAAACCGCCCGCGGCGCCGACTATGTGGCGTCGTTTCACCCTTTTCGCGGAGCGCCATCATGGTTCAACGAGAACTCACGCTGTCCCCCGGAACCACCCTCACCGACATCGTCGCCCCGGCGTCGAGGGCGGGTCGAATCGTCACCGGCCTGTCGCTCTCCGCACTCTTCGCGGGCCTGACGTTCGTGGGTGCGCACATCGTCATCCCCATCGAGCCGGTCCCGATCACCCTGCAGACCCTCTTCGTCCTGCTGGCGGGGGCGTCGATCGGCCGCGGGTGGGGGTCGCTGAGCCAGGGGCTTTACATCGGCCTCGGTGTGGCCGGGGTTCCGGTGTTCGCCGGGGGTGCAGCGGGAGCCGGCGTCTTCGCGGGTGCGACGGCCGGATACCTGGCCGCCTTTCTGATCGCACCGTTCGTGGTCGGCGCCATGTTGCGGCAATCCGACCGCCTCGCCTGGCAGGTGCTGTCGTTCGTGGTGGGTACCGCGGTGATCCTGACCCTGGGCGTGGCGTACCTGTCCGCGTTCATCACGCACGACATCGGCCGGGCACTGGCCGTGGGCCTGGTGCCGTTCCTGCCGGGTGCGGCGTTCAAGGTACTGGCGGCCGTCTCGATCCACCGCTCTTCTCAAGCGCTGATACGGTATTACGGCCGCCGGGCGTCCTGATATCGTCCTCCCGCACGCGTGCCCCCCGGTGGCATGCATATTGCGACCTCCGGGGCATGAGTTGTCTCCGCCTCTCCACCCTCCGCCGGCTCCTGCCTCTCGGCCCCGTGCTGGTCGCCGCGGCCTGCGCGAGCACCCCGAGCCGGCAGTCCACGTCCACGTCGCCGGGCAACGATCCCGCCGCCGCTTTTACCACTCGTGAGGAACTCGCGGCGGAAGTCGCGCGGTTGCGCGTCGAACGGGATCGCTGTGCCGAGACCAACGCCGTCCTCCAGGACGAGCTCAAGTGGGCGCACGAAGACCTGCGGCTCGTGGAGCGGCAGTTCGTGCAGTTCGAGGAGCGTCTGGCCACCGACTACGGCAAGGCATCCGCGGTCTCCGCGGTCGCCGAGGCGCGCATGAGGTACAAGCAAACCACCCTGCATGACCGCGCGCTTCCCGACTCCACGGGTGCGAACATCGTCGACCTGATGAACACCGCGGATACTCTGATCCGCAAGGGCAACTACCCGGCGGCGCTGTTCTTTGCCGAACGCGCCAACCATACGATGATCAGCATCGAGCGCCGCATGCATCTCGACCAGAACACCGTCTCTCGTGAGGTATCCGTGACCACGGCCAACGTCCGCGAGGGCCCGGGGCAGAACTATGCGGTTCTCGAGCAGCTGTCGCGTGGCGAGCAGGTCGTGTGCTCGGACTCGGTGCACGACTGGTACCACGTCCGCACCCCGAGCGGAACCGCCGGCTGGGTGCACATGTCCGTCCTCAAGTAGACGCGCGCGTCGGCGCGCTCCCCGAGATTCCAACTTCGAAGACGATCGTGCCGCGACGCGCGGTATCAGGTGAGGGCGTAGTGGACGCAGTTCTTGCCCGCGGCCTTCGACTGGTACAGCGCCCGGTCGGCGGCGTTGAAGAACTCGCGTCGGTTGCCGCGGAACACCGACACCCCGATCGACACCGTCACCTTGAGCACGATGTCGGTGTCGGCGACGTTGAAGCGGATGGCCTCCACCGAGGCGCGAATCTTCTCGGCCACCTGCTGCACGCCGGATTCGTCCGTGTCGGGCAAGAGCACGGCGAACTCCTCTCCGCCGTAGCGGGCGACGATGTCGGTGTCGCGGACGGTGTCGCGCAGCACGTTGGCGACGGTCTGCAGCATCAGGTCGCCCACCGCGTGGCCGAACTTGTCGTTGACGCGCTTGAAGTCGTCCAGGTCGAGCAGGACCAGCGCGAGGTCACCGCTGTGCAGGTTGACGCGGGTCAGCTCCGTGTTGAGCAGGTTCCAGAAGTGCCGGTGGTTGAAGAGGGCGGTCAACCCGTCGGTCACGGAGAGCTTCTCCAGACGCTCGTTCATATCCTGCAGCCGGTCGTTCTGGCTGTTGAGCATCTTGTTCTTGTACTGCAGCTCGGCCTGGGACAGCGTGATCCGCATCGCCATCTCGTTGAAGGTCTCGATCATCATCCCGATCTCGTCGTCCGCACCCTTGGGAATCTTGACGCCCACCAGCCCTTCGTTGATGCGCCGGGCGCCGAGCGCGAGCCCGTGAATGGGCTTGAGAACCGACTGGGCGATACGGAGCGCGGCCAGGATGGCCATCGCACCCACCGCGAGCACCGCGACCCAGATGCGCCGCTGCGCCTCGATGACCGGCGTCATCGCCACCTTGTAGTCCTCCTCGTAGACCAGCCACCAGCCCATTTCTTCGATGTGCACCTTGCTGTGAAATACGGACCGATGGTCGTAGCTGGTCCGGCGCTCGACCACGATGGGGCCTTCCTGGCGCGTCGGGACGCTCATTGCTTCGACGCCGATCACGTGTTCCGTCGCCCGCCGGGGCTGCGTGAGAAACCGCCCCTGTTCGTCGAGCAGATAGAGGTCGCCGCCGATCCCGAGCTTGACCTCGGCCAGCGACGCTTCGAGGTCGGACAGATCGACACGGGCCACCAGCCACGACCGTCGCCGTTCGCTCGCGCTCGAGTCGCCGGCCGTCACGAAGAACCACTGGTGCGCGCGCCCCGATTCGATAATCGGGCTGGACACGCCCGGCTCCAGTCCCTTTTCTCCGATCTCCGCCCACGCCTCATCGAGCTCGTGGGTCGCCTGTTTCGGAGATTCCTCGGTCGACGCGATCAGGCGCCCACCGGGGCCGATCACGAGCAGTTCCTGATAGACGGGGTAGCTGGGTTTGACCAGGCGGAGGAAGTAGCTGACCTGGGCCTTCGCCTCCGCGTCACCACCGGCGCCGCTTACCGCGCGCTCCAGATTCTCCCGCAGTGCCTTCGCTTCGGCCAGGCGCTGCAGTTCGGAGAGCTGGCGGGCGTGGCGGAGCCGCAGGCGCGTCGCCGTGGTGGCCAGCGTCGACGGAAAGCGGTCCTTCATGCGGTCTACGAGGAAGCTGCCCGTGCTGTGCGTGGTCGCCAGCCCGACCACGAACGACGTGGCGATCACGCTGACTCCAACGAGCAGCGTGATCTTCGCCGAGAAGCTCTTCTGGATCTTTCTGACTATGCGCAGCATGGGCGTCGTTCTTTCCCCGTCCGGGCGGTGAACCCCGCCGGTAGGAGCAAGAACGGTACACAATTGCGCCGTTGCGCCTCCGAAAGCGCCGGGAGGCGCGAACCACCATTATGAGAAATCCCGGGGAAGCGCTGGGAGGGATGCGCCCCCGGGCGAAGGACGGACTGTCGCGGCGTCGAAGGGCGCGTCAGGCGAAGGCAAGCCGGATGAGGGCTTTTTGCTCCAGCGAATGCGCTTTGGCGGAACCCGTGGCCGGGCTCGCGCTCTCGTAGCGCTTGATGCTGGTGATGTGGCGGCCGCCCACGATGGCCTTCAACTGCGGGCGGAGGAAACCGAGGGCGCCCATGTTCGCCGGTTCTTCCTGGACCCAGATGATCTTGGCGGTCTCGGGATAACGCTTCAGCTCCGCCGCAACGGCATCCTCGGGGAAGGGATAGAACTGCTCGATGGTCACGATGGCCCGGTCCATCGCCCCGCGCGAGGCGCGCTCGGCACGGAGCTCGTGGGCGATCTTGCCGGAACAGAGGAGGATGGCGCGCACGTCGGTGGCCTCGGTATCACCCAGCACGGTCTGGAAGGTCCCCTGCGAGAGATCGCCGATGTCCGAGCACGCGGCCTCCAGACGGAGGATGCTCTTGGGCATGAACGCCACCAGCGGCTTTCTCCACGAGCGCAGTATCTGTCGCCGCAGGAGGTGGAAGTACTGCCCCGCCGTCGACGGCTGGCACACCTGCATGTTGTCCTGCGCCGCGAGCTGGAGGAAACGCTCGATCCGGCCACTCGAGTGCTCGGGCCCCTGGCCCTCGAGGCCGTGCGGAAGCAGGAGGACCATCCCGGAGAGGAGATCCCACTTGTCCTCGCCGGCACTCACGAACTGGTCGATGATGATCTCGGCGCCGTTGGCGAAGTCGCCGAACTGCGCCTCCCACAGGATCAGCGCGTCGGGGAATTCGCGGCTGTATCCGTATT
>CAZCQM010000034.1:5610-19056 GCA_964500785.1 uncultured bacterium
TATTCGAAGCCCATCGCCGCCGCTTCGGAGAGCGGCGTATCGATGGCGATGAACGGCGCCTGATCCGGCGCCACGTGCGCGAGCGGCACGTAGTTGTCTCCGGTGTTGACGTCGATCAGCGCGGCGTGACGATGGTTGAACGTCCCCCGCCGGGAGTCCTGACCGGTCAGGCGCACGCGCACGCCCTCGGTGACCAGCGACCCGAAGGCCAGCGCTTCCGCCATCCCCCAGTCCACCCGGCGTTTCCCCGCGGCCATGTCGGCGCGCTGCCCGAGGAGCCTGGCGATCTTGCGATGCGGCGTGAAGCCCTCGGGGACCGTGGTGATGCGCGCGGCAATTGCGTCGAGCCGTTCCTTCGAGACCGTCGTGTCGACCTCGTCGCGCGGATCGTAGAGCCCGCCGTGGTAGCGTCCCCAGAATTCGGGCAGCTTCCAGAACACGGGGCGCTTCTGGTAGGCGCGCCCCTTTTCCTGTTCCTCGCGCAGTCCGCGGGTGGCCGCCTCCTTCATCGCATCGACCGTCTCCGGATCGATCCCCAGCCGCTTCGCGTAGACTTCCCACGCCAGCGGATGCTCGGCGATCCGCGCGTAGAGCAGCGGCTGCGTGATGGTCGGGTCTTCGATCTCACTGTGCCCGTAGCGGCGGAAGCCGATGATGTCGATCACCACGTCGCTCTTGAAACGGTGCCGGTATTCGGCGGCGAGCTTGCCCGCCCACCACACGGCCTCGGGCGCCTCCGCGTTGACGTGGATCACGGGGATGGACAGCCGCTTCGCTGCGTCCGACGAAAAGCGCCCGCTGTGGAGCATGGCGGGCTGGGCCGTGAAACCGACGAGATTGTTCACGATGATATGGATCGTTCCGCCGACCGAGTAGCCGGTGAGGTCCGCCAGGTTGAGCGTCTCCGACGCGATTCCCTGCCCGGCGAAGGCGGCGTCGCCGTGGAGGGTCACGGGGAGGATGCGGTCGATGCCGCTCGCCCCCCATCGTTCCTGGCGCGCGCGTGTGCGCCCCATGATCACCGCGTCCACGGCTTCGAGATGGCTGGGGTTGGTCGAGAGGTGCGCCTCGATGCGGTGCCCGGAATGGGTCTCGTAGACGCCGGTTGCTCCGATGTGGTACTTGACGTCGCCACTGCCGAGGACGCTGCGGGGATCGACGTCTTCGATACCGGCGAAGATGTCCTCGGGAGGAATATTCACGATGCTCTTCATCACGTTGAGTCGTCCCCGGTGGCTCATCGCGATGTAGAGGTACTGCGCACCCAGCGCGCCCGACGCGTCCAGAACGCTGTCGAGGAGGGGGATGAGCCCCGCGACGCCTTCGACGGAGAAGCGCTTGCTTCCCACGTATTTCAGGTGGAGGAACTTCTCGAAGAGCTCGGTCTCCATGAGGCGCTGGAGGATCCAGCGCTCGTCCACCGGCACCGGCCCGGCCTCGATCGCCTCGCGCATCCAGTCGACGCGATCGCGTTCCACCATGTGCATGAACTCGAAGCCGAGCGGGCCGCAGTAGATCGACCGCCAGCGCTCCACCTCGGAGGCGTCGGCGGACGCGACTGCCTCGGCGACGTCGGGGTGTTCCCGGGGCGCGATTCTCCCCAGCGGGTCCAGATTGGACTGGAGGAAGCCCCAGCGGCGGAACGCGTCGGCCACCGGATCGGGGGGCGACGCGGCCACGGGACCGGTTTCGGCGCTCGTGGATCGTGGTTCGCTCATCGGTGCATACCTGCCGGGTCGTCGGGCGCCCCCGGGTCGGTGGGCGGCGCCCCTGGAGGCGGTTTCCGGCCACAAAAAAGAGGCTGGCCAGCATACACACGTGCGCCGGCAGCCGTTGGACCGCGGTGAAAACCGCTTGTACACTTACAATTAACACAGCCCGGCCCGGCTGTCAAACCGGGCCCCGGGGCACTGCCCCGGGTGTCCGAACCCGACGCGTCACGCCAACCTATTGTGTTGCAACGTGATAGAGCAGCGATCTAAAATGCGCCTTGATCGCCCCCCGGACGCGTGCTAGAGTAACGGTCCCTGCACTATGGCGTTCATGTCTTGAGCGCTTGAAAGAGATCCCGGGCTTCGCCCGGGATCTTTTTTTTTCGCTCCGGTCACCGCGTTCAGCGTGTCGACCGCGCGCGCGCCGGCGCGTTGCCGAGAATCTCTTCGATGGCCGCCACTACATCGGACGTCAGTTGCGGGACGACCTCGAGCGCGCCCAAATTCTCGTGAACGTGCTCGGCTCGCGTGGCGCCCGTGATGGCGGAGCTGACGTGCGGGTTCCTCAGGCACCAGGCGATGGCGAGTTGCGCGCGCGTGCACCCGATCTCGTCCGCGACACGCTTGAGACGCTTCACCTTCTCGATCTTCGGTTTCGCCGCGGGCCCGACCAGTTCTTCGCGCAACCACTCCATCCCGGGCAGGCTCGCCCGCGTGTTCGGCGGCATGCCGTCGTCGTACTTGCCCGTGAGCAATCCGCTTGCCAGAGGACTCCAGATCGTGGTCCCGATCCCCGGGTCGTCGTAGAGCGCGGCGTATTCGCTCTCGACGCGATCGCGGTGGAACATGTTGTACTGCGGCTGTTCCATTGAAGGTGGAATCAGGTGCTCACGGGTCGCCCAATCGACCGCCTCCCGGATCCGCTCCGCGCTCCACTCGCTCGTTCCCCAGTACAGCGCCTTGCCCTGCTGGATGACCCAGTTCATTGCGCGCACGGTCTCCTCGACCGGCGTGTCCGGGTCGGGGCGATGACAGAACACCAGGTCGACATAGTCGAGCTGCAGGCGCTTCAGCGACGCGTCGACCCCCTCCACGATGTGCTTGCGCGAAAGCCCGCGGTCGTTGGGGCCCTTGCCGCCCCAGAAGATCTTGGTGGAGACGACCAGATCCGAGCGCTTCCACCCCGCGCGTCGAATCACGTTGCCCATCACCGTCTCCGCCTTGCCCGACGCATAGGCTTCGGCGTTGTCGAAGAAATTCACGCCCGCGTCGTACGCGGCGGTCATGCACGCGCGCGCCACCTCTTCGCCGACCTGCGATCCGTACGTCACCCACGCCCCGAGCGACAGCGAGGACACCTGGAGCCCGGACCTTCCGAGACGCCTGTATTCCATGGTCACGTTCCCTCCTCCTGTTTGACGTCGATGCTCTTTGTTCGCAATATACGATCGACATTGGGCGCTCGTGCCAGTACGACCCCAACCCGGAGGCCTCCATGACCGACACGCCGCGCATCGTCGCGTTTGCCGCCAGCCTGCGCGAGGGATCCTTCAACCAGCGTCTGTGCCGCGTCGCCGTCCGCGCGCTGCGCGAGTCGGGGGCGGACGTGACCGAGCTCGACCTGCGTGATTTTCCCTTGCCGCTCTATGACGCCGATATCGAGAAGTGGGACGGGCTGCCCGAGAACGCGATGCGCCTCAAGAGCGTGCTGGCGGCGCACGACGGCATCCTCATCGCCTGCCCCGAGTACAACGGGAGCATCACGCCGCTGTTCAAGAACACCATCGACTGGGCGTCGCGCCCGATCGGGGGAAAGTCGGGCCTCGCCTGGGCGCGCGGCAAACCGGCCGCCCTCGTGTCGGCGTCGAACGGTGCGCTCGGCGGCCTGCGCGGTCTCTATCACGCCCGCTGGGTTCTGCAGACCATCGGCCTCGTCGTCCTGCCGCAGCAGAAGGCGTTGTCTCGCGCCGCGTCCGCGTTCGACGCGGACGGCAACCTCGTCGACGAAAAGGAATTCGAGGCGATCCGGGGCGTCGCCGTCGCACTGGCGGACATCGCGTCCCGATTGAAGCGCTGACGGCGCGGCACCACTCGCGCGATCACACCGCGAATACGCCGGCGTCCCACTCGATCCCGAGCTGCCCCGGCGGCGCCATGTACCCGATGAGCGCCGATGCGGCGACCACCGCGGGGCTCGCCAGGTAGCCTTCCCCACCCACTCCCATGCGGTTCTGCCAGTTCCGGTTGAACGACGTGATGGCCCGCTGCCCGGGCGAGAGCGCGTCGGGTCCCTGGCCGAAGCACGGCCCGCACCACGAGTCCCGGATCTCCGCCCCCGCCGACCTCAGCACGTCCGCGACCGACTCTCCCCCCAGGCGCCGGTCGGGTTCCTCGATGAGCCGTTTGACCCCGCCGGAACCCGGGAAGACGATCAGCGGCGCCCGGGCCTTCTCGAAACCGACGCTGCGCGCTTCCTTCACCACCAGCGCCGCCTGGAGCAGATCGTCGTAGCTCCCGTTGGTGCAGGACCCGATGAACGCCTTGTCGAAGGAGATGCGCTCGCGCGCGATCTCGTCGGCGGGAAACGCGTTTCCCGGACTGAAGGGCCGCGCCACCATGGGGACGACCTCGGAGAGGTCGAAGGCCTCGTCGATCTCGTAGCGCGCCTCCTCCCCCGGCTGCAGCCGCGGGTACGGCAGGTCGGTCATGCCCTTGGCGCGGTACCAGTCGTAGGTGACATCGTCGGGAGCGAAGATCCCGTTCATCGCTTCCGCTTCCGCCATCATGTTGGCGATCGTGTTGCGGTAGGCGATGGGAAGTTGAGCGTTCGCGTCGACGAGCTCCACCGACATGCCCTGTGACTGGCGCGCTCCCCAGCGTTCGAGCAGGCGCAGGACGACGTCCTTCCCGGTAACCCACGGCTGCAAATTACCCGTGAACACGACGCGCCGGGCCCGGGGCACGGTGATGAACACGTACCCGGTCGCCCACCCGAAGCCGAGTGTCGTCGAGCCCACGCCGATACCCAGCGCGCCGTAGGCGCCGTAGGCACGGCTGTGGGAGTCCGCACCGGGGATGAGCTGCCCCGGGTAGACGAGCCCCTGTTCCGGGAAATAGAAGTGGAAGATCCCGTCACCCGGCGTCGCGTAGTAGGGACGCTCGATCTCGTGCTTGGCGGCGAATTCGCGCCCGATGCCGGTCTGCTTCTCGTCCGCCGCCACGCCCGTAAAGACGAAGTGGTCGTTCGCGACCGCAGCCTGTCGCGGATAAACCGTGTCGCCTCCCGTTATCTGGTTGAAGGTGTGGATCGCGAATGGAGCCGTCCCGTCCGACGCCGGGAGCAGGTCGGCGTAGACGCGCAGCGTGAGGCCGGGTTCGACGCGCGCATCCTTGTCGACGCGGTGCGCCCACAGGATCTGCTCGGTCGTGGTCAGCCGGCGCGCCGTCTCCGCGTCGGGCCATTCGATCGCAGGGGTGCGCCGCACCGACTCCGGGAACTCCCGGCGCCCGACGGCGAAGATGCCGCCGGTGCTTCGGATCTCGTCCTCCTTGGGGGTCAGCGGCCGGGGCGTGTAGGCCCGGTTCTGCGTCTCGTTCTTCAGTGCGCGCGTGGCCGGATCGTAAGAAAATTCGTCGCCGTCGCGCGCATCCGCGACGGCATCCGGCGCCTGCACGACTTCGAGACCCAGATTCAGCGCGTTGCGCCGGAATATGTCGCCCATGTTGTCGCCGCACACGATGACCATCGTCAACCCGGCCTCGTCGGCGATGGCACGCAGTCCGGCGGGACTCATCTCCCGCGAAGACCCGATCGCGAAACGGTCGCCGGCGATGAGGAAGGTCTCGCCGCTCGCCACGCGCCGGCGGAAGTCCGGCATGAGGAAACGGAACGCACCTTCTTTCCATTTCTTGTCGAGTTCGTCCAGGCTCTCCGAAACGCAGTCTTTGGCGGGCGTGATCTGATCCGTATCGATGGCATCCAGCTTCTTGCCCGGCTGCGCGGGGTCCCAGAAGATGAGGGCTTTTCCCCGAATGGGGCCCGCGGTGTGGGGACCGGCCGCCTCGGACGCATGCCGGGCATCGATGTCGGCCGGCGAGGTCCCCTTCTTCAATCTCGCCGGTCGTATGCGGTGTGCTTCACGTGTGGGCATCGTTCCTCCCGCGTTGCGGCCCGTCCGCAGTATACACGATGGCGCCGGGCCGCGCCCGGTATATACTCCTCAGGATGGCACCGGCAACACAGAGATCGGCGCGCGGCACCGACGGCGACATCCTGCTCGTCTCCTGCTACGAGCTCGGCCACGAGCCGCTCGGGATCCTCGTCCCGGCCGGCGTGCTGGCCCGCGCGGGATGGCCCGCGCGGCTCCTCGATCTCGCGGTCCAGCCCGTCGACGAGGCGGCGATCGCGCGGGCGCGCCTGGTCGCGATCTCGACCCCGATGCACACCGCACTCCGGCTGGGGGCCCGCGTCGCGGGCCACGTGCGTCGCGTCAACCCCGGGGCCCATATCGCGTTCTTCGGGCTCTACGCGGGGCTCAACGCGCATCATCTCACACCCGATCTCGCCGACAGCTGCCTCGGCGCCGAGTTCGAGGCCGACCTCGTCGACCTCGTCGGGCGCATCGCGGGTGCACCGGAGCGCCCGCCGCGCGAGGTGTCGGCGCCGCGCCCCGACGGCGGTCGGCGCTCGCCCGGGCGCGAGATGGACCTCGCACCGCTGCGGGACGCCATCGTCCACCGCGATCACTACGCGCGGCTCGCCATCGCCGACGAGCGGCGCGACACCGGCTACGTCCAGGCGACACGGGGCTGCCGTCACAATTGCACGCACTGCCCGCTGCCTCCCGCCTACGGCGGGCGGTTCTACGCCATTCCGCCCGATCGCGTGCTCGCGGACATCGCCGCCGTCGTGGAGGGGGGCGCGCGTCACATCACCTTCGCCGATCCCGATTTTCTCAACGGTCCCGGTCACGCGCTTCGCATCGCGCGCGCGCTGCACGAGCGCTTTCCCGCCGTGACCTTCGACTGTACCGCCAAGATCGAGCATCTCAAACAGCAGGCGCGCACGGTCGAGGAGCTGCGCGACCTGGGGTGCATCTTCGTGGTATCGGCGGTGGAGTCCATGAACGACGACGTGCTCTCGCATCTCCGCAAGGGGCATACGCGGGACGACGCGCTCGATGTCATTCGCGCCTTCCGCCGCCTCGGTCTCACGCTCCGTCCCTCGCTCGTCCCCTTCACCCCGTGGGAGACGCGTTCCAGCCTCCGCGACCTGATCGACATCGTCGAGGGCGAAGGGCTGGTGGAGTGCCTCGATGCGGTGCAGTATTCCATCCGCCTGCTCCTCCCCGAGGGGTCGCTGCTGCTGGAAGACGCGTCGATGCGCGCCTGCATGGGGCCGTTCGACCGGGCGGCGTTCGGCTATCGCTGGTGCCATCCGGACCCCGCCATGGACGCGATGCAGGCGGAACTCGCGCGCGTCGTCGAGGGGGCCGTCGAGGAGGGGCTGACGCCGGTGGAGGCGTTCGAGCGCGTCCGGGGCGTTGTTGCGCCGGAACGGTCCGCGCGCGTCGTCCCCGCCGCCGCCGGCCCGGCGCCCCGGCTGACCGAGGACTGGTTCTGCTGAGCGGAGCCCACCGGGGGTCAGTTGGACTCCCTGCCGTTGTGATGCCTCACCACGCCGCCCTTGCCGGATCGCGGCGGGGTCCGTATGATTCGTGGGAAGGAGTCCACCGATGGATGATGTGAGTCTGAATTTCGAGCTCCCCGGGGGTCGCACGCTTCGCATCACGGCGGAGCCATCGATGATGCACCCGGAGCAGTGCACGTTCACCGCGAGCGAGCCGCTCTTCGCCGGCGGCTCGGTCTACTTCGCCGAGCGCGACCAGTCGCGTGGATCGGCCCTGGTCGATCGTCTCTTCGATATCGACGGCGTCGTCGACGTGCTCGTGAACCAGGACGCGGTCCGCCTCACGCTGGCGGGCGACGCGGACTGGGAAACGAAGATACCGCGCGTGGGGGCGGCCATCCGCGACGCGCTCGCATCGGGCACGCCCCTCATCTCGGAGGACGTGGCCGAGAGCCTCCTGCCGCCGGAGGAGATCCGCCGGCGGGTCCAGCAGGTGCTCGACACGGTCATCAACCCGGCGGTGGCGATGCACGGCGGCGTCGTGAGCCTCCTCGACGTGAGCGACAACACGGTATTCCTGGAATTCGGCGGCGGTTGCCAGGGATGCGGCATGGTCAGCGTGACGCTCAAGTACGGCGTGGAACGTACGATCCGCGACGAAATTCCCGAAGTGGGAGAGATCCTCGACACGACCGACCATGCCTCGGGACGGAATCCGTATTACGCGCCGTCGTCCAAGTAGCCGCCGCCTCCCCGCGACGAGGAAAGCGGGTTCGCCATGAAACCCCGTCTGCTTCTATTGATCCCGACATCGACCTACCGTGCCGGGGCGTTCGTCCGCGCGGCGCGGCGCCTGCCCATCGAGGTCAGCATCGCATCGGAGGCGCCGAACTCGCTCTCCCACCTCCACCCTGTCGACCTGCCCACGTTCGACTTCGACGACCCCGGGGGCGCCGCGCTCATGGCGCGAAGGTGCTTCGCGGACGTCGCGGTGGACGCGGTGATCGGCGTCGACGACCGTTCGGCGCTGCCCGCGGCGCAGATCGCCGAGGCACTCGGCGTCCCCCACAATTCACCCGATGCGGTGCGCGCCGCGCTGAACAAGGCGCTCGGCCGCGACCGCATGCGCGCCGCGGGGCTGCCGGTGCCGCCCCACGCGCTCGTGCCCGTCGACGGGCCCGGCCGCGTTCCGGACTCGGTCGGGTTTCCGGCGGTCGTCAAACCGCTGGCCATGGCGGCGAGCCGGGGTGTGATCCGCGTGGACGACGCGGCGTCCTTCGCGGCGGCCTGCGCGCGCGTCGCACCCGTTGTGCGCGCCGAGTCTCCCCCCCGCGACGAGCTGGCGCGCACGCACCTCCTGGTCGAGTCCTATGTCCCCGGCTGGGAAGTGGCGGTGGAAGCGATGGTGATCGGCGGCGAGATGCACGTGCTCACCATCTTCGACAAGCCGGATCCACTGGAAGGACCGTATTTCCCGGAGACGCTCTACGTCACGCCCTCCCGTCACGGTGAGTCCGTGCAACGCGACATCGTCGAGACCACGCGCCGCGCGATCACAGCGCTCGGTCTGACGCACGGTCCCGTGCACGCCGAGCTTCGCGGCAACGATCGGGGAGTGGTTCCGATCGAAGTGCACGCGCGGTCGATCGGAGGACTGTGCTCGCGCGTCCTTCGTTTCGAGGACGGCCGCTCGCTCGAGGACGTGATCGTCCAGCACGCGCTGGGACTCCTCGGCCCGATTCCCCGCCTCGATCCCCTCGCCGCCGGCGTCTGGATGATGCCGGCGCCCCGGGCCGGGCGCTTCCAGAGCATGCGCGGGGTGGAAAAGGCCCGCCGCATCGCCGGTGTCGAAGAGGTCATCGTCAGCACCAGCGCGGGGCAGACGGTGACGCCGCTCCCCGAGGGATTTCTCTACCTGGGCTTCGTGTTTGCGCGGGCGGAGACACCGCACCGTGTAGAGACGGCGCTCCGCGAGGCGATGGCGGTTCTCGATCCGGTTCTCGACGAGGTCAGCGAAGCAGCACGAGCTTGATCGTCTGCGCGGCGTCGCCGGCGCGAACGCGCGCGAAGTAGATGCCGCTCGCCACACCGCGACCCGCGTGGTTGCGGCCGTCCCACTCGAGGGTGTGCCCCCCGGCGGGAAGATTCCCCGCCGCCAGGGTCGTGACCCTCCGCCCCGATGCGTCGTGAATGTCGACGGTCACGTACGACCGCACCGGCGTGCGGAACGAGATCGTCACCGACGGATTGAACGGATTGGGAAACGCCTTCGCTCCGAGCACGGACGGGGGCGTCCGGTCTCCCACCGGCGTGATGAAGGCGTTGGTCAGATAGGCCCCGTCCTGGATCGTGGGAACCCGCGACGTGCCGTAGTACACGTCGGTCGCCGCTCCGGCGAAAATCCTGAAATCGGCGTCTTCGCGATCGATGCGAATCAGCGTCCCCTCATGCGCCACGCTCGCGGGCCCGTCGTTGATGTGCACCAGCTCGACTCCTCCCGACCACAACGACGTGGCTTCGGCGACCAGGTATCGCGACAGCACCCCACCGTCGAGTTGCACGACGCCGATCGACGCATCCGTCGAGATGGGGTCGTTCGGCGTCCCCGTCTGCGACAGACTGATGAGAGGCGGGGGGTCGGCGAACACGGTGCGCGCAAAGATGACGTCCTCGCGGGTCGCGCTCCAGGTCACGAAGGTCGTGGTGACCCATGCCGACACGGTCGTCGTCACCGGTGGCGCGGTGTCGGTCGTGCGCCGCGGGATCAGCAGCACGCCGAACGCCGGGTCGGCCGCGTCGGCCCCCAGCGCCAGAACCTGCGAATTGGGATCCTCGGAACCGTTGTCGAAGGCGGCCACGGACGTCGTAACCGCCGTGGGATTGATCACGTGAACGTCGAGGGCCGCGGCTCCCGTCTCGATCCGGATGGGATCGCTGCCCGCATCGACGACGGCACTCTCCGGGACGTGCACGCGCCAGTCGTAGTGGTGCACGGTTCCGTCCTTGTCGATATCGTCCTGAATAAACGCGTAGGGAAGGTCCTCGTCCCCGTGGACCACGAGAACGCGGCGGATCGCCCGCAGCACGGGATTGGAGCCGCTGTCGCCCCAGGACCAGTCGCTCCACGGATACGGAACGCCGGCGTTGTTGTACGGGCTGTGCGTCGCGTACGCCGCGGTGGCGTCGCCCGTGAGAAAATCGGCGAAGCCGCCGCCGAGATAGTTGCTGATCCGTCCATCGGTGCCGATGGACGCCCCGGCGTTGTGCTGCCCCGCCCCGTCGATGAGTACGATGTTGTGCGCCTCGCTCTGCTTCGCGAGCGAACCCGCGCCGTGATCGACGACCAGCTTCTCGCCGTACGCCGCCAGCGTGAACTGGTTCTGGTCCTCCTGCGCGTGCCCGCCCTGGAACGGGCCGGAATAGAAGCTGAACACGACGTCGTCCGACGACGCCCCGTCCGGCCACCCCGTCCGGAAGTAATAGAGCCCGCGGAGCGGCCACAGGCGACTCTTCGGGAGCAGCGTCGCGGGGTTGACGACCGGTACCGACCGGTGCCACAGCACTGTCGCCGCCTTGTCGGCCTCGTCACCCATGTCGCGCCCGTACGCACCCGCCGCGTGATCCCACAGGTAGGCCGCGACCGGGCTGGCCCAGTGCTTCAGGGCCCATTCGAGATAGGTCGTGTGCCGCGCCAGGGGGCGGAAGTAGTCGGTCAGGTCCTGGATGTTGTTCAACCGGGCATCCCCGCGCGGATCCAGCTCGTAGACCAGCCAGTCCGCCATGTCGACGAGCGACGTATTGTGCGTGTAGTCCGTGCCGTCGAAGCGCAACCGCGCTTCGAAGTAGTAAACGAGATTGCGCAGGCTCCAGCACGCGTACAGGGCGCCTTCGCGATACGCCCCGTCGCCCTCGATCTGCGCGTCGCGCCATGCGCCGAAGAGCGCATCCGTCCGCGCCAGCGCCGGATCCACGACCGCGGCGTCGAGCTCGTCGTGAAACGCGATCGCGCCCAGGCCGAGCGCCGCGGCCACCATCGCCGTCTTGTTGCTCACGTACGGCGGGTGCATCCAGATGTCGTAGTTGATGTTGTTGGTCATGTACGTAAGGTAGGACTCGGCCTCCGCCTGGACTTCGAGCCGCTCCGCGGGCGTGGCCACGGCGAAGTAGAGATCGTAGCCGATGGCGAGGGCGCGGAGGCGTAACGACGACCCGTATGCATCGGTATCGACGTCGTAGGTCCGTGCGATGTACAGCGTCAGCCGCCGTCCGATCCGCATGGCGAACGAGTCGACATCGGCTCCGAAGAATCCGGCCAGCCCGATGTTCGTGATCTGTTCCTGAGCGAAGTCGTTGCGGATCAGCGAGTCGAACGGCGCGCTCGCGTACACGTTGTCAAACTGGGAGCGGATGAAGGCGTAGGCGTCGTCCTCGGGGCCGCCGTCGTGGACGCGGGCGCGCATCGCGGGCAGATCCGACGCGCCGAAGAAGAGCCGCGGATGGAGGGCCCGATAGAAGTAGTCCTCCCCGACCTGCGCGGACGCACCGGGAACCACCGCGACGGCGATGGCTACGGCCAGCAGCGAGGTGAGCACTCGCGGGCGAATTTCGGGGTGCAGCCACATGATGTCCAGGGCGGGCCGCGGGCGCGGCCTGCGTATAAGCCCTCAGCGAGTGTTTCGCAAGCGAACTTTCGTCATTATAGAGGATCTGGCCGGCCACGTCGCCGCCAAATCGGGGGCGGGCCCAAACGGCCTCAGGCCGCCCCGTCGGGCCCGCTGCGCGCCGCTCGGGACGCGGCCCGCACCGCCCCCCGCTCGAACCGGTTGTCCCGGTAGTAGTGCCGCCCGCGTCCGGCCGCAACCGCCGACGCGACGGCGTACGCCGGCAGCATCAGCACGCCCCATCGCTCGTACTGCCGGACGTGCTCGCGCTCGTGCGCCCGCGTGCGCTCCACGCACCCCGCGTCGCGCCCGATCACCACGTGGCCGAGCGTCATCGCACTGGCCCCGCCGCGGAGCGGAACGGCCCGGCGCAGCAAGGGGGAGAGGACACCGCCGTGGGCTTCCATCACCCCGTCAACGATCGCGGCGCGGCCGCCGGTGATCCGTCCCGCCAGCGCCAGCACCAGGCCGGGCAGCGTCGCCGGAAACGCCCAGGCGTACGCAACGATACGCGGGACAGTCATGTTACAGACCCCTCAGGTACCCGGGACCCATGCGGGCCATCTGCGCTTCCACCCACTGCGTTCGGCGCAGGACGTACGCGGACGGTCGGTCGGCGTGGAGTCGCCTGGGGTTGGGAAGAACCGTCGCGAGCAACGCCGATTCGTACACGGAGAGATCGGACGGGCGCTCCCGGAAGAACTCGCTCGACGCGGCGCCGACGCCGTAGATTCCGTCACCGAACTCGGCGACGTTGAGGTAGATCTCGAGGATGCGCCGCTTGGGCCACAGCGACTCGATGACGACCGTGAACCCCGCCTCGAGCGCCTTGCGCAGATAGCTGCGCCCCGGCCAGAGGAAGAGATTCTTCGCCACCTGCTGGGAGATCGTGCTCGCGCCGCGCAGACGCCCGCGCCGTTCCTGCTCCGCCACCGCATCCCGCATCGACGCAAAATCGAATCCCCGGTGCTCGGGGAAACGCTGGTCTTCCGAAGCGACGACGGCCAGTTTCATCTCGGGCGCGATCGCGTCCCAGTCGGTCCACCGGTAGTGAATGTCGACGCGGCGCGACGGCATCAGGATTCCCGTCATCCGGCGTTCGACCATGAAGGCGGACGTCGGCGGGTCCACCCAGCGCAGGACGGCGACCGGTATCACCGCCATCACGATCAGCGCTGCGCCCGCCCAGGCGGCGGCGCGCAGCAGGCGCGCGCGGTGGCCGTGACGCGGCTCGCCGCCGGAAGAAATTGATTCCGCGTCAGGACGCCGCCGCAGCGATCGCATCGGCACGCTCCTCGGGGAGCCCGACGACGTCCAGGCGCGATGCGCGCAGCACGGCGTCGAGCGACATCGCTTCCCCCACCGGGTGCGCGCCGCCGGCGAACCGGTGAACGCGGTACCCGGTGTCGGTGAAAGCGGCCAGCAGATCGGAGCGCTCGGCAGC
>CAZCQM010000035.1:0-19038 GCA_964500785.1 uncultured bacterium
GACGGCACGTATTACGCCAGCCAGGCCAAAGCGCTGCTCCACGGTGAGCTTTCCGGGGGATCGTTCCCCATCGGCTACCCGCTGCTCATCGCTCCCGTGCTCGCCATCACGCGCGACGGCGCCCTCTCCGGCGCGTTCGTGTCGCTGCTCGCCGCCATCGGATCCGTCCTCGTTCTCTACGAGCTGGGCAAGCAGTTCATGGGACGTACCAACGCCGCCATCGGCGCGATCGTCCTGGCGATCATGCCGCTCTTCATCCAGGTCTCGATGGAGGTGCTGTCGGAGTCGACGTACATTTTCTGGCTGCTGCTCGCGCTGATGTACTTCGGCCGGTCGCGCTACATGAAGGCCGGTCTCGCCATCGGCGCGGCCGCCGCCACGCGGCCGGAAGCGGTGGCCGTGGCCGGTCTGCTGGGGCTGGTGATGCTGGCGCGCTGGGCGCGGCGGAATGTGGCCCCGCGCAAGCTCCTCGTCTACGCGGCCGGGTTCGTCATCGTCTACAGCGTGGCCGTAGCCGCGATGTCCGCCCAGCGCGGGGGGTTGATGCTCCTGTCGCGCTCCCACATGTACGGGACCAAGTCGACGCCGTGGATGTTGCGGGAGGCGTCCGTCGATTATCAGGGAAAATCGGTGGCGGAGGCCAGGGTGCGCGAGCGCATCAAGCCGGTGGATCGGGTCACGGACTATCTGACCCAGACGCCGCGCGACATCGGGCGCCTGTGCAGCCAGGTGATGTGGCTGCTGCCGCTCTTCGCCCTCGCGGGAATCTCCCGGCGCCCGTCGTTCGTTCTCACCGCGTTCTTTCCCATCCTGATCATCCCGCTCTTCACCGAGGACCGGGGGATCCTGCGCTGGGTGCTGCCCTACGCGCCGCCCCTTATTTTGTACGGGATGATCGGGCTGGAGTCCGTCACGCCGCGGCGGCTGGTCCCGCCCGCCCGTGCCGCGGTCATCGCGTGCGCGGTGCTGGCGCTCGTCGTCCATCGCGACGTCACCACCGGCGGCCTGGAGCGGGAGATGATACCGGTCCGCGAGGTCGCGCGCCGCTTCGCCCCGCGTGTCTCGCCGGGTGACGAGATCGCCGATCGTAAGCCGTACTTCGCGTTCTATGCAGGGGGGCGCTACGTGGAGATCCCGGTCGCCCCCTACGACGATGCGATCGCCGCGCTCGCGCGGTCCGGCGTCCGCTACCTCTCGTTGTTCCAGCCAGCGATCCACAATCTGCGACCGGCGATGCGCCCGCTCCTGTACGACCGCGCGTCCATCCTGGGCGAGCTCCGGTACCGGCAGGTGCTCCTCGACCGGTCGGGCGAGTTCGTCTACGAGCACGCGCTCGATGCGGATCCGCTGGTCGAGCAGCCCATCGTCACCCACCCCGCGTCGACCGAGGGAGTGGGCGACCTGCTGCCGGCGTGGTCGCCGGACGGGAGTCGGCTGGCCTTCCGGCGCAGCCGCAAGGGCAACCCGCGGGGCGAGATCTGCGTGCTCGACCTGACCGCCGATTCGGTCCGCACGCTGGTGGAGACGGCGGACATGGCGGACTTCATCACGTGGTCGCCGGACGGCCGACGCGTGGCGTACTCGGACATTCGGGACGGCAACCAGGACATCCTCGCGGTCGACGTCGCCACGGGCCGCGTGACTCCTCTGGTCAGAAATCCCGCGCGCGACTACGCGCCGTCGTGGTGCCCGGCGACCGGCGAGCTGTTCTTCGGGTCCGACCGGAGCGGAACACCCGGTATCTGGGTGCAGCCCGGCACGGGCGGTGAGGCGAAGCGGGTCTTCGCCAGCGCGCCCGTCGGTCGGCCCGGTGTGTCGCCATCGGGGTCGCTGGTCGCGTGGACCGATGAGGCCGGGCGACTCGTGCTGCACGATCGCCGGACGGACCGGACGGTAACGGTCGCCGAACCCCGCGGGGTCATCACCGCGCCGTCGTGGAGCCCGGACGAGGGTACCATCGCCATTGCAGCGCTCGACTGGGGCAGCGCCAACATCTACCTGGTGAACGTCTCGGACGGCCGCGCGTTGCGCATGACCAAACGGTTCGCGGGGATGACGATGCCCGCCTGGCGGCCCGACGGCTCCGAGCTCGCGGCCGCAGCGGTGGGAAAAGGCAAGGACCTGTCGATCTTCCGGCTGTCGGGACTGGCGCCGTACCTCGAGCGGCTGGCCGCGCCCACCGAATTCACCGCACTGCGGCGGCCGGAATCCACCCGCGGCCAGCCCGCGGCGGCCCACTAGGACTGGGACGACGACGGCGTGTTCTTCATGTAGACGGTCCGGATGGGGAAGGGGATTTCAATGCCCTCCTCGCCGAACCGTTTGTGGAGCGCCTTGACCAGCTCGTGCGCTGCAAGGTACTGCGCCGCGAACTCGTTGCACTGGATGATCAGGTTGTAGGTGATGCTGGAATCGCCGAACGCATTGAAACGGATGAGCGGCTCGAAGTCCTTGACGGTTCCGTCCACACGCGCGATCACCTCGCGCGCCACTTCCTTCGAGACGCGTTCGACTTTTTCCAGGTCGCTGGCATACGACACCCCGATGCCGAGCAGGACGCTGAACGGCTGGTTCGGGAGCGCGTAGTTGACGATGATGGCGTCCGTCATCTTGGTATTGGGGACGATCACCAGGTTGTTCTTGAGCATCCGCAGCGTCGTCGACCGCCAGCTGATGTCGAGCACGAAGCCTTCCTGCCCGGTGTCGAGGACGATGTAGTCGCCCTGGTTGATCTCCTTGAGCGCGAGCAGCTGAATCCCCGCGAAGAAATTGGCCAGCGTGGGCTGGAGCGCCAGCGCCACCGCCAGACCGCCGACGCCGAGGGCGGTGATGAGGGGCGTGATCTGAATGCCCATGGTCTGGAAGATGACCAGCAGGCCGATCCCGAAGATGATGACATTCACGACGATCTTGGCCAGGCTGGCCGACGACGGCAAGACGCGGTACGCGTAGTGCATGGTGATCCCGCTGGCGAAGCGGGCCATCACCACGATCGACAGCAGCAGTACGGCCACGCGCATTCCGGTGTCGATGTTCTTGTCGATGCCGGACGGGAGGGGAAGGTACCGGAGCGCGAAATAGATGCCGACCAGCAGCCCGGCCCAGCGCACGGCCCCTTTGAGTGATGCCACGATCACGTCGTCCAGCTGCCCGGGCGTTTTCGCAGCGACACGGCGGAGGCCACCGATGACGACGCGATCCACGATCAGACCCGCGACGAAGGCGACCGCGATGATTCCCCCGGCCATGAGGATCTGCCGGGTGGTCCCGGAGATGGCCCCGAACAGTGTGGTCGACGAAGTGAGCATGCCGCTACCCTACATCGATTCGCGTGATTCGATCAAGGATGGGGAGACGGCCTCGCGTGGGCGGAGGAGGGGGCGTCGTGGCGATCAGCGGCGGGCGGTCGCAGCCGGTGTGGCCGGGTTCTTCACCGAGAGGGAAAAGAAGCCCTCCGGAACGGTCCGCGTGCCGGCATCCTGGCCGTCGGACACGCGGTGCATGGCCAGGGAGACATCCCGCAACGTTCCCGTGACGACGCTGGCATCGTTGAACCCCAGGTGGAGCGTGCCGCCCGAGACATCCCCCGACTCGACGGCGTCGCCGCCGGTCGGGACTTCCTTCAGGTAGAGCCGCGCCGTGGTCGGGTCGTTGGTCGCCTCGGCGATCGAGTCGACGATCCGCAGCGACACCGGCGCGTCCGCCCGGTAGGTGAACAACAGCTGCACCTGGTAGACGACGCCGCCCACATCGACCTGGGTGGCGATGTCGTAGTGATTGCCCGTCGTCGAGAATACGGAAACGTCGGCGTCGTCGACGCAGAGCTCGACCGGTTGGGCACGCCCTTCGATTTTCAGGCCGAGATCGGCCTCACCGTTGCACAGGCTGTTCTGCGGATTGACGGCGTCTTCCTGGCTGCCGCAGCCGGAGATCGCGGCGATGAGGCCGGCGAGCACGAGGACGGCGACGGGGGCCGGCCGGAGACGACTCCCGCGATTGTTGGCTCGACCGGTATTCTGCGCTATCATCGATGGGAAGATACGCAGGACGGCCATCGGGGCGCAACGTGCAACGATCCGTGCGACGTTGTGCCGAACGGGTGGGTTCCGATTGTTCACACGCTCGACGACCCGACGACTCTGGACACTGGCGGGGGTTCTGGCCCTGGGTGTCGCGCTGGATTCGGCGCCGGCCGGCTGCGCCGCGGACGAGGACGACATGACGGAAACGCGCGACCGTATGGTAAATCAGCAGATCGTGCGCCGGGGCATCCAGGACCCGCGCGTCATCGAGGCACTCCGCGCCGTGCCGCGCCATCTGTTCGTTCCCCGGGAGGAGCGCTCGGCCGCCTACGATGATCATCCCCTTCCCATCGGTCACGGCCAGACCATCTCGCAGCCGTATGTCGTGGCCCTGATGACGGAAACCATCGATCCGGAGCCGGGGGACCGCGTGCTGGAGATCGGAACCGGGTCCGGATACCAGGCGGCGGTATTGTCCCTCCTGGTGAAAGACGTCTATTCCATCGAGATCGTCGAGTCCCTGGGGCGCGCGGCGGAAAAGCGCCTCGATGAGCTCGGGTACGAGAACGTCCACGTTCGCATCGGCGACGGGTATCAAGGCTGGCCCGAGGAGGCGCCCTTCGACGCCATCGTCGTCACCGCCGCCCCGCCGGAGATTCCGCAGGCGCTTGTCGATCAACTGGCCGAGGGCGGGCGCATGGTGATTCCGGTGGGAACCGATTACCAGGAACTCGTGATGCTCACGAAGACCGGGGGGCAGGTGACGAAGCGGATGCTGACGACGGTGCGCTTCGTCCCCATGGTGAAGGACACGTCCGGGAAAGATCCCGATCCGCGCTGAAATCCGCCGACTACGGTGCCGCGGGCGACTCGCCGGCGCGGGCCGTGACCGTGGTGTGGATTCCCCCGCGCACCAGAAAATCACCGGTGACCTCGATGAAACGCGGCGCGCAGGCGGCCACGAGATCGTCGAGAATGCGGTTGGTCACGGCCTCGTGGAACGCTCCCTCGTTGCGGTACGACCACAGATACAGCTTCAGAGATTTCAGCTCGACGCAGAGCCGGTTGGGAACGTAGCGGATCCGCATGGTCGCGAAGTCCGGTTGCCCGGTCCGCGGGCACAGGCAGGTGAACTCCGGGCAATCGAACGCGATCAGATAGTCGCGATCCGGGTTCGGATTGTCGAACACCTCGAGCTGCTTCGACGGCTGGCCGGTCATGGGAACGATGATAGCCCGGCGGACCGCCCCGCGCAACTCCGGCGGCGGATTCCTCCGGCTACCATTTCTGGATGGTGACCTCGCCGATCTCCACGCCGGAGTAGCTGTCGTCGTCGTAGAAGTAATCCCGCAGCCGATGGTTGGGCTGGTTGGCCACTCGGATCATCTTCGCCTGCACGCGGTAGCGTCCGGGTGCGAGGTTCGTCGGGACGTCGATGCGCGCGTCGTCCCGCACGATCTCTCCCGGCTTCCACGCATCCGGCGCGAACAGTCCGCCGTGGATCATGTGGTCGGCGCGGAACCGGAAGCGCCTCCCCTTCCATGCCTCCAGCAGCTTGCGCGTGATCTTGGGGAAGGGACGGCCGCCGAAGGGAAGGTCGAGGCTCTTGCGGTCGAAGCGGATGGTAGCGACGTACGTACCCGGCGGGAGCTCGCGGTGGCGCGCCCAGTACAGGTCGACGACCAGCTCGCCGCCCGCCGAAATGATGCCGGCGCCGTGCAGGTTCGCGCCCACCAGGGTGACCTCTCCCGACCGGACCCCGATCGGGCGCGCATCGTCCGGCAGCGATTCCACGACGGGGCGCGGTGCGGCGCGCGGCAGCGTGCTCAGGCGTTCGTCGTGTTTCCAGCGAAACACGGTCAGCCCGTCGTCGAACGGGATGGACTCGAACTCGTAGCGCAGGGAATGAAACAGCTCGCGGGCATCACGCGCCGCCCTGGGATCCAGCGTCCAGTAGTTCAGAACGAGGTTCGGGGGCAGCGCCTCGTTGATCACCACGTGCGTCACGTGGTTCTCGCGGATCAGGTAGTCCTTTTCACGCGCTGTCGTGTAGGGACTCACGATGTCGCGGGCGGCATCCATGCGCTGCTCGACATGCAGATCGTTGGGTGGTGCGTGCTGATCGAGCGTACACACCACGTAATACGGAGTGAACGCCGACATCATGTATGACGTCACCGGATCGCTCGCAACCACCGACCCCGGAGGAAGGGAGCCCGCGATCTGGTAGAGGCCGCGCGCCCATCGGTCGGGGCTGAGCCGGCGCTCCGCCGCCAGCTGGCGCGACGAAAACGCGGTATGCCCGAACACGGGCAGGATCACCGCCGCGACGGCGACGGCGACCACGAACATGGTCTTCGTGGCCCGCCGGTTGGCCGCGATGAGAAACGCCGGCAGGATGTAGAAGGGGACCATGACGTCCATCCGGAAGACGAGGTACTTGAGCACCCCGTACAACGGCGTCAGGACGAACGGAACCAGCTGCACGACCAGATACGTCACCAGGGACGCGATGGCAAAGCCGACCCCGGGAACCTCGCGCCGCCGTTTCCACAGGGGGCCGATGCACACGATGGAGGCGACGCCGACCGGACCGATCGCCTGCCACATGCGCATGGGATCCGCCATGAACCAGTGGTCGGTGACGAAGACCGCGCCCTGGACCTGCTCGTGCAACGGGTTGCTCTGGTAGGCGGTCAGGATGCGATAGACGAAGAACGGGGCCGCTCCCACGACGGCGGCGCCCGCGATGCGCAACGTCCGGGCCAGGTGTTCTTCGAGGGTTTCGCACGGAGTGCAGGCGCGCCACAACACGATGACGCCCGCCACACCGCACACCATCACGGCGTACTGGACGTGGATCGCGGTCGCCGCGAAGGCGTAGACGGTGCTCCAGCGCAACGCGGTTTCCGGCCCGCGGTGCGCGTATTCCATCGCGGAAGCGATGAACATGAGCAGAAACGCCGCGCCGAAGCGGTTGGGGTAGAATGCGGCGCGGATCAGCGGGTTGGTGACGCTCCAGTCCGTCCCCACCAGGAACAGGATCACGGCGATGGCCGCGGCGAGGCGATGGCGCCGCAGCAGGGAGCGCGCGGCCGTGTACACGGCGAGGGTCATGATCAGAAGCAGGAAGGCGCCGTAGGCGCCCAGGACCTCGATCGGAGACGCACCCGTGTGCCGGACGGTGAAGCCGTACACGTCGTGGAGCAACGCCTTGCGGAAGTCCTCTCCGTCGGACCCGGGGTTGTAGTAGATCGCGGTGGTCGGGAAGGGGTCGCCGCTGCGGGCGATCTCGGCGACGTACCCCACGTGATCGAGGGTATCGCTCTTGATCTCCATGGACGGCCCGGCGAGCAGCACCCCGATCGGTGGCTGAATGATCAGCAGAGCGAGCACGGCCAGCAGGCGACGGTCGCGCGTCCGGATCCGTGCTCGCAGGGGATCGATGCGCGTCGGATCTTCGGGCGGCACGATCACGGCCAGCGCCACCACCATCACCGGAAGCGCCATCCGGAAGGCGTCGATCGACACCCCTGTGAGCGCCCATATGAACGCACACGCGAGCAGGAACGCCAGGCCGCTCGTGCACGCCAGCGCCACCGACTCCAGCGGGTCGCCGCCCCGCAGCCGGGTGAGCCGGTTCAAGAGGAGGCCCGGCAGGACGATGGCGTAGGCCATCACGATGGGGATTCCCACGGGCGCCAGCGCCCACGCGGGGAGATACGGCGCCAGCGCGTAGGCCGCCGTGGCGACGATCAGGAGGAACGGTGATCGAAGTGAGACCATGGTACCGGCACGGGTCGCTGGACCCGCCTAAGGTTTTGTGTTTATAGCAGATGTGCCAGCATGCTAGAATAGAAAACTTGGAGTCCCGAGTACCATGGGAGTTTGAGTCATTTCACGCGGTATCGTCCTCAATTTCCTGAATCCAGGGCACGAATCCAGCGATGCGGCGACGCAGGCGGCAGCCTTCGCCCGAGACGCACCATGAACGTCCTCAAATTCGTATTCGGTCACCGCGGGGCCTCCAACCTGGTCCGCCGCAGTGCCCAGATCGCCACGCGTTTCGGCCCCACACCGGGCCGGATGGGCGGGCGCTTCGAGCGGTTCATGGACATCCTCGACGAGTTCTCCGTGCACCCGACGTTCCCGATCACCGCACTGCCCTTGAGCCGCAACCCGGCCTTCGCCCATCGCCTCGTCGACCGGGGCGCCGAGCTGGCCGTGCATGCCTGGTCCCACATCGACCTCTCCGCCCTGGACCTGGAAGGGCAGCGCACGCACATGACGCGGGCCGTGGAGCTCTTCCGGTCCTGTTCGGTGCCGTTCACCGGCTTTCGGGCGCCCTATCTCCACTGGAACGAGGACACGATGCGCGTGGTCGGCGAGTTCCAGTTCCGCTACAGCTCCAATCAGACCGTGTGGTGGGACGTGCTCGATACGAAGTCACTCGACGCGCGCCAGCAGGAGGGCATGAGCCGCGGCATATCCTTCTACCGTCCCATCGCGACGGAACGGTTTCGCGCGCTCCCGTTCCGGCGGGACGGCTTCATCGAGATCCCCGTGTCGCTGCCCGACGACGAGATCCCGCTCGACCGCATGTACATCCACGACGCCGCTTATCTGGGTGACATGTGGCGGCGCATCCTCGGGCTGGTGCACGAGCGCGGTGAGTTGTTCACGCTCCAGCTCCATCCGGAGCGCATCGACTTCTTCGCGGGTGCGCTTCGCGCCCTGCTTTCGGACGCGCGCACGCGTCCCGGCGGCGTATGGATTGCCACGTTGGACGAGATCGCGCAGTGGTGGGGGGCGAAGGCGAACAACCGCGCGCAGTTCGTTCGCGATGGCGACGCATTCCGCGTTTCGTTCGAGACCTGTCCGGGGACGTCGGTCGTTCTGCGTGCGGGAGGCGCGGAGAAGGTCGCGGACCCGGCGCCGTTGCGCATCGCATCGCGGGCGAGGCCGTGCGTCGGCGTGTCCCCGGGGTCGGACCGCGACGCGATCGCCACGCTCACCGATATCGGCTATGTCGTCGAGACCGGCGAGCGGTCCGACGGATTCGCCGTCCACCTGGGGCGCATCGAGGGGCACGGCTACGAGGTGGTCAGCGCGTGCCGCCGCGTCATCGAGGAGTCCCCGCGTTCGCTGGTACGATTCGCCACGTGGCCGAACGGCGCCCGGAGCGCGCTGGCCGTGACCGGCGACATCGATGCCCTCACCATCTGGGATTTCGTCCAGCGTTTCCGGGGGATGTAGATCGCGGATATGGCACCTCGCATCGTCGTCATTTCCGAGGACCTCGTGGCGCCCTTCGACGAGGGCATCAAGAAGTTCGCCGTCTCCATCGGTCGCGTTCTCGAGGCGGACCATCCGGTGCGGATCATCAACGTGGATCGAAGCGGACTGGCCGCGTCTCGCAATGGATCGCGCAAAGCGGCCGGGGACACCGCGATCCGCGATGTGCCCGCCACACGTACCTTCGTTCATCCCGTCCTGCGACGCGAGGTCGCTTCGTTTCGACCCGACGCCGTCATCTACGTGCCATCGCCATCCTCGACGACGTGGAGCTTCGCGCGCACCTTCGCGTTGCGCCGCCACTGGCCCCATGCGCGGGTGGGCATGGTGGCGCTCATTCCCCGGCGACACGGCCGAGCGTTGCGGCTATTCCTTGCGGGCGCCGCGCCCGACCGGATCTTCGTTCCTTCCTACGCCTCACTGCTCCATGCGTGCGACCTGTCCCTGCGCGGCGCGGTTCTGCCCGTGGGCGTCGACGGCGCGATCTTCCGTCCCGCACAACCCGGGGAGAAGGACGCGCTGCGGAGCGAGTTCGGAGTCGCCCGCGACGCGTTCGTCTGCCTGCACGTGGGGCACCTCAGACCGAAGCGCAACCTCGGCGTCCTGGCCCGCCTGGCGGCGGAGCCGGGCGTGCAGGTGGTCGTCGTGGGCAGCACGAGCACGCCGGAAGATGCGCGGGTGCGAACGGAGCTCGAAAGCGCCGGGGCCCGCGTGATCCGGGAGTTCGTCCCCGTGGAGAAGTTCTATCGTCTGTCCGACTGCTACGTCTTCCCCACGGTCGACAGCGAAGGGTGCGTCGAGATCCCGCTTTCGGTTATCGAGGCACTCGCCAGTGGCGTGCCCGTGGTCGCGCGGGCGTTCGGCGGATTGCGCGACTTCGTGCCCGCAGGCAACGATGTGCGTTACGCCGACAGCGACGATGACGTGGTCGCCGAGACAAACGCGTTGCGCGGCCAGGAACGCCCGCCGGTCCGCGACATGGGGGCCTTCTCATGGCGACGCATCGCGGAACGCATCGTGACCACGCTTCTCGAGGGAAGGGAGGACGCGGCATGAGTACGACCGAGCTGGAGCGGATGGCGCCCGGGGGCGCCGGAACCGACGAGCTGCTCCGGGCCGCGGCACGCCTCGCCAGTCCGGACCATCGCGAGGACCTGTCGCGCTACGACTCCGCGTTCCTGCACGCGACGGCCACGCTGCTCGAACGGCACAAGGTGTCGTTCATGCCCATCGCCGGCCGCTACGATGCGGAGCTGGCCTCCACGCCGCTCGCGGATTTCGTGAGCCGGGACCTGGCCCGCTACCACACCCAGCGCGATGAGTTCGAGCGCGTTCGTGCCCGGCTGTCCACCGTGAACGTCGAAACCATGGTATTCAAGGCGACCGGAGGCGTGCCTGCGTTTCACTACCTGACGAGTAACCTCGACGTCCTCGTTCCGGAAGGTCAGGCGCAGACGGCGCGCGAGTGCCTGCGCGACCTCGGCTACGTGGAGCTGCTGAACGTCGAGGAGCCGCAAAAGTTCCTGTTCCGGCGTTTTCCCGGCGGTGGATCGAGTTTTGCGTTCCATCTGCACGAGGTTGTGGGGTGGGGAGTTCCGTTCCTCGACAACGCTATCGTCTGGGCGCACGCGCGCCACGCGGCTGACGATCCGGTTGTCGTCATTCCAGGACCCTCGGAGGCGTTGCTCATCACGCTTGCTCACTGGTTCTACGAAGACAAGAAGCTCTCGCTGGGCAACATGTTTCTCACCGCGCACGCGCTGCGCTCGATGGACTGTGCGCTCGCCGAGCCTGCGACGCACGCGCGGCGCCGTGGATGGGAAGAGGGCTTCTGGGGAGCGTTGTCGATCTTCGACGAGGCGTGGAACCGCCTGTTTGGAGCTCCGTTCCTCGAGGGCGAACAACGCGCCGAGCTGGCTCGTGCGCCGGCGCGATACGCGGCGGTCCGCGCGCGGCTGTTGCCCGGCGTCCGTTACCTGGAGAACGACACACCGGCCCTGATTCCCTTCAAGGCGAGCAAAATCGCTTACTATCGCAAGGTGATGCGCGACACGCGGCGGAGTCGGGGCCGCAAGCTTCTCGACGTCGTCGACACGCTGTTGTGGGCGGTTCGGTGGAAGCTCCACATCCGGAGCCAGCCATCGCTGCTGATCTCGGTGAGTGGCCTGGACGGATCCGGGAAGACCGTCCAGGTCGACCGGCTCGGCCGCGCTTTCGAAGACTGCGACATCCGCGTTCGCCACGTGTGGGCCCGTGGGGCGTCGTCGCGGGGCGCGGGTGCGGTGATGCGGGCGGGGAAGTCGGTGCTCGGGGCGCGCGGGGAACAATCGGACGAATCCCCCAGTCCGGATGGCGTCCGGGACGCAGTGCGCGGAGAGGCGGCGCGCTTCGAGGAGCGCCAGCGACGACTCCGGAACCCGTTTGCCCGGTGGGTTTTCAGCGTCGTGTACGTAGTCGATCTGAAATGGACGTATGTGATCAAGACGCGCTTCTGGCTGATGTGCGGTTACGTGGTGATCTGCGATCGCTACGTCTACGACGCGCTCGTCGACTACGCGCTTTTCACGGGCACGACGCCGTCGCGGCCGCCGTTCGCGCTCAACCTGCTGCGTGCGTTCGTGCCCCGGCCGTCGATCGCCGTCCTGCTGGACGTCGACCCGGCAGAAGCGCTGCGTCGCAAGCCCGAAGAGGGCGGCACCTCGCATCTCGAGGCCGCCCGCGCGATGTACCTGGAGATCGCCCAGTCGCACCGATTGTCCGTCATGCCGGCGGGCGCACCGGCCGAGGATATCCAGCGCAATCTCGCACTGACGTCGCTGCGAGCCTTCTACGACCGGTACGGCACGCTCGTCAACTGGCTGCTCCGCTCCAATCCCGGCCAGATGAACCCGCGGACCCGGCAGTAGGTGGCCGTCGTGCGCGTACTCGTCTTCACCAACATGCTCCCCACCCCCACCGCGCCGTTCTACGGGTCCTTCGTGCGGGAGGAGGTCGCGGCGCTTCGAAATGCGGGTGTCGACGTGGACGTATATTTCGTCAACGGGCGCGACAACAAGCTCAACTACGCCGCCATGCCCTTCGGGTTCTTCTCGCGCGTGCGCCGCAAACAATACGATGTAGTCCATGTCCACCACTCGTTCTGCGGCCTGACGGCGAGCCTGCAGCACCGTATTCCCATCGTGTGGACGTTTCACGAAGGCGAGATCTCGGGGGATACGCGGGACGCGCTGCGCGAGATGCCGGTGAAGCACATCGCGTATTCGCGCCGGCTCAAGCGTTTCGTCGCGAAGCGAGTCGACGCGGTGATCGTGGTGGCCGAACACCTGCGCGAGCCCCTGGGACGGCCCGACGCGGTGTACGTGCCCGCCGGCGTCGACATGGACGCGTTCACGCCGGTCGAGTCCGGCGAGGCCAGGCGCCGGATCGGCCTGCGGGAGGACCGGCGCTACATCCTCTTTCCGTCGTCGCCGGGGCGGGTGGAGAAGCGCTACCCGCTGGCGCGGCGCGCCGTCGAGATTCTCAGGGAGTCGACGCCCGGCGCACGCGACGTCGAGCTCATCGCGCTCGACAACATTCCGCACGATCAGGTGCCTCTGTACATGAATGCGTCGGAGCTGATGGTGATGACGTCGGCGTTCGAAGCCTCGCCCGTGACGATCCGCGAGGCGCTTGCGTGCAACGTGCCGGTCGTGTCGGTCGATGTCGGGGACGCGCGCGTGGTGCTGGAGGGACTGTCGAACTGCCGCGTCGTCGAGGCCGATCCGGAGCGGATCGCGGAGGCGCTCCGTGCGACGCTGGCCGGCCCGCGGCGCATCGAGGCGCGCGAGCGCATGGAGCGCTACTCGTTGTCCACGGGCGTGGAACGCCTGATCGACGTCTACCGCGATGTCATCCGTCGGGGGCGGTCGTGAGCCGCGGGGCCATCGCCATCGTCCGGCACTCGTTCTACCCGTTCGAGCTGAACGTCAAGCGGGAAGCGGAGGCTCTGCGCGACGCGGGATTCGACGTCCACGTGATCTGCCTGCGCGGCCCGGGCGAGGCTCCGCGCGAAACGGTCGAAGGCGTCGAGGTACACCGGCTCCCGGTCGGACACAAACGCGGGAAGATCGTGCGCTACCTGTGGGAGTACAACGCGTTCTTCCTGCTCGCATCGATGAAGCTCGCGCGGCTCCACCGCCGGATGCGCTTCGTGGCCGTGCAGGTCAACACGATGCCCGACTACCTGGTGTTCGCCGCGCTGTATCCAAAACGAACGGGAGCGAAGGTCGTGCTCCACCTGCACGAGCCCGTCCCCGAGTTGTTCCGGACCATGTTCCCCGACCGATGGTACACGCGGTTGTTCGTCGGATTGACGGCACGCGTCGAGCAGGCGTCGATCCGTTTCGCCGACCACGCGCTCACCGTCACCGAACAGATGAAGCGGAACTACGTGCGCCGCGGCGCGGATCCGGAGAAGATTGCGGTCGTGGTCAACGTGCCCGACAGCCGCGCCTTCGAGCTGAACCGCTGGGCGGATCTGCGGATGCGCGTCGACGCGGCGAGACGCGACGAACGGGTCCGCGGTGCGTTCCGCGTGCTCACGCATGGCGCCATCGAGGAACGCTACGGGTTCGATACCATCGTGCGCGCCGTGGCGCGTGCGCGGTCCGACGTACCGGGAATCGAATTCGTCTTCATGGGCTCGGGCGAGTATCTGCCGCGTGTCCAGGCGCTGGCGCGGGAGCTGGGCGTCGAGGATCGGGTCCGCCACCTCGGATTCGTCCCCTTCGAGCGCATGATCGGGGAAATACTCGCCGCCGACGTGTGCATCGTGGCGGTCAAGAAAAGTCCCTATTCCGTGCTCGTCCACACCAACAAGATGTTCGAATACATGGCGCTGGGGCGGCCGGTTGTGGCGTCGCGGCTGGACTCGGTGGCGGCGTACGCGCCCGACGACGCGGTGCTCTACTTCGAGCCTGGAGACGACGCCGACCTGGCCGACCGGCTGCGCTGGGCGGCGACGCATCCCGACGACCTCGCACTCCGGGTCCGGTCGGCGACGGCGCTGTACGAGACCCTGCGCTGGGACCGCGAGAAGGAGCGCTACCTCGGCGTACTGGAATCCGGGGTTGGTCGATAATCATATGTGCGGAATCGCTGGCTTTGTCTGCCATGACGGCGAACTGGAACGCCACGTGCGCGACCTGACGAGCGCGGTGGCCTGTCTGCGTCATCGCGGACCGGACGACCAGGGGACGTGGACAAACGCCCGCGGTACGGGCCTCGGCCACCGACGACTGTCGATCATCGATCTCTCCGAGCGCGGTCACCAGCCCATGCAATCCGCGGACGGCCGCCTCGTCATGGTTTTCAACGGCGAGATTTACAATTACTCGGAGATTCGCGAGGCGCTCCGCGCTCTCGGTCATTCATTCCCCGGCAACGGAGACAGCGAGGTCATCCTCTCCGCTTTCCAGGAGTGGGGAGTCGACGCGGTCCAGCGATTCATCGGCATGTTCGCCATCGCGCTCTGGGATGAACGCGACCGGACCCTCCATCTCCTCCGGGACCGGGTGGGCGTGAAGCCGCTCTATTATGGCTGGGACGGGCGCTCGCTCTGGTTCGGGTCCGAGCTCAAGGCGCTTCGGGCCTTCACCCACTGGAATCCCCGCATCGATCATCAGGCGCTGGGAGAGTTTCTTCAGTACGGGTACATCGCGTCGCCGCGAACCATCTACACGCAGGTTCGCAAGTTGCCGCCGGGCTCGCGGCTCGAGTTGCGGGCAGGCGGGGGGCCGGTCGTGACCCGGTACTGGTCGCTGCTCGATCGGATCGTGCAGCCGATCGAGGGTGACGATGAAGCAATCGAGGCCGAACTGGAAGCGCTGCTCGTCAGCTCCTTCCGGTATCGGCTCGTGGCCGACGTGCCCGTCGGCGTGTTTCTCTCCGGTGGCGTGGATTCATCGCTCGTGACGGCTATCCTGGCGCGCGAAGCGTCGCTGCCCCTGCAGACCTTCACCATCGGGTTCGCCGAAGACAGTCGCGACGAGTCGGCGTGGGCCCGCCGCGTGGCGGAACATCTGGGCACCCGGCACACCGAATACATCCTGGGGGTGCGCGAGGCGCTGGAAATGGCGCGCGACTGGGGATCGCTCTTCGACGAGCCGTTCGGCGATGCGTCCGGTCTGCCCACGCTGCTCGTTTCGAAGCTGGCGCGGGCCGAGGTGAAGGTGGCGCTGTCCGCGGACGGCGGGGACGAGCTGTTCATGGGCTACAGTGTATACGACGACGTGCTCGCGCGACTGGAGACGCTCTCCCGTGTGCCCGGGTGGCTGCGATCCGCGTCGGCCCGCTCGCTGTCGCATGCGTCGGTGGGCGTGCTCGACGGCGCCTCTGCGCGGCTCGGGGGCCTGGCGGCGACCACGGGGATGATGGCGCGTCGCCTTCGACGGGCTCGCGCGATCCTGCCCACGGCCGCACCATCCCTGGTCTACGATGCGGCGGTTTCTTACTGGTTGCCGGAGGAAGTGAGGGAGCTCATCGGCGAGTACACCAACCCGCGGGGTCTGGCGGACGGATTCGACGGGAATCCGAACGAACAGATGTGCCTCTGGGATTTCCACCACTATCTGCCGGAGGACATTCTGACCAAGGTGGATCGCACCACGATGGCTGTGAGTCTCGAGGGACGGGAACCGATGCTCGATCACCGGCTGGTCGAGTTCGCGTTCCGTCTCCCGAGCCGTTTGCGTCGGGGACCGCTCGGACCGAAGCACTCCCTCAAGAAGATTCTCTACCGCTACGTCCCGCGGGCGCTCGTCGATCGACCCAAGCAGGGGTTCGCGATACCGCTTGAGCAGTGGCTGCGGGAGGACCTGGAGTCGATGACGCGGGATTTCCTGGCTCCCGATCGCATTCGCCGGGCCGGTCTCTTCGATGCCGCTGTGGTGACCCGGCTCGTCGACCGCTTCTACAGGGGCGACCGGGGCGTTTCTTCCCAGCTCTGGTTCCTTCTTGCTTTCGAGCTGTGGCGCGAGAAGTGGGGTGACGACGTCGGCGCATGACCCATCGGATCCTCATACTGGACAATGAGCTCGACATGGGCGGCAAGGAGAAGTCGCTGTTTCAGTTCATTGAGCGCACCGACCGGAATCGCTTTCATTTTGCAGTGTGCTGCCTCAAGAAGGGCGGGTATTTCAAAGAGAGTCTGTCCGCCCTGGGAGTGCCGTTCTACGACAACCTCCTGCACCATCGCTTCGACCCGCTTGCTCCGTTGAGTCTCGAGCGTGTATTGCGAATCGAGCACCCCGATCTCATCTATACGTTTTCGCATCCGAACACCGTCATCCTCTCCTATCTGGCGAGACTGCGGGGCCTCGTCCGACGCGTGGTCGTGTCCTACCACGCGATGGGGACCACCGGTCGCACCCGGCAGGTCGTGCCTTATATTCGTCCGTTGCTACGGCGCTTCGATGCACTCCTCGCGGTCGCGGAGATACAGAAGGACTACCTGGTCGAGGTCGAGGGACTGCCTCGCGAAAAGCTCCGGGTGATCCACAACGGCGTCGACACGGTGCGCTATCGGCCGGCGACGGGCGACGAGCGGGCAGGCATCCGCAAAGAGCTCGGGTTCGACGATCGCGACGTCGTACTGATCACCGTGGCATCGCTCAAGCCGCTGAAGCGGATCGACGCGCTGCTCGACGCCGCCGCGGCGCTCAAGCGTGGAGGTGCCCGCGTTCGCGTGGTCGTCGTGGGGGACGGTCCCGATCGGGATGCGCTCCGCGCCCTCGCCGCCCGCCTCGAGATAGAGGAGGAGTGCTGGTTCGCCGGACTCCGCGACGACGTGGATCGGCTACTGCGCGCCGCCGACGTGTTCGTGCTGTCGTCGCGAACGGAGGCGTTCCCGAACGTCGTTCTGGAGGCCATGGCCACGGGGCTTCCCGTCGTCACGACCGACGTCGGCAGCGTCCGGGAGATGGTCGAGGATCACAGAAGCGCGCGGATCGTCCCGGTGGGCGACGACGAGGCGCTCGCGGCAGCCATCGGAGAACTCGTCGACGACGCCGGCGCCCGCCGGCGTCTCGGTCTACGCGGACGCGAGATCGTCGAGGAACGCTTTCGATTCGACATGATGTGCGCGGCACGCGAGGCGCTGTTCGAGGAGCTGATCGGGCGCTCGCCAGGCGCCTGATTCGGCGGTTCCGCGGCCGATGCTTCTCTGTAGCCAGAAGTCTCCCCGGCGGGCGGCTTTTTCCTTGTCGAGTTTCGACGTCTGGGCCTACCATGCGCCCCGAATCACTCGTTTCGGCACAGGGGCACCCGTTTCGGAGGCTGAATCGTGGCAGCAAAGAAGAAATCATCCCGGAGAAAGGCCGCGCCGCGCGCCGCGCGCAAGTCCACGGCGAACGCGCGGCCGATGAAGGCGGGACGCCGCTCCGCCGTCGAAGAGCCGGAGACGCTGCCGCTGTTCGGGGACGAGACGCTCGCGCCACGCGGTCGATCGGCGAGGGCGGCCGTGGAAATGTCCGCCGCGCCGAAGTCGAAAGCGAAGAAGGACCCGAAGCGCCCGAAGTCGCGCGCGCCCTCCCAGCCCGAGCTGGTTCCCGCCGCCGACCCGCCGCCGGAGGCTCCGAAGCCGCGCTCGCGCGGCCGTTCGACGGCGACCTACTCCTCCGCCGAGACGATCGGCAAGAAGCAGCGTGAGATTTCCGTCAGCGAGTTCTTCGCCAAAAACCGCCACATGCTGGGCTTCGACAGCCCGACGCGCGCCATCCTCACGGCCGTCAAGGAGGCCGTCGACAACTCGCTCGACGCGTGCGAGGAAGCGGGTATCGCCCCCGACATCGTCGTCGAGATCCACGAGGTCGAAGAGAACCGCTACCGGCTCGTCGTCGAGGACTCCGGTCCCGGTATCGTCAAGGCGCAGGTGCCCAAGATCTTCGGCAAGCTTCTCTACGGGTCGAAATTCCACGAGCTGCGACAGTCGCGCGGGCAGCAGGGGATCGGCATCTCCGCGGCGGTGATGTACGCGCAGCTCACCACCGGCAAGCCGGTCAAGATCACGTCGCGCACCGGTGCCAGGTCGCCGGCGCACCTCTACGAGCTCCAGATCGACACCAAGAAGAACGCGCCCATCGTGCTCGACGACGGTGCGGTGGAATGGGAGCGGCCGCACGGGACGCGCATCGAGATGGAGCTGGAGGCGATCTACCAGAAGGGAAAGCGCTCCGTCGACCAGTACCTCCACCAGGTCGCGCTGGCGAACCCGCACGCCGACATTCGATACATCGCGCCCAGGTCGGACCCCGTTCATTATGCGCGCCTCTCCGACCAGCTCCCGCCACCGGCCACACCGATCAAGCCGCATCCCTACGGCGTCGAGCTGGGCCGATTGATCGAGATGTTGCAGGTCTCGCACGCGCGCAACGTCGCGAGCTTCCTCTCGCAGGAATTCTCGCGCATGAGCCCGAAGATCGCGCGCGACGTCTTGACGATCGCCGGCGTGTCGCCGTCCACGAAGCCGGCGCGCATCACGCGCGACCAGGCCGAGGCGATCATCCGGGCGTTTACGAAGGTCAAGATCATGCGCCCGCCGACGGACTGCCTCTCGGTCGTGGGGGAGGAGCTGCTCACGAAGAGCCTCCAGCGCGAGATCAGGGCCGACTTCTACACGGCGGTCACCCGCCCCCCCACGGTCTACCGCGGCAATCCCTTCCAGATCGAGGTGGCGCTGGCCTAC
>CAZCQM010000036.1:0-18324 GCA_964500785.1 uncultured bacterium
CGGGTCAAGTCGCTCTTCCGGAACTGAACGATCAGCGAGGGAACGCCGGGCCGCGTTTGCGCAGCTTGTCGACACGCTGGCGGAGTTTCTTCTCGAGGGTGACCGGCAGTTGTGTGGAATCGACGAGCTTGCGCAGGGCTTCCCCGTCACGAGCCATTTCCGCGCTGCCTGCACTCGTGCGGACGCTCGGCTGGTACGCCTCGCGTCCGAGCATGTGGTGCAGGATCGACTTGGCCGCTTCCTTGTCGGGAATGAGCCCGCGCGCGTTGACGTCGGGGTCGAGGTGCGAGTACGGCGGCAGCGGTGAGCCCACGCACGACGGACATCCGCCGCCGCAGGAGCACGTGTCGAGCAACTCGAGGCACGCGGCGAGGATCTCGTCGATCAACTCGTACGCCTTGAGCGCAAACCCCAGCCCGCCAGGGAAGCGGTCGTGGACGAAGATGCCGGGCGCATTGGCGGCGGACGAATCCACCGACGCGCCCACGTCCATGGTGTCACACATCGCGTAGAGCGGAATGACCTCGCGGATTACGTTGGAGATTCCCAGCAGCCCCTCGCGCGGGACGCGACCCGCCGCCTTCGCCAGTGTGTACGCCTCCGGGTGCGGAAGGAGCCACATGCCGGTGGTGTCGAGCGTCTGCGGCGGCAGATCGAGCGCGCCGAAACCCAGCGAATCGCGGCTCCCGAACTTGATCTTCTTGAACATGTAGGTGACCGACGTCACCGAGAGATCGCCCCAGTGGATCTCGCTGGCGAGGGCGCTCTTGTGGAGCTCCTCGTTCTCGATCTTGATCTTGGTCTCGGTGATCGACTGCGTGTAGTAGTCGGTGTCTTCTTTCTGCACCCACGCGATCTTCTTGCGGACATCCAGTTCGTTGACGAAGTACGTGTCGCCGCCGTGGATGTAGATGGCCTGCGGGTGGAGCTGCTGAAAGGCACCGGCCTCGTCGATGGTGCCGATGACACGGCTGTGCTCGTTGGGGACGGCCTTGAGGCCGTCCGCGGCCATCGCGGCCGACGTTCCTATTATAATGGTGTACACGTCGTCGCCGATGTTACGCAGGCTCACGTCCGCGCTCGGGTAGTTGGGGCCGCTCCAGAAGAACTGCCCGCCCTGCTGGCGAACCTGGCGGTCGTCCTCGAGGAGCTTGAGGATCGGCCCGCAGTAGTCGCCGAACTGCTGCCAGTCCTCCTTGCGGATGGGCAGCTCGAAGGCGCCGGCACGCACGTGGTTCAGCACGATGTGCGCGTTGAGCGGGTCGATGACCGCGTTTTCCGGCGAGCGCCCGAAGAAGTAGTCCGGGTGCTTCGCCATGTACTGGTCGATGGGCGAATCGTACGGGAGCAGGATTACCAGAGACGGATCCGCCCCGCGCCCCGCACGCCCCGCCTGCTGCCACGTGCTCGCGATCGTGCCCGGGTAGCCGACCAGCAGCGCCGCTTCCATACTCCCGATGTCGATCCCCAGCTCGAGCGCGTTGGTGCTCACGACCCCGCGCAGCTCGCCCGAGAAGAGCGCGCGCTCGATGCCCCGCCGCTCTTCGGGCAGATACCCGCCCCGGTACGATTTGATGAGCCGCGCACGCGACGGTGACAGGCGCGTCACGAACTCCTGCGCGTACTTCGCCACGATCTCGCTCACCACACGCGCCCGCACGAAGGCGATGGCCTGGTGGTCGTGGGCGACGAGCTCGGAGAGGATGCGCGCCGCCTCCACGTTGGCGCTCTTCCGCTCCACGCGATCGTCGCCGAAGAAGGGCGGATTCCAGATGACGAAGGCCCTGGGCCCACGCGGCGCTCCATCATCGTCGACCACCGCCATCGTTCGCCCCGTCAGGCGCTCGGCGAGCTCTTTCGGGTTGCGGATGGTGGCGGAGCAGCACACGAAGGTCGGATTGGCGCCGTAGTGCTCGCAGATGCGGTTCAACCGCCCCAGCACGTGCGCCACGTTGGAGCCGAATGTCCCGCGGTACGAATGAACCTCGTCCACCACGACGTACTTGAGACGCGCGAGGAAGCGCGCCCACGTGCCGTGGTTGGGAAGGATACCCGAGTGCAGCATGTCGGGATTGGTCAGCAGGACGTTGGCCTCGTTCTTGAGCTTGCGGCGCGCGTTGGGCGGCGTGTCGCCGTCGTAGGTGCCGGTTACGAGCGGGAGAGACGGGTCCGAGTCGAGGTAGCGGGTGAGCGTGCGTAGCTGGTCCTGCGCGAGGGCCTTGGTCGGATAGAGGTACAGCGCGCATGCGCCCGGATCGGCCAGGATCGACTCCAGCACGGGCACGTTGTAGCAGAGCGTCTTGCCGCTCGCCGTCCCCGTCACCACCACCACGTGCTCGCCCGCACGCGCGCGACGAATGGCCTGCGCCTGGTGCGTGTAGAGGCGCGAGATGCCGTCGCCCCCGATGGCCGCGGCCACGCGCTCGTGCACCGGCGGGTCGAGCGGCGCGAAGCGCGCGGGGCGCTCGCTCAACCACTCGACGCGCACCATCTGCCCGTCGTACCACTCCGATGATTCGAGATGTCTTAAAAACTTTTCGACGTTCATCTGCATCCCATCCCGGCGACGAGGATCGCGCGGGAATGCGCGCCCGTCGGATCAGAAAGGCTCGTGAGGCGGGTTCGGCCGAGGCATAGTATCACCTTGCGCCCCGAGCTACAAAACTGGATTTCGCCGCTCGGTGAACGGCCGTATTCACACAGGACTGCGACTCCTGAGCTGACTCGAACCCGGGGGCCCCGCGACCCCCGTGCGAAGGGGTGCGACTACCGCGCGATTACCATCTTGCGCGTGATGGTCTCGCCCTGCGCGTGGACGCGGTAGAAATACACACCGCTCGGCAGCCGACCACCCTTCTCATCCACGCCCGCCAACGGTACCTGCTGCCAGCCCCTCACGCCAGGAACCCGCACCGTGCTCACCCGACGCCCCGCCACGTCGTACACCTCCACCGTGATCGCCGAGGCCGCCGGCAGGCCGATCTCCAGCTCCGTCGCCCCTGCGAACGGGTTCGGATGGTTCGGCCGCACCGCAAGTGCGGTCAGCGACGGCGTATTCTCCACGCCCGTCTCCGGACTCACGCTGGCCTCGTTCGACGGCACGCTCTGGTTCTCGTGCACGTCGTAGGCGGTGACAATATAGTAGAGCGCGCCCGTGGGCGCGTTCGAGTCCACCAGCATCGTGTCCATCTCGCCGGCCAGGAAGTTCCCCGGCACCGGCGTCACTCCCGATGACGTCGCCCGGTAGACCGCATAGTTCTTGAGATCGGCCACGTGGACCCCGTTCCACTGGAGGTGCACGTCGGCCCCGACGCGCTGCGCGGCCAGCATCAACGGCGCCGCCGGAGCGAGGTTGTCCACCGAGTGCCCGCCCATCGTGTTGGAGTCGAAGAAAATGGACGGGTCGCCGGTCTGGGCGCTCACGAAGAAGTAGTTCTCCTGGGGTCCCTGGCTCGTCGAATCGGCCCGCGTCGGTGCACTGAAGGTATACGCGGACAGGTGATGCGCGTCCTGGTTTGCGATCCACTCCCAGTAGTAGTCGGCGCTCGCCTGGTGTTGGATCCAGACGGCCCTGCCACCGAACTCCTTCGGCACGTCGGACGGACTCCGGACCACCATGCCTTGCGACGTTGCGGCCGCCAGGGCCACCGCATCCGTGGCGCGCCAGATAGAGTAGTACCGGATCGTCGGATCGTTGGGGGTGTCGCGGCCGCTGGCTTTCCAGTTGAGCGCCACCTTGCCGCCCTGGTCACCCGGGATATCGGCCACCGACGTCACCGCGGGTTCGGGCGCTCCCCAGTACGCGTTGGTTAGATCGACGCGTTGCGCATAATCGACCGAAAAGCCACCGCTTCGGTAGTCGCTCCAGGCCAGGACGGCTCCGCCGGAACCGTCCAACGTGATCCAGGGGAATTCCTGGTCGCCGGTAGCGTCACAGATCACCGTGCCGTTCGAGCTCCATTGCGCAGCACCCGACGCGCTGATCCGTTGCGCATAGATGTCGTTGCCGGTGCCGGTTCGATTGTCCCACCAGGCGGCGATGGCGCCTCCGGAGCCGTCCGAGAAGCAGAAGGGGATTTGCTGGTGACCCGCGGCGGTGCACAGGGGCACTCCGTTCGCGGTCCATAGCACTCCACCCGAACCACTGACCCGCTGCGCGTAGATGTCGTAGTTGGCCCCGTTTCGGTAGTCCTCCCAGGCGACGATGGCGCCCCCCGCACCGTCTGAGGCGGGCACGGGCTTGTCCTGGTCATTCGCAGCCGTGCACAGGGCCACACCGTTCGCGGCCCACTGCACCGCGCCCGAGGCGTTGATCCGCTGCGCATAGATGTCGTAGTTGCCGTTACGGAAGTCGTGCCAGGCGACGACGGCGCCCCCGGCACCATCGGATACGGCCAGAGGGAATTGCTGCTGAGCCACGGCGGTGCACAAAGCCACTCCGTTCGGGGTCCACTGGATCACACCGGAACCGTCGATCCGTTGCGCGTAGATATCGCCGGCACCGATCCGGTCGTCCTCCCAGGTGACGATGGCACCCCCCGCTCCGTCCGAAATCATGAAGGCGCCGATGAGCTGTTCGCCCACGGCGGTGCAAACCGGTACGCCATTGGTGGTCCACAGCACGTTGCCCACGACATCGATCCGCTGTACGTAGATGTCGTTGTCGGTGCCGCTTCGGAGGTCGGACCAGGCGACGATGGCACCCCCGCTTCCGTCCGAGACGACCGCGGCGCCGCTCTGGTCGTTCGCGGACGTGCAGAGGGCCACACCACCCGGTGCCCATCGCAACACACCGACGAGATTGATCCGCTGCGCGAAGATGTCGTAGTTGCCGTTTCGGTAGTCCTGCCAGGCCACGACCGCGCCCCCGAAGGCGTCCGAGGCAATCGCCGGCGCGTACTTCTGGCTCGGGTTCGTGCACGCGACCACTCCGTTGGCAGTCCACTGCACGACTCCCAGGCCGTCGATTCGCTGCGCATAGACGTCGAAGTTGCCCAGGAATGTGGCGATGACGCCTCCGGCGCCATCCGGGACGATCCTGGGCCCTCCCTGTCCGTACGGGACCGTCGAGAGCGGGATGCCATTCTGCTGCCACTGCGCATGGCTGACAACGGGGAAAACGAGGGCGGAAATAACCAGCGCGAGAGGCGTGAAGCGCGGGCTCATGCGGCCACCTCCAATGTTTCGAACCACCGCGTCGGCGGCGTATGAGACATCGGGGCACCCGGCCGACGCTCTGGGGTGCGGCGACCCAATGGCGGAGGAGGGAAAGCTAGAATGGCATTCTAGCATGCCTGGGCAATCGACTACAAGTCGTCGCCCAACCAACCGCTTCGACGTTTCGAGGCTCGGGTCACCCACCCCGATCCCTGATGAAACGGAAACCAGCCATCCCCCGGGGTGCCATTCCTGTCTTCTGGAAGGTCGGATTAGAAGCGCTCGTGAGGCGGGTTCGGCCCGCGGATGGTACCACCCCCGGGCGGTGCGGGAAACGGGTTTTCATCCGGCGGGCGGCGCAAGGACGACTGTTAGGTTCCACACACGATTGGTCCCCGCGTCTCCTTGCGACCTCCCCGCCGGTTACGTATGTACAAAGCAGGAAGACAAACAGGAGGTTAAACTCATGTGGCAAGGATGGGTCGATATCATCATCGGCATCTGGCTGATCCTGTGCGGATTCATTCCGGCGCTCCAGACGCCCCCCAGCATGCTGATCGCCGGCGTGGCGGCGGCCATATTCGGCTTCTGGTCGAAGACGTGGCAGGGCACGACCAACGGCATCATTGGCTTCTGGCTGTTTTTCAGCGGAGTCTGGTTCGGGCTGGTGGCACCATGGAATTTCTTCATCTCTGGCGGCATCATGACGATCCTGGCCGTCTGGAACGCCACGAAGCATCCACACGTCCAACACATGCCGGCGCAGTAGTTCCACTCTGCGCAACGCAACATGGACGAGAGGCGGCCCCGATGGCCGCCTTTCTTGCTTTCCCGGGAGACTGACTAGAGCCGTTCGTGAGGCGGTCTCGGCCCCGAGGCGTCGCGGGGGGATGGGCCCGCAAGCCGCTCGCCGTCCCGCGCCGGTCTCGACGTCTCGAATTCGCCGCCAGCCGAAACCGCGGCGGCGCGCTCGCCTTCCGGTTGCCCGGTGCGCTCGCAGAGGCGGTTCAGGATCATGGCCATGGTGAAGACGTCCATGCGGTTATGGTAGACGACGTTGCGCATGATGCGCGCGTCCTTGCTGCGGACGAATTCGTGGTAGGCGCGCGGGATGAACCGGCTGGGGATGTCGTCGACGCGCTCCACGCCCCGCAGGTGCTTCTCCACCGTCACCAGCCGGCAGTTCGGGAGGATGGGCCGGAACACGCGTCGCGACGCGTGCAGCAGATCCACCGAGTCCATCGGCTCGATATCGGGAATCCGGTGCACGGTCATGCGGGTCCGGATGAACGGGAGATCGAAGCTGGCCCCGTTGTAGGTCACGACGGTGCCGAAGCGCTCCATCGTCGAGCGAACGTGCCACAGGAGCCCGACTTCCTCGGTGTAGTCGCGCGCGAACGCCTGCTCGACGCGGAACGCGCCGTCGACCCAGTACATGAGCCCCACCAGGAAGACGTAGGTATTGGCCGAAAGCCCCGCGGTTTCGATGTCGAGGAACAGCACCGAGTGCGGCGACGCATCGGCGGCCCCATCGATGCCGCCCGGGGCGCCGTAGAGGGCCCGGGCGCCGACGCGGGAGCGACCGATCTCGGGGGGCCAGGCCCGGAATTCTCCGAAGCGGCCGGCTTCCGCCGCGGCGGCGGCGTCGATGTCCCCGCCCAGTGCTTCGATCAGATAGAAAGGAGCGTCGTCCGGTCCGCGGCGCTCGCCGCGGACCGCGTCTTCGATGGCGACCGGCTCCCCGGCGGCCAGCTCGTTCAGGATGCGCTGGAATGCGCCTTCGAAGCCGTGCTCGCGACGGCGGTGCTCCTGGCGGCGCCTCCACCACGGGAAGCGAGGCGGCTTCCGGGATGCCTCGAAGTCGGCGCCGCGGACGACCGCACCGGTGCGGACGATGTCCTCGACGATCTCCCGGGACGCCTCGGACTCGGAACCCTTTTTATCACTTGGGGATGCGCGCCCGGCCATCTCGAGCGCACGGGCTTTGATCAGGGCAAGTTGCTTCTTCAGGAGGTTGTCGACCGGAGCCATCAAGAGAAGCTTAGTAAAGCTCGCGGTATCTCACCACTCCCAATCCGACCCCGATCCGGCGGCTTCAGCCGTCCGTCGCGTCCGCACACGCTGAAAAACCATGGATCAACGAAGCAACACCATCTTGCGCGTCTTCGTGTATGTGCCCGTCTTCAATCGGTAGAAGTAAACGCCACTCGCCACCCGCGCCCCGCGGTCATCGATGCCGTCCCAGTAGGCGCGGTGCGGCCCCGGCGCCACGGTCTGCCCCGGATCGACCAGCGTCCGCACCAGCCGCCCCGCCACGTCGAAGATCTCGAGGCGAACCGTACCGGACTCCGCCAGGGTGTAATCGATCGCCGTCTGGGGGTTGAACGGGTTGGGGTAATTCTGCGCCAGGAAAGTCACCGGAGCCCTCGGACCACTCGCGACGGGCTGCGGTGGCAGATTGCCCAGCCACAACAGGGCGTCGTAGAGGTGGTGCGTCCGGTCGATCACGAAGAAGAGAGGATCCGGTTTCGGATCGTCGTTGCGAATGCGGTCGTAGCTGAACCCCGACAGCATCACGCCGACGGTCGCTCCGTGCGAATTCACGGTCTGGTCGGCCACGACGGCTCCGTGACCGGGATCACCCCCGTACGCCATCTCGATGGATGCGCCCGTGAGCACGTCGAAGTCCGCGGGTGCCACCCGGCCACCATCCAGCATGAACATGTCAGGACCGCTCACGTGATCGAAGCAGAGGCCCGGCTGCCCGATCACCAGCGGGTACACCGACTCGCCGATGGCGCGTTGGTCGTCGTTCAGCACCGAGAAGTTGAGGTATGTCGACCTCAGCGTGGCGGCATCGGGCGCGGTGGACGCCGCCCAGTCCGTCGCGAAGTCGTTGCCGCTGAGATACAGGCCTCCCTCAGTCGTGAGATTGTCCACGAACTCGAGGAGCGCGGAATAGTCGGCGGCCGTCAACCCGGTAGGCGACAGGTCGCCGGTATTCCAGATGATGGTGGTGTAAACGCCCAGTTGTGTCGCCACGTTCTTTACGCGCCCCCCCGGCCCGTTGCCAAGGAGCGATGTCGGAGAACGAACGTCGAATCGGTCGGGGGTGATGTCCAACTGGGCGAACGCCGTCATGAAGAACGGCTCCGCCCCCAGGCCGCTGCACCCGTCGACGTAGAGGATGGTGTGTCCTTTGGTCACGGCGTTGGCTGGCAGGCACGTCATCTCCGTGGGGTACGACTGCGCCTCGCTCTCGGTCGTGGTCAGACCGATGGGCTGACTCCAGTGACTCCAGTTGAGGTTCTTGTCCCGCGCCGAAAAGTAGAAGAACACGGTGTCGCCCGGAACATAGAGCGCGTCGTTCAGGTCGACGTCATACTCATTCTCGTCACCGGTGGCGTGCATCTGGATGGCCGTCCAGTTCGCCGTGCTCAACGACGGCACCTCGGGCCAGTTGGCCCCGCCGGAGACCGTGGCCCCCGACTTGCCCGGCAGGTTCTTCACGTGACAGATGACCGCCGGGCCGCTGGCCGGGTTTCCGTGTACGAGGTCGTCGATGCCGACAGACGGTTCCGTGACCACCACCTTGGCCGCGTCGGCGCCCGTGGCGGCATCGACGCGGACCGTGCCGGTCGTCGTCCCGTCCTCGGCGAAATTGTCCTGGAACAGGTCCATGTCGTTGACGACCCACAGGTGCGTGTTGGTCCGTTCCACGAGGACGTTGTCGAAGAGCGGCGCATGGCTGTGGCAGGTGCCACTACCATAGAGGCCGCCCCAGATGCCTTTCATATCGATGACGCCGAGCGATACCTGGATCTGACGGGTCGTCGAGTTTCCGACCGGAATGCCGGACAGCGTTTCGTTCTGCGTCCACCAGGCCCTTTGCGCGCCGTAGTAGACGAAGCCCTTGTCCTTCCAGGCCGTCGGACAATCGGTCGGATCCTCCCGTGTCCGATAGTGCCATGTGTAGAAGACCAGGTTGTCGAGCGGTAAGTCGCGGTAGACGTCGAAAGTCAGCTCGGTGGTTGCCCCCGGGTCGACGGCGCCACCCGGGTTCCAGTCCATCCACGGCGAACAGATCTCATTCCAGATGTACAGACCCTGGGCATTGACGAACGGAACCGCGGTCTGGAGCGCATTGCGGCAGTAGACATCGGTCGATCCGCAGATGAATGCCCACACCGACGTGAGGTCGAGAGTCCCGTTTTCCTGCCAGAGCGACGCTCCATTCAAGAGGCATGCGAAGTCGCCGTACCCCGTCGGCCCGCAACCGAGCGCGCTCCAGTCGTCGGACGATTGCGCGCCCACCGACTCGCTCTCGAAGTCCTCGAGGGCGAGCCCCTCCACCTGGAGATTGTCGAAATGGCACGCGCCGTCTGTGGGCCAGCCCGCGTCTTCGTCCGAAAAGGCTCCGTCTGAATGAAACAGGAGACGAACCTTGACGTCGGCGTTCCCGGCGCCGGTGCCAATGACGCCGGAGATATCGTACGTGCTCGCGTACGGTGTCCCCGTAAGGTCCAGGATGCCGTCCCACACATTGGGTCCCCCGTCTATTCTCGTCCATCCGGCCGTTCCGCTGCAGTCGACCGTGTAGTCGAGCTCGGTGGCGTCGTAGCCCGGCTCCGAATCGAAGTAGGCGTTGAAACTCACATCGAGGACACCGTCACCGGAGACGTCGATGCACGTCTTCGTGCACCACGACTGATCCCAGTTGTTTCCGTAGCCGGGGAGTGTGGCGTAGGTACATAGTGGTGGCCCGGTCGCGACCCGCGCACCGCACCAAAGCGAATGAGAGCCCTGGATGGGAACGGTCCCCCCCGCGTATCCCGCCAGGCCGGCGTAATCGTCGACGTGGAAGTAGATACCGCTCTGGTCCGTCCGGTCCTTCGTCGTCCAGCCCTGTGGATCGAGCGTCTCGAAGTCGAAATCCCCGAGTGTCCACGGTGGTGGAGGCGGAGGGAACGCCGGTGGCCCTGCGACGGGCCCCAGGGGTCCTCCCGAATCGAATAGCCCGTCGAGATCCCGCGACCCGCTGTCTCGAATCGGGGTCTGCGCGACAGCGACTCCGATCGACAACACGGACAATAGCAAGAGGGTGATAAACCACCAGCAGGTACGGCGATTCATAGCGGCCGCCTCCAGGGTTGAGGGCAATGCACGGTGCCGCGAGCGCGGCGCCCCTGGAGGTAACGATGGGGACCGGAGCGCTTTCAGCGGCCAGGGTGGGTCGTTCAGATGGAGCGATCGCCGGGTGCGGAACCTATGGACGGCCCTCGCGTCTCGCTCCCCGCGAGCGCGAATCCATACAGGTGTGGCATTCGTCATTCTAGGTGGGAATGCCTGACCTGTCAACCGATGGCAGGTTGTCGAAAGCGGCGGGCGGGCGTATACTCCCTTCAATTCCCCACCCCGACACCATGACCAGCCACCGCGTATACGTCGCCGTTGCGATCGTTCTGGGCGCCATGCTTTCGTCCGCCGCCCGGGCGGCCGTGGTGACCGTCCCCTTCAAGGGCCCGCGCCAGGTCGAGGACATCCGCGCCCAGGGTATCGAGATCCTCGCCTTCACGAAGTTCGGGATGGACCTCGAGGTCGACGACGCCCAGCTCGCCTGGATCCGCTCGCGCCCCTATCCGTCCACGGTGATCGTGGCCGATGAGACGCTGGCGCCCGCGGGGATCGCCGCGCTGGACGCCAACCTCGGCCAGTACCACACCTACGCCGAGACCGAATCGACGCTGACGGCCCTGGCGGCCGCCTACCCGGCCATCGCGCAGAAGTCCGTGGCGGGCCTGAGCCTCGAGGGGCGCAACCTCTCGGTGCTCAAGATCTCGGACAACGTCACCGTGGACGAGGACGAGCCCGAAGTCCTCTACATGGGCAATCATCATGCGCGCGAGTTGATGAGTGTCGAGATCCCGCTGCGCTTCGCGGAATACCTGCTCCAGAATTACGGGATCGATTCCGACGTGACGACCTACGTCGATACCCGGGAAATCTTCGTCCTGCCCATGGTCAACCCGGACGGACACGTCTACGTGGAGCTCAACCACGGCGGCAGCCCCAACGGCTGGTGGCGCAAGAACCGGCGCGACAACGGGAACGGGACGTTCGGCGTCGACCTGAACCGGAACTACGACTTCGCGTGGGGCTACGACAACATCGGGTCGTCCCCGTCGACGGGCAGCGAAGTCTACCGCGGTTCGGCGCCCTTCTCCGAGCCGGAGACGCAGGTGATCCGCGACTTCACCGGGGCACACACCTTCACCGCGTGGTTCTCGTACCACAGCTACGGCGAGGTGCTGCTCTACCCCTGGGGATACATCTACGCCAACACGCCCGACAACGAGGTCTTTGCCGCGCTGGGCGACTCCCTCACCGCGGAAAACGGTTACGTGGCCGGCAATCCGCTGAGCGGCGCCATCTACATCACCAACGGCGGCTCCGACGACTGGGGCTACGGCGAGCAGGTGACGAAGAACAAGGTGTTCGCCTTCACGCCCGAGGTCAACAGCGCCCTGCAGGGCGGGTTCGGTCCCCCGGAATCCGAGATCCAGCCGACCTTCGACCTCATGCTCCCGATGAATCTCAAGCTGCTCGAGTTCGCCGACAATCCGTACAAAGTCGTAGGGCCGCACCCGCCCACCCAGTACGCCACGCAGGCACCGTACGGCAATGGTGTCACGCGCGTCTCCTGGACGGCCGGCGAACCCGCCGACCCCAACCCGCCCACGCATTACGAGATCGAAGCGTGCCTGGACCCGGCGTTCTTCACCGACACGGCCACGCCGGCGCTCACGGGATGGATATCGACCGGCTTCTCATATACGGCGGGGGGATTCAGCGGCGGCGGCTATTCGTCGGGGAACGACAACGGCATCTCGAATTCGCTGCGCATGGAGCGCCCGTACATCGTCGACGCATCCAGCGACACGCTGTCGTTCATGATCACCTATAATACGGAGGCGAACTACGACTACGGCTACGTCGACATCAGCACCGACGACGGCCAGTCGTGGACGCCGATCGAGGGCAACATCACGACGTCGTACAATCCCAACGGCAACAACCGGGGATACGGTTGGACGGGATCGTCGGGCGGCTGGGTGAGCGCGGTCTTCCCGCTGACCGCGTATCTGGGCCAGGAGATCTCCATTCGTCTGGCGTACATCACCGACGGCTCCGTCCTGGGAACGGGATACCGCGTCGACAATCTGGATCCGGTCCCGACCTGCTCGAGTATCTCCATTCTGGCGTCCGCGTCGACGGACACCCTGTACGATTTCGTTCCGCCCGCGGCGGGGACGTGGCGCTTCCGCGTCCACGCGCTCGATGCGGACGACCAGCCCAGCCACTGGAGCAACGCGCGCGATGGCGTCGTCGCCACGCTGACGGGGGCCGACACGCCGCGCGTCTTCCGCTCGGCGCTGGGAGCCAACTATCCGAACCCCTTCAATCCTGCCACGCAGATTCCGTACGTGGTCGGGGGCGGCTCCGGTGGACCGCCCGCCCGCACCGTCGTGGCCATCTACTCGGTGACCGGGGCCCGCGTGGCGACGGTCGTCGACGACGAACGCCGCCCGGGCACCTACACCGCGCGCTGGAACGGCGCCGACGATCGCGGACGCCGCGTCTCGTCCGGCATCTACTTCGCCCGCCTCCTCGTCGACGGCTCGCCGGCCGCCACCCGGAAGCTGGTGCTGCTCAAATAGCCCGGAGAAATCCGCTGGGCGGACCGGGGTCCCGGGGCGTATGTTCTCGACAACGGCGGCGCCGTGAATCGCCGCCCCTGACGAAGCCGCCGGTCGCACACGCGATCGGCGGTTTCGGTTTGTCGGGGAATCCCGCGTAGCGGCGCGCCGCCGCCGGGGCCGGGCCGGCCCCGGGCGGGGGAATGGAAGTTGCACCAGCCTGCCCCGGAACGAGAAATGGCTTGCCTCTCCGGCCTGAATACCCGACTATGAGGGGAGCCACGGCAAGAAGTAACTCCATATAAACATTCGTATTATCTGATGTTCTACCGAAAAGCCACCCCCCTCGCCATCGCCCTGACGGCCCTCGTCCTGTATGCGGGTCGCGATGCCCTGATTCGGCCAGTGATGGAGCATATTGGGGCAGAAGACACAGAGGTGGCCGGGCTGGCCTCGTTCGCCCGGGAGGCGGCCCCGGAGGTCACCGCGGTGCCCGCCCGGGAGCCGGTGCGCGGGACCATCGGGAGGAACAGCTCGATCTACGTGGAGCTGCGCAAGCTGGGCGTGTCGGCCTTCGACATCGAAGAGCTGGCGCAGGACACGCGCCGCACCTTCGACTGGCGCCGCGTGCGCGCCGGGCAGCGCTTCGACCTCTACCCCGCCTCGGACGGCGGCGTGGACTCGCTCATGCTCTATACCGGTGTGGCCGACTACGTCCGCGTGAGCCGCAACGCCGACGGATACGCGGCGACGATGGCGCAGGTCCCCTACGAAGTCACCTACAAGGTGACCCACGGCACCATCTACAACTCCGTGTACGCGTCGCTCCAGGACCAGGGTGCGGAAACGGAGCTCGCGGGCTCGCTCGACGAGATCTTCGGTTGGACGGTGGACCTCGCCAAGGACGTGCGCCAGGGCGACGAGTACGTCCTCCTGTATGAGACGCGCACGTACGAGACCGGTTACACGCAGGTCGGTGACGTGCTGGCGGCCCGCATCGTCAACGAGGGCCGGGAGTACAACGCGATCCGCTTCAAGTCGGACAACGGCCAGCCGGGCTACTACGATCTGGACGGACAGTCGCTGCAGAAATCGATGAGGCGCGCACCGCTCAAGTTCACCCACGTGTCCTCGAGCTTCAGCCACCGGCGCTTCCACCCGGTGCAGCACCGGTACAAGCCCCACTACGGCACGGACTACGCCGCGCCCAGGGGCACACCCATCTACGCCACCGGCGACGGCGTCGTGGTAGCCGCGCAGTACACCAGCGGCAACGGCAACTACGTGAAAATCCACCACAACAGGACCTACGAGACGTACTACCTGCACATGTCCGGATTCGCAAAGGGCATCCGGCGCGGGGTGCGCGTCAAGCAGGGACAGGTGATCGGCTACGTGGGGATGACGGGCTGGGCGACGGCCCCGCACGTGTGCTACCGGGTCACGAAGAACGGCCGGTGGGTCAACTCGAGGAGACTGGATCTGCCCTCGAAGGAGCCCGTCCCCGCGACGCAGGTGGCCAGTTTCGACGCGCTCCGCGACGCCTACATGGCGCGCATCCACCAGGCGCTGATCGAGGGTCTCGACAACCGCACGATGGTCGTCAGCGCGCCCGACGCGTCGACACCGCTCCTCCACGCCTCGCTCTTCTAGTCGAAGGAAAACCCGCGCAGATTATTCGACCACGATGGGAACGTCGCGGCGGGCGACGCATTCGCCAACGATGGCCGCCTGCGGGTGGTTCTCGCGCAGCCCGGCGAGAAGAGAGTCCGCCCGATCGGGCGCGACGGCGATCAAGAGCCCGCCCGATGTCTGGGCGTCGAAGAGGAGCCGTGTCGTCGTCTCGTCGACCGACGGTGCAAACCGCACCCTGTCCTTGAGGAACTTCCGCGTATTGTTGCCGCCACCGGTGAGGTAGCCCGTCGCGGCGGCGTCCGGCGCGCCCTCGATGAAGGGAACGTCCGCCGCGTGAATCACGGCGGTGATACCGCTGTTCTCCGCCATCTCGTTGGCGTGTCCGATGAGCCCGTAGCCGGTGACGTCGGTGCACGCGTGGGGATCGTGCTTCATCATCCACTCGGACGCCTCCCGGTTGAGCGTCGTCATGACGTCGACGAGCGCCTTCGTCCGCTCCCCCGACAGCGCCCCCGCCTTGAGCTGTGTCGCGAGCACGCCGGTGCCGATGGGCTTGGTCAGAATCAGACGGTCTCCCGCCTTTGCGCCCGTGTTACGAACGATACGGCGCGGATCGATCAGGCCCACCACCGCGAGGCCGTACTTCACTTCCGGGTCGTTCACGGTGTGGCCGCCCACGATCGACACGCCCGCGTCGCGCGCCACGTCGGCGCCGCCGCGCATGATCTCGCGAAGCACCTCCGCCGGGAGCCTGTCCTCGGGGAATCCCGCGACGTTGAGCGCCACCACCGGCCGCCCGCCCATGGCGTAGACGTCCGAGAGCGAGTTGGTGGCCGCGACCCGCCCGTAGTCGTAGGCGTCGTCGACGATGGGCGTAAAGAAGTCCACCGTCAGGACCATCGCCGCCTCGTCCGAGAGGCGATACACCCCGGCGTCGTCGCTGCCCGCGTGACCCACGAGCACGTTGGGGTCCGTGGGCACGGGTAGCTTCGAGAGTATGTCGCGCAGTCCCGCCGCGCTGAACTTGGAGGCTCAACCGGCGCATGCCGCGAACTCGGTCAGCCTGAACAGGCGGTCCTTCTCACTCATGGGTCATCACCTCCTTCCACGCGCGGCCTCGGGTCGCGCGCAAGCTCAGACACCTCACAACTTGAATACCTGTCCTTCGTGAACTACGTCGGGCGCATCGTTCGCGAGGGCCGGATTCGAGTGGTTCAAATGTATGAACCACAGCTGCGCGCGCGTTCCCGCGACGAGCGCACGCGTCTCCGACATCAGCGGGTGCGGGATCTGCGAGATGTCGCGGCCCGGCAGCTCGTCCGGCGATCCGAATGTGCCGTCCACCAGCAGGACGTCCACGGAACTGGCGATGGTACGGATGTCCCGGGCCCAGAGTTGCCACTTGTCGATGTCGGGGATGAAGACGACGCTGGCGCGCGGCCCATCGATGCGGAAGCCCACCGTGTTGGTGAACTCGTGCCGGTGGGGGACCAGCATGGGCGTGATCCGGAGCCCGCCGGGGAGCTCCACCGCCTGGTCCGATGTCAGCTCGTGCAATGCAATGCAACTGTCGCTCACCAGCAGGCTCCACGGGCCGTTGTCGGTGAGGAAGTCGAGCATGAGCCGGGTGCCGTACACCGGCACCCCGTGCGCGCCCATGGCCTCCTTGCCCAGATACATGAGCCCGGTGTAGTGGCCGATGTGGGCGTGGGTGAGGAAGATCCCGTCCGGCGCGCGGCCGCCGGTCAGGGCGTGGAGTTGCGCGGTGAAGTCCGGGGTGGCATCGATCATGTACGCGAGATCCGCCTCGCGATTGACAAGCCCCACGCAGCTCACCTTCTCCGCCCGGCGCGTGCCCGCGTAGACGTCGGCGCACGGGGGTTTCGTGCATCCCGGGTGCGGCATCCCGCCGTCCTGGGTGATCCCCAGCACGACGAGCTCCCAGCCGCCGGGATCTGCTGCCCACGAGGCCGTGGCCGTCGCCAGCACAACAGCCATTGCAAGCAGACAACAGAAGGATAATGGCGTCACCCGGGTCACGAGCCCTCCACGAATCGGCGAAGGTTCATGGCGTTCGAACCGTGAGACTACCCGATGGCGTGATCGCTGTCCACGACCGGCCACCGGAGGCGCGGGTGGATCCGAGTATCAATCGTGCGTGCCGGGGCGCGTCGCTACTGTCTGCTTCATGACTTCGGGCCAGTTCAGGAGCATCCGGATCTCTTGCCGATCGCCCTCGCCCTTCGGAACTCCCACGGCGACGAACCGGCCGTCCGCCGTGACGTCGAAATCCCGCCGGGATGAGGTCGAAAAACCACCATCGAACACCACCGTCGGCGCACCCACGCGGAATACCGGTCGGGTCTCCACCGAAGCCGTCATCATCTTGTTTCCTGAAACGAAATACAGCTGGCGACCGTCGCGCGACCAGACGGGGTCCTGCCCCCCGCCGAACGAGACCTGCCACACCGGGCTCGCCTCGGGGTAGGGACGGACGAACACCTCCTGCGAGCCGCCCTCGTTGGAATCGTAGGCGATCCACCTGCCGTCAGGAGATATTGAGGGTCGTGTCTCGTTGTACGGCGTTGCGAGCCACGCAACCGGTGGTGAGGAGCTTCCCATCGTGCGCACCCAGATGTCGCTCAGCGTGGACCGACCGGCCATCGTGTACACGAGCAGATTGCCACCCTCCGACCAGGATTGCGGTATCCCGGCATCGGGGCCGCGCGCGAGAACATGAACCTCCCGCGGGCCTTCCACCGTCAGTGTGACCATCTCGGGGACGTCGTTACGCCGAAACGCGATGCGCCGCCCGTCGGGCGACCAGACCGGATCGTGGTCATCGTTCCCCGGGGCCACGCGGGTCAACGAGCCGCCTTCGACGTCGAACATCCACAACTCACAGCTGAAGGCGATTTTCCGCAGAAGGACCCGCTTGCCATCGGGCGAGACACGCGGCTGCGTCCAGGCGGCGAGCACGTCGAGCGCCGTGCTGGTGGCTCCGCGGCGATCCAGCCACACGATCGGTTTGCCCATCCCCGCACCCGGCACCGGTACGTAGACCAGCTTTCCGTGGCGCCCCACATCGAAGCCGTAATTCATGTTCGCCTCTTCCGTCAGTGCTATCGCCGGGCCCGTGATCTGGAGGGTGGCGGGATCGAAAGGCGCGGACAGAACGGCGCTCGAGACGATGTCATAGTAGAGAAGACACCCCGAGACGTACCGGCCGACGAAGGCGTGCTCCACCACCGTCTGCCGCGATCCGTCGGGGCGGATGGCCACGAGCGAGAGCGAACTCCTCTGGGAAATGCCGAGGAGCACCGTCTTTCCGTCGGGGAGAATCTCCGGTACCCAACCCTCCACCTCTCCCGAGAGGGTGTCGAGCCGGGCGACAGCCTCAACGCGGCCACCCGTATCGGCGACGCGAGCCAGGGCAGTCGTCCGGTCGCGCCCGCCGAGGAAGAGGGAGAAATAGATCATCCCGTCGTCTCCCCAGTCGGCGGCATTGATGTTCGGCACCGCGGCGATCTGCTGTGCCACGCCGCCGCCGATCGGCACCTTCATGAGGGCGTCGTTGGTGGCGAACCCGATCCAGCGTCCGTCGGGCGAAAAGAACGGTGCCGTGCCATTGTCGGTACCCGCGATGGGTGTCATCTGGAAGGACGAAAGCTCCCGTCGGAACAGCCGCCGCGTCACCTGGTCCCCGGCACTGAATACGATGAACGTCCCATCCGGCGACAGCATGGGTGCAGCCTGGCGCTCCAGGTTCGCCGTGCCGATCAGATAGCGTTCCGGCGCCGGCGGGCTGGACGGTCCCCCGTGGTCGTGTGGCCAC
>CAZCQM010000037.1:0-18105 GCA_964500785.1 uncultured bacterium
TAGTGTCCACAGATGACGAAGTACCGGTCCGGGTACACCCGTCCCGTCTGCACGGCCTCGACGTTGTACAGGGGCTCGCCCTTCTTGTACTCGAAGTCGTGGATGATCGGTTCCAGGCCGTACGACGCAAAAGACTCCGCAAGGGATTGCGCAACCTCGGCGTGGTTGTCCGCCAGGCAGAACCGCGTGCCAAAGTCGACGAGCCGCTGGATCTTGGCGCTCACGCCTTCCCAGTTGACCTGGGCCACCATCTCGGCGACGAGGGGGTTGGGCTCTTCGATGGCCTGCCAGTGTCGCGTGTCCGGCCGGGCGGACAGCTGCGCTTGCGACATCTCCCGAAGGGGAGTGATCCCCCAGCCCCGGCGCACCAGACTCTCGATCGCCTCCGGGGTTCCCGAGACGAGGAACACGCCGTCGCGTTCGCCGTAAACCGAGATTCCCTCGATGTTCGGATACCCTCCCCGGGTTCGTGCCAGGAACAGGGTCGCCGGGAGTTCCCGTCCCGTTACGTCGAAGGGCCGGACTGCAGGATGTCCGGTCCATCGATCCATTGTCGGAGCCTGGATTTCGGTGGCGGAGGCGGCCGATCCGACGGCCGCGCAGACCAGCAGTGCCGACAGGAACTGTCGCATGACGAAATAGCACCCGGGTGGGATCCGGGGGATCGTATCCTCGTTTCAGATGATCGATCCTTCGCGTCATTGATTATAGCAATTGTGGAGCGCCGCGTCACGAAGAGCCTCATGCGGAGTCGAGTGGGCGGACCGAGGCGCGCTCCTTCCTGTAGAGCACAATGCTATCCAGAGCGGCGAGGACCAGGAACGCCCAGCCGACGGGAGCCCGCCAGGTACCGACATCCTCGCTGCTGAGGAGAAACGTGTTGAATATCCCGATGACCCAGAACAACAGGGTGCGTTGCAGGTGCCAGAGCGCTCTGCCGCCGCCATACTGATATAGACGTTGACCAAGCCTGAGGATATTCCAGAGAATGGCGAGGCAGACTGCAGCGATGACAATCCAGTCGATGACGCCTCTCCCGGAACGGCTCAGGTCCAGTACGAAGTACAGAACGCAGCCGGCCAACGCTCCGTTCACGAGATACGAGCCTCTAGTCTTCTTCATGTGGCCTCTCACAGGGAATAGGGGACGGATCAACGCTGTCAATCGGGGTACGTGTGCCCGGGCCGGGAGGTTGCGGTGAGTCCCGTCAATTTTAGCGTCGCGGCGCCCGCTTGACGATCGGGCCCGTCGCTATATAGTGAGCAGGCCGGCCCCTCGTTCAGGAGAATCGCCGTGGCCCGAATCGCCATCACCCGTCCCGTCAGCACCAGCATCGTTCATTGCGAGCTCACCCATCTGGCGCGCGAGCCCATCGACTACGCACGCGCCGTCCGCCAACACGAGGGATACGAGGCCGCGCTGGCCGAACTGGCCTGCGAGGTCGTGCGCGTTCCGGCGGCGCACGACCTGCCGGATGCCGTCTTCGTGGAAGACGTGGCGCTGGTGATGGATGAGCTGGCGGTGATGACGCGACCCGGCGCGGAGTCGCGACGTGGTGAGCTGGAAGCGGTGGAGCCGGTGGTCGCGCGCTACCGTGATGTGGCGCGTATCGAGGAGCCGGGTACGCTGGACGGGGGCGACGTGTTGCGCGTCGGCAGGCGGTTCTTCGTGGGGCGCTCGAGCCGGAGCAACGATGCCGGGATCGAGCAATTGCGCGCGCTGGTCTCGAAGCACGGCTATTCCGTTGACGCGGTGGATGTGCGCGGCTGCCTGCACCTGAAGTCCGCGGTCAGCGCGGTGGGGAAGGGCACGCTGCTCGGCAACAGCGCGTGGGTGGACCGGCGCGCGTTCGGCGACGTCGCATGGCTGGAAGTGGACCCTACGGAGCCGCACGCGGCGAATGCACTGCGGATCGGTGGGGGCGTCATCTATCCACGCGCGTATGCACGCACGGCGGCACTCCTGAGGGCGCACCTGGAGGCGGCGGGAATGTCGCTCCATCTGGTGGATGCTTCGGAACTTGCCAGGGCGGAAGGCGGCGTGACGTGCTGCAGTCTGATTCTCACCGACCGGTGAGAAGGTGAAGTCCATCCTGCGTGTGTAACCTGGATCGGCCCACCGCGTTTGCGGCGGGGCTACTGTGCCTCAAGATAGACCTTCAATCGCCCCAGCCATTCCGTGACGGTGGTCGATCGGATTCAGGCCGGCTGCGAACGCAGCATCGGCCAACAGCGGGACCAGGCAGACAAGGGCAATGCTCTTCATCGGAATTGCGCCAAGGGGTCCTCCCGCGCCCCACTGTACCACGGCGCGGGGGCCGCGCACAGTCATGTCCCGTCCCTTCGACCGGTTCCCGGCTATTGTGGAACCGAGAGTCATTTGGCGGTGTGTCCCAGTTGTCGGTACAGTTGAGCTTCGGGGCCACGCTTCTGATTACGAAAGCAGAAACGCCGCCCCCCCGAACGGGAGACGGCGTCTCTATCAGGAACGCTCTATTGACCGATCGAACGAGGCCCTCACGGGCACTCTATCGACTAGCGATAGAGCGACTTGATTTTGCCCCAGGTGGACTCTTCCGTGGAGACCGTGAGTTTCTCGAAGAACGCATCGTCGTATCTCGGCGCTCCACCAGGTCCGCCGGGCAGAAAATCGCCCGTAATCACGACAAACCGAGCGAACGTAGTCCCCTCAGGCGCATCGCCAGTAACGGTCTTCAACGTCCATTCGTCCTGCGGCGCGCCATCGGTGAGGTTAAAGGTCCCATTGCTGATAAAGCTGATCAAACCGGCGTCGTTGTGCCACTCGATATTCACAGCCGCGACTTGACCTCCGGCCATCGGGTCAAGGCTGTCGTTCAGAATCCAGGCGCCACCGTTCCAGGTCTCGCCGGGGTTGGCCGGGAAATCCTGATAAGCACCGGCAGTACCGAAAACCTTGAGAACCACGGTGCCACCGTGTGCCCCTGCCGGGCCGATCGGGGGCTGGCCCTGAATACGGTAATTGGCGTTGAACGGAATCCACCCGTCGCCTGCGCCTGCTGCCTCCGCGCCGACAAAAGCCGGCGACTCGAAACCAGGGTTGGCCAGCAGATTCACCGCCGAAGCGGGGCCAGCGGCGGCGACAAGAAACACGCATAAAGTCACGAATAGAGCACTTACCAGTTTCGACATAATACGACCCTCCAGGTTGCGGTAAACAGACTGTGCAAAACAGGGTGATCGGGGCCCGGTGTGCCTCCGGTAACTTCGCGGCTGGGAGGGCAGAGATCGGTGCCGCCTGAGCACCAACTTGGTCTTTCTTCAGCAATCGTGACGCAGCAAGTTTACACTATTTCCCCGGGCGGGGCAAGCCAGGCAGGGCGTACCAACGGCACAATCTGACCTTGTCACACTCCCGGCATGAAGCGCGGACCCCCCGGGGCCGGCTGGCGCGGTTCCGCTTGAGCGGCCTCCCCGGGTGGTATAGCATGGCGAGTTCCAGATCCACGCTGGTGCCGCAGAGGCCTGACCCCGGCGGCTGCGCCCATTCCGAGACCATCGAGAGGCAGCATGAGCCAGGCGCCGATTTCCAAAACCGCACCCGAAGATCGTATTCCGTTTCGACAGAAGCTCGCCTATGGCGGTGGCGCCTTCGTCAACAACCTGCTGGCGGCGGCCAGCGGCGGGATGATGATCGTCCTCAACCTGGGGTTGGGAATGGATCCCGCCATGGTCGGACTTCTGGGCGCGTTGCCGCGGCTGACCGACGCGCTGACCGATCCAATGATGGGGTTCATCTCGGACCATACCCGGACGCGGTGGGGCAGAAGGCGGCCGTACATCTTCTGGGGTGCAATCGCCGCCGCGGTTCTGTTCGCGCTGTTGTGGCAACTGCCCGAGGGCCGAAGCCAGACCTTCTACTTCACGTACTTCCTCGTGGGATCCATTATCTTCTACATGGGGTACACGGTGTTCGCGACACCGTGGGTCGCGCTGGGGTACGAGCTCACGCCCGATTACAACGAGCGGACGCGTCTGATGGGCGTGCAGAACTTCATCGGCCAGCTGGCCTATGTGGTATCCCCGTGGTTCCTTTGGGTCATGACCTACAAGGCGTTCTTCGCCAACCAGATCGAAGGCGCTGCCGGCCTCTCAATTATTATCGCTGTCGTTGTGGCCGTGTTCGGCGTAATCCCGGCGATCGTCCTGCGCGAGCGGCTCAAAGACGTTGCCGCCGCCGAGAAGGACGAGGCATTGCGCCGGGCAACCGGCGGCGCGTTCGTCCGCAACATGGTTGGTTTCTTCAAGGGATTCGGTGTTACGGTTTCATCCGGACCGTTCGTGAAGCTCTGCGTAGCCACGTTTCTCGTTTTCAACGGATTCATCCTGATCTCATCATTTCAGTTCTACGTGATCATCTATTACGTGACAGCCGGTAATCAGAATCTGGGTGCCAGGTACGCGGGTTATGCCGGCACGGTGGGCGCGATCTCCACATTCCTCGTGATCATCCTGATAACCTGGCTGGGAACGAAAATCGGCAAGCGGCGTGCATTCTTCGTGTCGACGGGACTCTCGATGGTCGGTTATGCCCTCAAGTGGGTGTGCTACAACCCGAACATCCCGATCATGGTGGTCGTGCCGGCGCCGTTGCTCGCGTTTGGCCTCGGGGGATTGTTCACGTTGATGCCGTCGATGGTTGCGGATGTGGTCGATCTGGACGAACTCAAGACCCACGAGCGCCGCGAGGGGATGTTCGGCTCGATATTCTGGTGGATGGTCAAGCTCGGGATGTCTGCGGCGTTGCTGGGCGGTGGGTATCTGCTGAACGCGACCGGCTTCGAGGTTGGGCTGGAGGGGCATCAGACGCACCGCACGATCATCCTCATGCGTCTGTGCGATATCTTGATTCCCATTATCACTTCCGCCATTGCGATCTGGGTGGTTGCGAGGTACCCGATTACGGAAGCGCGCGCGAGAGAGGTTCGCGAGGAGCTCGAGCGCCGCAGGGGTGTGGTGGGGGCGGTGCCCGCCTAGTTCACGGTGCGGCGTCGGTCGCCCAGGTGGACGTCGATGCGCTGGATGACCGCGGAACGGGCGAACACCAGCGCCGATACCTCCGCGGGGAGCGAATTACCTGCAACAGTATCGTCCCGGCCGTCGGCGTAGTGTACCGAAATCGATGCTTTGCCCCCGCGCCTGTAGACGATGGGTGTATCGCAAAGTGTGAACGCGAGCGAACTGGCCTCGAGGGTGATTGATTGCTCTTTCCCGCCGGCATCCACGTATGCGAAACGCGCGCCGGCGGCCAGGTATTCGGCATCGCGCAGCAGGACCGGGTCGAAACGGATCGCACCGTTGTCCACATAGACACCCAGCTCGCCCCATCGCGCCAGGATCTCCTCCTTCACCTGCCCCGTCATTCCCGGCTGCCGCGCACCACCGTACCCCGGTGTGTGCGAGTACGGATCCAGCGGGAACGCGCCGAACTCGGCCGGTGACTTCATGAACCCCAGGCCGGCGCGGATGTCGTAGTAATGTGCGCGCAGGGCCTCGGTGACTGCGCGATCCTCACCGGTCTGCTGCGCGGTCTCGAAGACCGACTGCGCCGCCAGCAGTAGCTTGGCCACCATGTGCCAGTAGATACAGCCGATCCCCTCGTAGCCGTACATGGTTCCTGATCGCCCGGTGAACGCCTTGTGGTGGAACACGTCCTCGTACGCGGCAAGCACCGCCGAGGCTTCCGCCCGTGGGAAGTCAACCAGCCGCTCCCGTAGCGCAGCCGCGTTGTCCAGTGCGGCGTGAAAACGAAGCTGTCCGTTGGCGTCGCGGGCGAGCACGGAGTCATCCCCGTCGTCGAGCATCCGCTTCAGCCGTGGCGAGTGTTCGAGGATGGAATCCGGCACACGGTTCATGTCCGCGAAACGCGGAAGTTCCTTCCACGGGTAGAGAAGATAGGAGTTCTGGTCTGCGCGGTACAGGCTGCTCGCGCGCAGCGCCCGCAGCAGCGACACCGCCTCGGAAGGCGTGACCAGACCGCTACTCAGCGCCGCCACCTGGCCCTCCAGCATGAGGGGGAGGCGCGTCACGGAGGCCACGCCATCACCCAGATGCAGGATGTTGTAGGCGTGGTACAAGTCATCGTCGCGCCGGTTCGCGCGGATGGTCGCGCCGATCAGTTCGGTGGCGGCGCGCAGCACAGCCACAACGCGCGGCGAGTCCACGTCAACCCGCTTTCCCATGCCATCGGCATACACGCTGCGGTAGTCGGCGAATGCGCGCCCGGCGCTGTCCATGAATCTACGCCGTGCGCGAGCGTCATCCTTCTCACCGCCGTGCGCGGTGATTGCGTCGCCGACGGCATCCAACCAGCGTGCGACCGGCGCCGACAATCGCAGGCGCCGGGGTCCCCGCTCGAGGATGCTCGCACACACCCTTATGTGCCGGTAGAGGTAGCACGCCGTCACCACCGACAAACCGTTTCCGACCAGCGCGTTGTTGGCGTCGTTCCACTCCGGGCGCATCGTGTTCATCCAGATGCCACCGTCGGGCACGAGGTTAGACAGCTTGGAGAGAATGGGTACCAGCAATTTCTCGGCAAGATTGACGAGCAGCACACGATCGCCGTCGGGAACCAATCTCCCGTCCGTGCCGATGCGCGCGACACGGGTCTCGGTGTTCTGTTGGCGGATCTGGTTGAAAGCCACGGTGTTCTGTGGGTCGGCGACGATGTCCGCGTAGGGTGTGATGTCGTAGGGAATGTCGGCGTAGCTGAACAGATCGCGCTCGAGCAGCCCGGTGAGTCTACCGGGGTGGTACGCGATCGATGCTTCGAGCAGCTTGAGCAGGTATACGATCTGGTGATCTCCCCAGTAGCCAATCGAACTCCACGGATCGCCGGGCTCAGGGATCTCCCAGTCGATGCCTTCGCGGGTTATGCGGTACGGGTTGAAACCGTCAACCGTACTGGCGTTGACGAACTTGGCGATGATCGGTTCGAGAAACTCCGGGTAGCTTCGCGCGAGTGCCTCCCAGTTCTGGAAGATGTCGCGCCAGTTACCCTGGTAGGAGTAGAACGTGGAACCGTCCGGGCTCTCCATTACAATGGCAAACTGGTTCCACGGGCGTGACGGGTCGCCGTGTCGGCGCGAGAAGACCAGCGGCAGATACTCGTAGCAGAGGCGGAGCAGGTCCGCGTCCTGCGTGGCGTCCGCTCTGGCCAGCAGCTCCGGGTGCGGCAGGCGCGCGGGCAGATCGCGCAGCCAGACCGCGTTTCGTTTCGCGACCGGTCCGTTTCTGGAGGTGATGAATCTGGCGACGTCGTTCCTCTCCACCTGGTAGTTGTCGGAGGGGGCGCCACCGCGCGCGACGTTGTACAGCACGTTGCAGATGTGGTGGGCCGAGACGAGCTCATCGCCGGTCAGCTGCAACGCGTCCGACCCGGCGAGTCTGTCGCGGAGCTGGTCACGGCCCTCGCGGATACTGTCGTCGATGGCCACGCCCGTGGTTGCGGGGTCCATCTGATGGAACCGTGCGAGGCGCACGTGGTCCACCGGCGAGTCAAGAACCATATGCCAGCGCTTGTGCGCGCCGGGATCCAGTTCGATCACGCCACGCAACAGGTAGGCGCCCCGGCGTCCGTTGAACTCGTCGACGGGCGGGATGCCGCGACCTCGTATGAAGTCCTCGCGACATGAGCTGTCGAGTATCGTCTCGGCGCCGTCGAAATCGCTCTTCCACGCAACCGTGGTACGCAGTGCTTCGCTGGCGATGGCGCGGTCGACTATGTTGGCAGTCAGTCGATAGAGCGCCAGTCCCGACGCCTGATCGCATTCCGCGCTCTTGTACGCGTCCACGAGACAGCTTGCGGAATCCTGCAGCGCTTGACTGACGCCGGCGGGAAGCAGGTTCTGAACGCCGTCGAGCACCTCGATCTTCAGCCCGCGTTCCCCCGTATTCTCGAATTCGCACGTCCGCACCCAGCCAAAGCGCGAGCTCGGGCGCCAGCCATAGCGAAACCTGAGGCTGAGAGTGAGGTTGTTCTCCTCGAACCAGAGCTCGCAGCCCAGATTGTGCTTGTACAGGTTGCGCTCCAGCTCATAACGAAGCCGTCCATCCGTGCTGAACGGCTCCCACACATAGACATCTTCATTCTGTTCGCAGCGGACAATGGTGACAGGTCCGGTGTAGGTCTGCGACGCGTGCAATCTGTCCACGGTCTCGTACGGGAACAGGGAGTGCGACGAATCGCGTCTCCCCGCGGCCAGGCCCCCACGAGACGACGCGAACATCCACAGATCCGAGTGGCTGACCACGCTGGTGAGGAACGAGTCCATCAGGTCGTATCCGGTGATTCTGTAGTAGGTACCGCCACGCCACCGTACCAGGCCGCCAGCGACGGATGATGACATCTCCGGTATCCGGGGCAGCCCCAGTCGTATGGCCATTTGACAAGATGCTCCCGTTGATTGCGTTCAACCAGTCCACCACTCATCGGTGGGAGGCGTCTATCTTTGTGGACCGACGGCTGCGATTCAAGCCATAACTTTGCGCCGGCGGCCTCGAACGAACTTGACTCCACGAGTCCGGTATCCGACTATTGAGCAAGGAGATATCGCCATGAGAAACCGCATGACCGCAGTGCTGTTGGCGACCGCCGTGCTGGCGGCCCCGCTGGCAATCACCGGCTGCGACCGCGACACCACCGGACTCGAACTCGCCCCCTTTCCAACCAATCCGGTTGTGTTCAGCGATGTGTTCGACGGTATCGACTACCAGGCGTTCGGTGGGTCCAAGCTCGATGCCCTCTCCATAGACACCAGCGAGAAGTACCTCGGAGACGCTTCCATCAAGATCACGGTGCCCGACGTGGGGTATGCGGGTGGTGCCATTACCGCAAACGCCCCCCGCGACCTCTCGCAGTACAACGCGCTTTCGTTCTGGGCAAAGGCCAGCAAAGCTGCGACGCTCGACATTGCGGGATACGGCAACGACAACACGGGTACGGCGCCGTACATGGGCAGCGTGAGCAACATCCCGCTGACCACCACGTGGCAGCGTCACATCCTTCCCATCCCACGAACCGGCGTCATGACGCCCGAAAGGGGGCTCTTCTTCTTTTCCGAGGGTCCCGAGAACGGGATGGGTTACGACATCTGGTTCGATGAGATCGAGTTCGTAAACTCGGACGCGATATCCAACCCCCGTCCGGTCATGCGCCAGAGTGATGTAGGCACGGTTACCGGCGTGCGGATCAACGTCGAGGGAACGTTCACCGTATTCGATGTTGCGGTTCCGGCACCCACTGCACTGCAGGTGAATCACGCGCCGGCCTACTTCACGTTTCTGTCGTCGGACGGGAATGTTGCCGAGCCGGTGGAAGGTGGAGTCAGCGTGGTAGGGGGCGGTACCGCTGACATCACCGCGATGCTCGCCACGGTCGTGGTGGCCGGACGATTCACGGTCCGTGCACTGGACCCGCCGTCCGACCCCGCCCCGAGGCCGACGATTCCCGCGGCGAACGTAATATCGATTTTCAGCAACGCGTATCCCAACCGGCCCGTCGACAGCTTCTCTCCCGACTATGACACCGCCGACGTGTCCGATCTCAAGATCAAGGGTGACGACGTCAAGGTCTACAACATCCCCACGGCACTCGATGTCGCCGTCATCGATTTCGGGACGCACACCATCGACGCCAGCGCGATGACGAACATTCACATCGACATCTGGGCGCCGGAAGGCACGTTCTTCGGTCTGGGGCTGTTCAGCTTCGGAGCGGACGGCGTGTTTTCAGGCGAGCCGGTGCCGTCCGGCGATGATAGCCAGAAGGTGATCGCAGTTGTGCCGCCGCAACTGGTGTTCAACCAGTGGCTCAGCCTCGACATCCCTTTGAGCTCCTTCACGGTGCCCGGCGGGCTGAAGGAGACGGCGCACCTGGCGCAGATCATCCTGCGCAGCGACTCGGTGCAGTTGCTCGTCGACAACATCTTCTTCTACAAAGACGGGAATTGATTCCACGGCTCACGGGTTACGCGTCATGCAACGCCGTCGCATACCTACGCTCCGGCGCGTCTACGAGTTCGCCCCCGCGGTTGATTTCCCGCACTACATGGTGAAGATCAGGTACGTGCGGATCTCCCACTCCGAGCCGTTCTTGGCGTCCAGCGTCGGATCGCACTCCAGGATTCCCAGCGCGTTCGGTGTCATGCCTGGACAGTAGCGCGGCGAGTTCTCGTCCAGCGAACGCCACGTTGCGCGCACGCCGAACTTCGTCTGCGGGAAGCCGAACCACCGCGGCGTTCCCAGCGTATGCGAAACGTCGGCCATCAACTGGACCGGGAAGGTCTCGTTGAAGTCGCGGTGGTAGTCGTAGGGGCCCCAGTCATTGAACTTCGCCGCGGCCTCGAACACTTGCTGGCCCCACGCGAGACGGGCGGTTCCACCCGCGCGCTGGATGCGCCGGTTGAGGGTCTTGTTCTCACCGGTGTTATCGTATCCATTTCCCTCTGCGCTTCCGACGTACAGGTTTGCAATCAAACGCATGTTCTGTCGGGGGACGGAGACGATCCGGGTCCACAACTCCCACAGGTCGCGCCCCGGTGGAGAGGCGGTGAACGCGTAGACGGTTGTTCCGTCTTCCGCGATGTAGTTGGCCACGTCTTGCGTGGTGGGCATGTGCCGGTACACGTATCCCACCGCGGCGGCAAACCTGGCGTCCTCGGCGGTTTCGTTGTCCCACGCCCACATCCACGTGGCCGGTGTGGGGTCATAGGTGATGATCAACTCGCCGGCGGTCGTCTCGCGGTTTTCGCGGACGGCAAACGGATCAGTGAGAACGTTGCGGGGCCGCCCGGGCGGAGGCACGTCGCCCGGGACCGGGCCCACGATCGGTTTCTGGTACAGGAAGTTGGGGGAGATCTGGAAATCGCGCACCTGGACGGCGATGCCGGTGAGGACGTTGGACTGGTTGCCGGAGCCGCTGTCGCGAAGGCGCCAGCCGGTGAATGTCGGGATGGAAGTCGGACCGCCATCGGCGACGAGTCCCATGATGGCGCCCTCGCCGTACCAGTTCCACCGGCCCTTCTGGTAGGTCACCTTGGCCTTGCCGCCGAACGTGTCCGAGTCCTTCACCTTGTCCTGAAGGACGCGGTAGCTGTCGCCGTCCGGCTCCGCGATCTGGAAAGTCTGGCCGACCTTGGGCTGACCGGACCAGATGCCGCCCACTTCGTAGGCAATGTTGCCTCGGGCGCCCTGGAGCTGGAGAGAAAGTTTGCGAGTTGGTGGCAGCGGGATGGCGACCGAGCTCGCGACCGTGCCCGTCTGCCCCTGGATGTCGTCCTGGTAAATGGCCGTCGCGTTCCATTTCCATATGCGGTGGTTGTACTTCACAAATACCGCGGGGTTGGCCCCCCACCACAACTGCGGGCCGTACGCCACCTTCAGACCCGTGAGGGCCTTCTTGCCGGCAATCTCCGCACCAATCGGGGCCTGGCCGTTGTAGATGTCGATGTTATCGCCGTAGTAGGCATCCCGGTACATCCCGAAGAAGTCTCCCTCGTATTGCCAGTGCAGGTGACCCGTGCGGTAGAAGCCCGCCAGGGAGAACCAGCGGTCATCCCAGTTGACCGACGCCCGGTAGACCGCGACCCGCTCGACGTCGGGAAGGGTCACCGTTCCGTTCGGACCCTCGAGGGTCCTGGGCCGCCCCCGGTTTTCGTAGAAGATTTCATCGATGGGTGCGGTGGCCACGTGTCCCAGGATGTTCAGCGACAGTGTTCCCATAATCGCGTCGGTGGGTTGGGCCTCGAAGTCAGTGTAGAACGACTCCATGTGATCGAACCCACGGAACGCGGGAAACTGCGTGGGCTCGCCGCTTCCCGGCGTGGCAGGCGTGCTGACGCGATTCCCACCGGTGTTGTAGGTTTTGAACTCGAGGCGCACGTTACTCACACGAACGCGGCTGGCGACGCTCGACTCCAGCGCCGCGGTGTTGCCCCGTGCCTCGAGCGCGGCCACGGCCGGATAGATGCGCCCGAAGTGAGCACGGATCTTGTCGAGGTTGGTGTCGGGTGCGTAGGGATCCAGCGCGAACGCCTGTCGCAACGCGTAGTACGCCGCGCGTGGATAGACGTCATACTGGCCATTGATATCGGGGAAGCCCTTGGCGGTAATGCCCCACCATTCCTCATTCATGTTGTTCTCGCCCTTGACCAGATCCTCCGGGTAGCCGCCGTTGGCCCACGAGGCGTTGGTGTCGTGCACGTCGAGGCGTTCTTCCTGCCTGAACTTCCACCAGCCGTCGGTCCACTGGAAGATCATGCCGCCGATGCAGTTGTCGGCACGGCCCTTGCCCGCGGACTGCTCGTAGATCTCCTCCCACTGGCCGATCAGGTAATGCGCCTGCATGATCTGATCTTCGCGCATCTCTTTGGCGTTGAATGCATCGCAGCCGAACTCGGTGAACACCACGGGAATTCCCAGCTTTTCCTTTACGACATCGAACAGGTCGCGCGCCGATATCCCGCGGTACACGTTGGCGCCGAAGATGTCGAGGTTCTTGCACTCCTGAGCGACCAGGTCGATGTACTGAACGTCGCCATTTGCAATGGCGACGGGGTGGTCGGAATCGAGCGCCTTGATGCCGTCGATGATTTCGCCGAAGAGGGAGTACAGAAAGCGCGCCCGGGCGGCATCGCGTTCGCCTTCGGGGAGTGATTCGATCTCGAAGGACGTCCACGTCAGGCCGTAGTTGTTTTCGTTGCCCAGCAGCCACATCATGAGTCCGGGCGTGTTCCGGTACTTTTCCACCATCGAGAGTACGTCGGCTTTCACCGCCGCGCGTAGCTGCGGGTCGGCGTAGTCCACGTGCGAGATCCATGTCCCGTCCAGTGTGAAGCCGTAGCGTGCCACGGTGTGGTTCAGGATGGTGTAAATGCCATACTGCTCGTATATGTACGTTATCCAGCGGGCCGGGATACCCACGTACACACGCATCGCGTTGACACCCATGGCCTTCATAAGGGGCATATCGCGCGCGAGCGCTTCTTTGATGAAATCGTCAGGCTGAGCCCAGAGGTTGTAGGAATAGTTCGTTCCGATGGGGGAGTAGTCCCAGTTCATTCCGAATACCATGGTGTCGCGTCCATTCACCTGCAGCCGCTGGCCGGATGCGTCGGAGACGACATGAACCGCGTCCACCGTTTGCGCGATAGTTGGCGGTGCAATCAGCCCGGCAAACAGCGCGGCGAGCGTGATGGCCAGATTTCGTGTGGCTATTCCTGCGCGCAACATTGCGGAGTCCTCCCAGGGAATGTCATCGTGTTGAGTCGCTCACCCCATTTGCAGTGATGACTCCATGGTACCAGAACGAACTGTCTTTTGGCATTCGCTCTTGTGTTTCAAAGTCGACCCAGAATAGCCCAAAGCGCTTTTCGTACCCGTGCGCCCACTCGAAATTGTCAATCAGCGACCATGCGAAGTAGCCCCGAAGCGGCACACCGCCTTCGATGGCGCGGTGGCATGCCACGATATGCCCGCGCATGAACTCAATGCGCCGGGTGTCGATGATACGACCGGCTTCGTCGGGACCGTCTGAGTATGCGGCGCCGTTTTCGGTGATGTACATCGCCGCCGGCGCGTACTCGCGGTGAAGCCGCTCGAGCAGTGTCGTCAGCCCGGACGGGTAGACCTCCCAGCCCATGTCGGTGAGTTCTTCTTCCGGCACCTGGCGCACGGCCTGTGGCCACGCGCCTTCGCCGGCACGCATCACCACGCGGCTGTAGTAGTTGACGCCGAGAAAATCCATGGGCGCGCAAATCGTCTGCATGTCTCCGGGGCGGACGAACGGCAGCTGCGTGCTTTCCAGGTGACCCACGGCGATGCGGTCTTTAATCACGTCTTCCGGATAGCAAGCGCGAAAGAGGGGGTCAAGGTACCAGCGATTGAAGAAGCCATCAAACCAACGCGATGCGTCCACGTCTTCCGGGCGTCCCGATGCGGGGGTCGACGGCGTAAGATTGAGCACGATGCCTACCTGGGCGTCGGGCACGTTCCTGCGAATGACGGGACACGCCAGACCGTGCGACAGGAGCAAGTGATGCGCAACGCGCAGCGCACCCGGGGGGTCCTTGATTCCGGGAGCGTGATCGCCGCTGTCATATCCGAGGTGGGCGACGCACCAGGGCTCGTTGTGGGTGATCCAGTGTTTCACGCGGTCACCCAGTCGCGCGCTGACGACGTCCGCGTAATTGACGAATGCGTCCACGGTGTCCCGGGACATCCAGCCGCCCTGATCCTGCAGCGCCTGCGGGAGATCCCAGTGGTAGAGGGTGATGAATGGCCGAATGTCGGCGTCCAGCAGGGCGTCGACGAGCCGGTCATAGAAGTCGAGCCCCGCGGCGTTCACGGGTCCCCGGCCGTCGGGGAGTACGCGCGACCAGGCGACCGAGAACCGGTAGGCGTTTACGCCCAGCCGCGTCATCAGGACGATGTCATCCCGCCAGCGGTGGTAGTGGTCGCAGGCTACGCTGGCGTCCGACCCATCGGCGATGCGCCCGGGTGTGGCTTCCAGCCGGTCCCAGATGGATGGGCCGCGGCCATCCTCGTGGAAGGCGCCTTCGATCTGATGGGCGGATGTGGCCACGCCCCACGTGAAGTCGTCGGGGAATCGGAGCATAGGCTGCAACGGTATCTCGTTTTCATTAATGGGCTTGGCGCAAAACGAGTGGACTGGACGGATCGTGTCAAAAGACGCGCCGCGTTGTCAACCCGCCACGGCCAGCGGCCCTCCCCCCCCGGAGATTTGCTTATCGAGGGCGCTTTTGGTACCATTGCAGAGCGGCGGGGTGCGAACGTAGGTTCCAACATCGTAACTACTTACGCGCCCGGTGCGGTCGTCTCCGATGCCCCCCCAGGGACGCAACTTCTGCTCCGACGCGCGGAGGGACAAATGCGACGCATTGCGATACTCATCCTCGGGCTCTTCGTCGCCGCGCTTGCCCCGCTCGAGGCGTCCTCACAGTGCATCCTCGCCAACCCGAGTTTCGAAATCAGCGGAACCGGTGGACAGGTGTTCGCCGGTTGGAATCAATTTGGAGTGGTTGGCTCCACGTCCAGCGCGCCGCACGGCTTTGAAGCCGCGCGTGTGAGCGGGCCCAACCTGGGTGGATGGGACGTATCTGCATACTGGCAGTCGTTGGATACGGCGCCCGGTGATCAGTGGGAAGCATCCGTCGATGCCTGGCACACGGGGACCAACCCGCTTACCGGCCAGTGCAAAGCGATCCTCAACATCGAGTGGCGTGACAGTGGCGGAAACCTGATCTCGTACGAGTCGCACGACGTCGCAACTGCGTCGACACCGGTGGACGCGATCCAGGAATTCAGCGTGGTCAGTGGTCCCGCGCCATCGGGCACGGTCAAGACCCACTTCCTGCTCGGCGTTCTCCAATCGCCCACGGATCCATCACCCGACGTCTACTACGACCTCGCCCAGTTCAACAAAGTCGGCCCCCCGAGCATCGATGACATTCAGTGGAACGACTTCCCGGGCGGGCGAACGATTACGTTCAGCGGTTATGACTGGCGCGTAAAGGGTCCGGGCGTGTTCGGGCCGGGTCCCAATCGCTACGACGATTCCGCTACCGCGGTGTGGGTGGATGCAGGCGACCAGTTGCACATGACCGTCCAGAACAACTTCGGCAACTGGTACAGCAGCGAGATTGCGCTGGTCGACACGCTGGGGTACGGCGATTATATTTTTACGACGCAGGGCCGCCTCGATTTGCTCGATCCCAATGTCGTGCTCGGACTCTTCACGTGGGAGTACGGACCGTGTTACGACGCGTCTTATCTGTGGTGGAACCCGGCCAATGAATTCGATATCGAGTTCAGCCGGTGGGGCAATCCGACCGGTGACATCGGGCAGTTTGTTGCGCAACCCGCCAGTTGGCCCGGTAACATCGACCGTTTCGACGCCACCTTCTCCACCGGTGAGATTACCAGTCACGCGTTCCGCTGGTTGCACGACCGCGTGGAATGCCGAAGCTGGCGTGGTGGTCCTCTGGACGAGGCCACATCGGTCCAGATCCACTCCTGGACCTATACCGGACCGCACATTCCACGGCCGGAGCAGCCGCGTATACATATCAACCTCTGGCAAATCGCCGACCCCGCGAGTGACCAGGAAGTCGTCCTCGATGCATTCACCTTCATTCCTGCCGGGACGGCAACCGCGGTTCGTGACATGCCGCCGGCCCGGGAGAGTTTCCTTGCTGATGCGCGACCGAACCCGTTCAACCCGACAACCGCCATCGGCTACACCATGGCGGCGGACGGGGTTGCGGAGATCGCGGTCTACGATGTGCGGGGCAGACTCGTGCGGACGCTGCTCAGCGGCCGTGTGGCGGCGGGCTACGACGAAGTGGTGTGGGATGGTCGCGATGATTCCGGAAATCGGGTGGCGTCAGGTGTCTATCTGTATCAGCTGCGGGCGGGGGACGTGGTGGAGACAAAGAAAATGGTGATGTTGAAGTAGAGTAGCAGTTCCGTCTGAGTCGCGGTCTATGGTTTTGACGCCGCGGTGCGTGACGGAGGGAGTCGAAGTCAATCAGATCCGGCGGCGGAAATCGTATTTCGTTGCCGGCTCGAAACCCTTGATGAGCCGGCGCACGCCGGTGACCATGACAGACGGCACGAAACTGGGCCGTCCAAGGAAGGCCATGGAAATGAAACATACACGAACGTTTGCATTGCTTTCGGTGACGTGTGCGGTCGTGCTCGCGGCCAGTCACACTGTATTCGCGAGCGGTGTCCAGCTCCTGACCAACCCCGGATTCGAGACGGGCGGTGGGTCGTACACCGGCTGGACAACGTTCGGTAGCGGTGTCCAGTTGTCCACCGCTGCCACCGATAACATCATTCACACTGGCGTTGCGGCCTCGAAGATCTATGGCGAGTTCAGCGGCTGTCCCATTCCCACGTTTGACACGGGTGGGTATTTTCAGTCATTCACGCCCGTAGTTGGTCAGATCTACACGATGTCCGGCTACTCGTTCGTGTCGAGCGCCGACCCGCTGCCCGGGAACGACACGTGCAACCGGAACCGCGCAATCGCCAAGATTGTGTTCTACGACGCGGCTGTTGGTGGCGCCGAGATGGCAACCAACGAGGTCATCATCGGCGATTGGGATACGCCCCTCGACACGTGGGTCCCCTTCGCGGTGTCGGCTCCGGCCCCACCGGGGGCCATGCGCGTCCAGGCGATGATTCTGTTCCTCCAGCCGGGCTGCGACACGGGGTCTGTTTTTGTGGACGACCTCTTCTTCTGTGAAGGCGCGCCCATCGCGGGTCCCAACGTGTTCGTAAACCCGAGCTTCAATACGGATCTCAGTGGTTGGAACACGTTCGGCAACGTGTTCTGGGACGGTCGCTCCTTCGCGCGCCGGACCCCGACGGGTGGTGCAAAGCTGTTTGGCACATTCTCTTCGGGCAACGACTCGGGAATGTACCAGAGTTTTGCCACCGTCCCCGGCGACCGGTGGCTGTTGACCGTCTATGCACTGAACACTTGCGTGGAGGATGGCATCCGCGGAACCAACGGGGACGTGGCTCTCGCCCGAATCGTGTACCGTGACAACGTCGGAACCGATCTTGGCGGTGCCGACGTCGTCATCGCCGACAACACGACGCCGCTGGGCACGTGGACACGGTACGTTGTTGATGCCACGGCGCCCGCGGGGGCGGTTTCCGTCGATGCGTTCATCCTCTTCACGCAGAGTGTGCTCCTGGAGAATGGCGCCGTCTTCGTGGATGACGTGGCCTTTGCGAAGGTCGTTGCCACGGGCGTTGAGGATACGCCGAGTGCCCGCGGTTCCGAACTGCACCAGAACATCCCGAACCCGTTCAACCCGATCACGCGGATCGCCTTCGACCTCGTGCAGCAAGATAACGTGGATGTCAGCGTTTACGACGTAAACGGCGGTCTCGTGAACACACTGTTCAGGGGACGCCTGGGTGCCGGTCCGCATTCTGTGACGTGGGATGGCACGACCGCAAGCGGCGCGCGTGCATCCAGCGGCGTGTACCTGTACGTTCTTCGCACCTCTACGGACCAGATCACGCGGCG
>CAZCQM010000038.1:0-264 GCA_964500785.1 uncultured bacterium
CGCCGTCTACATCGAAGAGGACGGGCGCACCGACGAAGCCATCGACATGCTGGAGAAGGTGTTGGAACGACGCCCGGCATACACCAAGGCACGCGTCCGCCTGGTGATGTTCCTGGAAAAGACCAACCAGTGGGACAAGATGCTCGACGTGGCGAGGGACGGCGTGAAATACAGCCCGGGAGACGCCATCTACGCTTTCTTCTACGGCGAGAGCCTGATGCGCGCGGGTCGCACGGACGAAGCGATCGCGGTGTTCCGTTCGTG
>CAZCQM010000038.1:274-1059 GCA_964500785.1 uncultured bacterium
CCGTACCATGGACCTTCCCAGGGTCGCCAGGGACTATGTCGAAGCAACTCTGAAGAAGGCGGACGAGAAGAAGTAGCGCATCACTGCTGATCGTCGTCGGTTTCGCCGTCCGTGTCGTCGACCGCACTCGTGTCGGGGGGAAGCACCGCCCGCTCGAGGAGGCCGGCCGAGAACGGGTCCTCCGCCAGAGCGTTGTACGAGAACAGCGCGTATCCCGCCACCCCCACCGACCGCAGCAGTTCGACCGACTCCGCCAGGTAGCGGTCGCGATCACCGAACACCCCGAGACCGATGAGCACGTGGTCGCGCCCCACGAGACGGTTGTAGACCTTCGCCTTGTATTCAAGCTCCAGCGGGGGCGCGTTGTAGGCCATGGGGACCACGAAGTCGACCCATTGCTGGTGCACCCACGTCGGCCAGTCCTGGGCCTTGTCGTGCACCGCGGCGATGGGATCCGCGATCACCGCCGCCGACAGGGGCAGGCCGCCGCACGCGCCGTGGATGGCGACCACCATGCTGTCCACGTCCTCGACGCGTTCGCGGGCGAAGGTGCTGTCGACGAACGCAAGCGCCTCTCCGCCGATGATCCGCTGCAGGCGCGCGCGGTCGCCGATCACCAGCTCGGCGGGGTCGACTCCCCAGCGCACGGCGAACGCGGACCGGTCTCCGGGGTCGAACGAGTAGTCGCGATTCGGGTACCGGATGTAGTCGAGATGGACGCCGTCGATGTCGTAGTTCCGGACCAGCTCGCGGACCACGCGCTCCATGTGACGGCGCATCTCCGG
>CAZCQM010000038.1:1069-17712 GCA_964500785.1 uncultured bacterium
AGCGAACGCGCCTTCGATTCCCAGCGCCTTCCAGCGGGCCGGCGGAATGCGATCGATTCGCACGCCCGAAGCGTCGGTGAGCAGCCAGTCGGGGTGCCGCACCACCAGGTGCGCGGGCGGAGGTGTCAGCGACGGGTTCGACCACACGAGGAACACGTTGATCCACGCGTGCACGGCGATCCCCGAGCGGTGGGCGAGGGTCAACAGGTAGGCGAGGGGGTCGAAGTCCGCGAGGGGCGCTCGCAGCTGCAGGGCGGGCGGGGCGACGGTCGACCGGTAGAACGCGTCGCCGCGGCCGCGAACCTGGACGAACAGGAGTTGGATGCGCGTCTGGACGGCGTAGTCGACGAGACGATTGATGGACTCCGGGGTGACGAGCGCGTCGCGGACCACCCACAGCGCGCGCAGCTCGGAGTTGGGGAGGATCGGCGTCGTGGCACGCAGGCGTTCCAGGTAGGGAGCGCCGGCCAGCGAGTCCACCGGCTCGGCCGGCGGCTCCTGGGCAAAAACGGGGGCCCCTCCCGCTGGAAGGGGCCCCGACAGAATCCAGATCGATACGATGAGGATCGAGACGCGAAACGCCGCTCGAAAGCCGCGCGACATGCCGGCGATTACTCCCCGGATTTCCGGGCCTTCGATTTCGCCTTGGCCTTCGCCCGTGGCGCGGCCTTCTTACCCGCGCCGGCGGACTTGCCCTTCTTCCTGTCGGCCGCTTCGACGGCGGCCTTTTCCTTGTTCTTCTTGCGGGTCTTCTTTTCCTTGCCGTCCGCGGCTTCGGCGGGTTCCGCCTTGGCTTTCGCCTTGCGCCCCTTCTTCCCCTTCTCCGACGCTTCCTCTTCCTCGTGCGCTCCGCCGCGCATGAGCGGCTTGCGCGTCACCGCGGTGTCGACCAGCTCCAGCAGCACGAGCCGCGCGTTGTCGCCCACCCGGGTGTGGTCGAGGCGAATGATGCGCGTGTAGCCGCCATTGCGCTCCAGGTACTGGGGCGCGATCTGGTCGAACAGCTTACGCAGGACGGCGGGCGTACGCACGAAGCGGCCGGCCTGCCGCCAGTGTGCCAGCGCGAGTTCCTGGAAGCGCTTCGCTTCCGCCTCTTTCCCGGACGACTTGAGGCTCAGGCCTTCCTGATGCGCCTGGTAACCCTTCTTGGCGCGCGTGATCAGGCGCTCGGCGACGCGGCGCGCCTCCTTGGCCTTGGGAGCCGTGGTGGTGATCCGCTCGGTCTGGAAGAGCGACGTCACCATGCTGCGCATCAGGGCGCGGCGGTGTGCCGCCGTACGACCGAGTTTGCGATGATCGACGCGATGTCTCATGTCCCAATCCTATCCGGTTACGAGTTCTCGACTGCGATTTCGGTGTCTTCGTTCTCTTCGGGCGCGGCGGCCTTCGGGGCCTTCCCGCCGAGGAGGGCGTCGACGTCCATTCCCAGGTGCAGACCCATGCCCGCCAGGATCTCCGTGATCTCCTTGAGGCTCTGCTTGCCGAAGTTCCGGTACTTGAGCATCTCGGCTTCGGTGCGGTTAACGAGCTCACCCAGCGTGCGGATGTTCGCGCGACGCAGGCAGTTCCCGGACCGCACGGAAAGCTCGAGCTCTTCGACGCTCCGGCCCATGAGCTCGCGCAGGCGCTCGCGTTCCTCGTCGACCTCCGGCTCTTCGGCCTCCATCGGTGTCTCATCGAACTTGATGAACAGGAGCATGTGGTCCTTGACGATCTTGGCGGCATACCCGACCGCATCCTCCGGGCGAACGCTCCCGTTGGTGTCGACGTCCAGAATCAGGCGATCATAGTCGGTGCGCTGGCCGACGCGGGTATTCTCGACCGTGTACGAAACCTTGCGCACGGGCGAGAAGTTCGAATCCATCGGGATGAGTCCGATGTCGTAGTCACCCAGGTCGTGGTTTTCGCCGAGCACGTAGCCACGACCGTGGCCGATCAGGATGTCCATCTCGACCTCGACCTCTTCGGACGCCGTGCAGATGACGAGGTCCTTGTTCACGATCTCGATATCGGAGTCGGGCTCGATATCGGCCGCCGTGATCGGGCCCTGCTTGGTCACCTTGAGCTTCAGGAACTTGGGCTCGTCGTTGTGCATGATGACGACGAGCTGCTTCAGGTTGAGCACCACGTCCGTGACGTCGTCCATGACGCCCGGGATGTTGGACAGCTCGTGGAGCACGCCCTTGATACGAACCGCGGTCACCGCCGCGCCCTGGATGGACGACAGCAGCGTGCGCCGCAGAGCATTGCCGAGCGTGAGTCCGAAGCCACGCTCCAGGGGCTCCACGACGAAGCGCGCCCGGGTGTTGGTCGCGGTCGACTCCTCACGGGTTATCTCTTTCGGCATCAACAGGTTACGCCATTTCATCTAGACTTCCTCCTCCCTCGGGGGGAACACGTTATCCGGCGCGCCGGCGTTCAAAAATGCTACTTCGAGTACAGCTCGACGATCAGCTGCTCGTCCACCGGCACGGGAATCACGTCGCGGTTCGGAATCTCTGTGAAAGTTCCCTCGAACTTGTTGGTGTCGAGATCGAGATACGGAACCGATTGCCGCGTGTCGACGTTCTTTATCGCCTCACGAATGATGAAGAGCTCTTTGCTCTTACCCCGCGGGGCGATGCGGTCGCCCGGCGACACAAGGTAACTGGGAATATTCACTCTCTTGCCGTTCACGTCAAAGTGGCTGTGACGAATGAGCTGGCGCGCCTGGGCGCGGGACGTCGTGAAGCCCAGCCGGTACACGACGTTGTCCAATCGCCGCTCGAGCAGCTGCAGAAGGGTCGTGCCCGTAACACCCTTCTGCTGCACGGCCTTATGGAAGTAGTTCCGGAACTGCCGCTCCAGCAGACCATAGGTCTTTCTCAACTTCTGCTTCTCGCGCAGCTGCACGTTGTACTTGGACGACTTGCGCTGCCGTGCCTTGCCGTGCTGCCCCGGGGGGAAGTTTCTCTTCTCAATGGCGCACTTGTTGGAATAGCAGCGGTCGCCCTTCAGGAAGAGCTTTTCGCCTTCCCGCCGGCACAACTTGCACTTAGCGTCACGATACCTGGCCATTCATTCCTCCATGTATAGCCTGTGCTATACCCGCCGCCGCTTCCTCGGGCGGCAGCCATTGTGCGGCACGGGCGTGCAGTCCTTGACCGCGGTAATTTCCATCCCCGCCGCGCGCAGCGACCGGATGGCGGCTTCACGACCCGCACCCGGTCCCTTGATCCACGCTTCGACCTTCCTCATCCCCATATCCATCGCCTCGCGGGCGCAGCGCTCGGCCGCCAGCTGGGCGGCGAAAGGCGTGCTCTTACGCGAGCCTTTGAACCCGACCGTACCCGGGCTCGCCCACGACACCACGGCACCGCTCATGTCGGTGATCGTGACGATGGTATTGTTGAACGTCGACCGGATGTGGGCGATCCCCGCCACGTCGACCTTCTTCGACTTCTTCTTGCCGGATGTACGCTTCGGCTTGGTCGTCACCTTTCCTCCTTGTGCACGGCAGGACCGTGCTCAATCGCTTACTTCTTCTTGCCCGCAGGGGCCTTCTTCTTGCCGACACCCGGCCGCACCTTCGGTCCCTTGCGCGTACGCGCATTGGTCCGGGTTCGCTGTCCGTTGACGGGCAGGTTCAACCGGTGACGCCGCCCACGGTAGCAGTTGATGTCGATCAGACGCTTGATGTTGAAGCTCAGCTCGGTGCGGAGCTCACCCTCCACCTTGTACTCGTTCTCGATGATGGTACGCAGCTTGATGCCCTGCTCCTCGAGAAGGTCCTTTACACGCACGCTGGGATCGAGCGCCGCCTTGGCGCAGATGCGCTCAGCGGACCTCGGCCCGATACCATAGATGTACGTAAGCGCGATGACGACGCGCTTTTCATTTGGAATGTCAACGCCTGCAATTCGCACGGCAGACCGGTCTCCTTTCCTCGCCGGGCATCGTACGCCTTCCCGACGGGACGGCGCTCAACGACTGGCTAACCCTGGCGCTGCTTGTGGCGCTTGTGCTTGCAGATCACCCGCAGCACGCCCTTGCGCCGGATGAGCTTGCAATCCGGACAGATTTTCCTGATCGATGTTCTTACTTTCATCGTTCTCCTCCGCGATCGCTACTTGTACCGATAGACGATCCGACCCTTCGTGGGATCGTACGCGGAAATTTCGATCGTTACCCGATCACCTGGAAGGATCTTGATGAAGTGCATCCGCATCTTTCCGGATACATGAGCCAGTACGACGTGCTTGTTCGCCAGTTCGACTCTGAACATCGTGTTCGGCAGTGCCTCCACGACGGTCCCTTCAACAGTGATCGTATCCTCTTTCCCCATACTCCCTTTCGCTTATCGGGTCAGGATACTGGGCCCGTCCTTCGTCACGGCTACCGTATCCTCGAAATGCGCGGACAGCTTCCGATCGACGGTGACGATCGTCCAGCCGTCTTCGAGCGTCAACACGTCGGCGGTGCCGACGTTGATCATCGGCTCGATTGCGATGACCAGACCTTCTTCCAACAACGGGCCCTGCTGGGGCGGTCCGAAGTTGGGAACCTGCGGGTCCTCGTGCATCCTCTGCCCGATCCCGTGACCCACCAGCGAGCGCACGACCGAGTACCCTGCTTTGCGCGCCCGCTTCTCGACTGCGTGCGAGATGTCCGTGAGCCGGTTCCCGACCCGCGCCATCGCGATTCCGTGGTCGAGCGCATCCCGGGTTACTTCCAGGAGGCGGGCCGCCTCGTCGCTGATCCGGCCGACGGGCAACGTCCGCGCCGAATCCACGTAGTACCCATCTTTGAGCACCCCGATATCGACACCGACGATATCGCCTTCCTGCAACGGCCGGTCGTCCGGGATCCCGTGCACGACTTCCTCGTTCACCGAGATGCACGTGGCGGCGGGATAACCGTGAAATCCCTTGAAAGCCGGCGTGGCTCCCCGACCGAGGATAAACTTCTCGATCGTCTCGTCGAGCTCGCGACGCGTCCGGCCGGGCCGGATGAAGTCGCGCGCGAGCGCAAAACACTCAACGGCGATCGTCCCGTTGGCCCGCATGATCTCGATCTGATTGGGCGACTTGAGGACGATCATGTCAACACACGCTCAATCGCTTGCGTAACCTCGTCGACATCCTTCCCGCCGTCGACGGTGTGCATCGTCACCCGCCCACGATAGAAGTCGAGGACCGGCTTCGTCTGCGCCTCGTACACGTCCAGCCGCTTACGGATCGTCTCCGGCCGGTCGTCTTCGCGCTGAATCAGCTCACCGCCGCAGCGGTCGCAGACTCCCTCGGTCCGGGGCGGGTTCGCCTCCACGTGGAAGACGGCCTTGCACTTCGTGCACGTCCGCCGTCCCGACAACCGGTCCACCACCGTCCCGCGGTCCACGTCGAGCACCACAACCGCGTCGATGGCCTGGTCGAGCTCACCGAGGATCCCGTCGAGGCCCTCGGCCTGGCCGATGGTGCGCGGAAATCCGTCGAGGAGCCAACCCCGCAGCGCGGAGTCGCCCTTCACCGCAGATATCGCATCGCGCATCAGAGCCAGCACGATGTCGTCCGACACCAGCCGCCCCTCGGCCAGAACGCTTTCCACTCTCTTCCCCAGCTCCGTGCCCCGGGCGACCGCTTCGCGCAGCAGATCCCCGGTGGAAATATGCCGGAGCTTGAATTTCGTCTTGAGCCGCTCCGCCTGGGTTCCCTTCCCCGATCCCGGCGGCCCGAAAAACACCAGATTCATCTAGCCTCTGCGCCCCCGGATGCGGCCGTGCTTGACGAAGCCTTCATAATGGCGCATCAGCAGGTGCGATTCGACCTGGCGCAGCGTATCCAGCATGACGCCCACGACGATCAGCAGCCCGGTGCCGCCGAAATAGAAGGGCACGTTCACCTTCCGGATCAGGATGTCGGGAAGGATCGCGATGAACGCCAGGAAAATGGCCCCCGGCAGCGTGATGCGCGTCAGGATCCGGTCGATATACTCGGCGGTGCGCTTGCCGGGTCGGATTCCCGGAATGAAGCCACCGGACTTCTTCATGTTGTCGGCCAGGTCCACCGGATTGAGGACGATCGCCGTGTAAAAGTACGTGAAGAAGATGATGATCAGCGAATACAGCACGATATAGACCATATGACCGGGCGACAGCCACAGCGTGATGGTCTGCAGGAACGTCACGTTCTGGAAGAACGCGGCGATCGTGCCCGGGAACATGATCAGCGACTGCGCGAAAATGATCGGAATCACGCCCGCAATGTTCACGCCGAGCGGAATATGGCTCGCCTGCCCCCCATAGACACGGCGCCCCACCACGCGTTTGGCATACTGGACCGGAATCCGGCGCTGTCCCTGCGTCACGAAAATGATCCCCGCCGTCACCCCGATCATCATCAGGATCACGAGCGCGAGCTTGAACGGGGTCATCTGGCCCAGCTGCACGGCCCGGTACGTATCCAGCGTTTCGATCGGATACCGGGCAATGATCCCGATCGTGATGATCAGGGAGATGCCGTTACCGATTCCTCGCTCCGTGATCTGTTCACCGAGCCACATGATGAAAACGGTTCCCGCCGTGAGCGTCAGCACGGTCAGCAGACGGAAGCCCCAGCCGGGGAACATCACCGCCGACTGTCCGGACGGGCCGGTCATGCTCTCCAGGAAGATCGCGATGCCGAAGCCCTGAATGATCGACAGCACCACGGTTCCGTAGCGCGTGTACTGCGTGATCTTCTTGCGCCCCTCTTCGCCTTCCTTGGCCAGCTTCTCGAAGTACGGAATAACGGCCTGGAAGAGCTGGAGAATGATCGACGCACTGATGTACGGCATGATCCCCAGCGCGAAGATCGTTGCCTTGTGCAGATTTCCACCGGCGAACAGATCGTAGAGGCCGAGGATTGTTCCCCGCTGGCGCTGGAAGAACTCGCTCAGTACCGTTGCGTCCACGCCGGGAGTCGTAATGTGGCTCCCGACCCGGTAGACGATGAGAAGCCCCAGCGTGTACAACACGCGGCGCTTCAATTCGGGAATGCTGAAAATCTCCTGAATCTTGCCGATCATGGGTCCTGAGAATCACCGTGGGCCGGTCGAACCGAAGCTCAACCGACCAGGTTGATCTGCCCTCCCGCCTTCTCGATCGCTTCCTTCGCCTTCTGGCTGCACCGATGCACCGTCACGTTCAACGCCTTCTTGATTTCGCCGTTGCCGAGCAGCTTCACCGGGCTTCTCAGGTGACGAATCAGGCCTTTCTCGATCAGGGCGTCGATGTCCACCGTGGCATTCGCCTCGAAACGGTCCAGATCGCCGACGTTGATCACCTGGCACGGCACGCGGAAGATGTTCGTGAACCCGCGCTTCGGCGTCCGCCGCTGCAGCGGCATCTGACCGCCTTCGTACCAGGCAGGCTGCGCGTTGCCCGTACGCGATTGCGTACCCTTGTGCCCGCGCGTGGACGTCTTGCCGTGCCCGGATCCCGGGCCGCACCCCACGCGCTTGCGCTTCTTCTTTGCGCCCGAAGCGGGCTTCAGCGAACCGAGGTCCATCTCAGCGCGCCTCCTCTACACGTACGAGGTGACGGACCTGATGGATCATGCCGCGAATCTGCGGCGTGTCCGCCTTCTCGACGGTCTGGTAGCAACGACGGAAGCCCAGCGCCTCCATCGTCTTGTGATGCTTCACGGGGGCCCCGCTCAGGCTCCGGATCTGCGTGATGCGAATGATCTTCGTGTCAGCCATTCCTGGCCTCGATTCCGAAAAGATCGTTGATCGAGATTCCGCGACGCTTGGCCACCTCGCGCGCACTCTCGAGCTTGCGAAGTGCGGTGAGCGTCGCCTTGACCAGGTTGTGCGGATTCGTCGACCCCAGCGATTTGGCCAGGATGTCGCGTACGCCCGCGGATTCCATGATCGCGCGCACGGCGCCGCCCGCGATGACCCCGGTACCCGGAGACGCCGGCTTGAGAATCACTTTGCCCGCCCCGTACTTACCGTGGACGGTATAGGGGATCGTTCCCCCCATCAATGGGACGCGTACCATCGAACGCTTGCCGGACTCGCTGGCCTTGCGGATGGCATCGCTGATTTCGTTCGATTTTCCCAGTCCGACGCCGACACGCCCCAGCCCGTCGCCCACGCACACGAGGGCGTTGAAGCTGAAACGACGGCCGCCCTTGACGACCTTCGCGACGCGGTTGACGTATATCGTCGTCTCGACGTACTCGGGACCGCTGCCACGGTCACGATCCGACCGCGGCCCACGGCGACGGTCGTCCCGTCCCCTGCCGCCGCGCGGCGGACGCCGATCGCGCTGGCCGCCGCCACCTGTACGCTGGTTTGCTCCCGATCCGGTTCCGGTTTCCACTAAGACGTCCTCTTTCTCAGGTTAGAACTCGAGCCCGTTCTGGCGCGCGGCATCCGCAAGCGCCGCGACCCGGCCGTGATAGAGATAGCCACCCCGATCGAACGCGACCGTGGTCACACCCTTGGCCCGGGCGGCTTCCGCCAGCAGGCGCCCGACTTCGCGCGCCAACAGCGTCTTGCGACCCCCCGGGACCGCCTTCTCGCCCTTGCCACCCTTGTCGGCTTTGTCGGCTTTGGCCTTCTTGCTTCCCGACTTGGCCGGGGCCGGTGGTGCCGCCGGCGCTTCGAGCTTGAGACTGGACACCGAAACGAGCGTGCGCCCGACGGTGTCGTCGATCAGCTGCGCATAAATATGATAGTTGGACCGAAACACGCACACTCTCGGACGCTCGGGCGTGCCAACGACGCGGTTGCGCACGCGCTTGTGCCTCCGCCAGCGCTTGAACCGATCCTGATTCTTCATTTTCTTCAACATGACAAATCGCCCCTTCGACCCGCGGCTTAGCCGGCGGTCGCCGCGGACTTACCGGCCTTGCGGTGGATGATCTCGTCCGAATACTTGATACCCTTACCCTTATAGGGCTCCGGCGCGCGCAGGCTGCGAATCTCCGCCGCCGCCTGGCCGACGCGCTGCCGGTCGATGCCCGATATACGGATCTTCGTGGGCTCGGGCGTCTCGATCGTGAGCCCCTCCGGGATGTCGAAGTTGACGGGGTGGGAGTAGCCGATGGTCAGAACCAGCGTCTTTCCCTTCGACTCCGCCTTGTACCCGACCCCGATGATCTCCAGTTCCTTCATGAAGCCGACCGTCACGCCCTTGACCATGTTGGCAAGGTGCGCGCGCGTCGTGCCATGGGCGGCGCGCACCGGCTTCTGGTCGTTGGCACGCGTCACCACGATTTCGCCGTTTTCCTGCGCCACACTGCACGTGGCGGGGATCGGCAGCGTGAGCGTCCCCTTCGGGCCCTTCACGGTGACCCGGGATCCCTCGATGCCCACCGTCACGCCCGACGGGATGGCGATGGGTTGTTTTCCGACTCGCGACATGTCACATCCGTCCGTTCTTGACCAGGTCCGTTGTTACCAGACCTCGCACATGACCTCGCCGCCGATGCCGCGCTTACGGCACTCGATATCGGTGAGAACACCCTGCGAGGTCGATACGATGGCGATCCCGTATCCGCCCAGCACACGCGGAAGGTGTGTGCGGCCGGTGTAAATACGGCAGCTCGGGCGACTCACGCGACGCACGCCGTTGATGACGGCCGCGTTCTCGCGCGTGTACTTGAGGTAAACGCGCAGCAGGCCCTGCCGGTTGTCTTCGATGTACTTCACGCCCGTCAGATAGCCCGCGTCGAGCAGGATCTTGCTCATCTGAGCCTTCACCCGGGAGGCGGGAATATCGACGTATTTCTGCTTGGCCCGCGAGGCGTTGCGAATCCTCGTCAGATAATCCGCAATTGGATCGGTCATCGCCATGATTCTTCTCTTCTCCTGCCGCTAGCGGATCGTGCCGGACGTTCGACGCGATTTCCGCAGCGCGATATTGAATGCCGCTCGCGCGAGGACCTGAGCGGAGAACATCCGCCGATCCACGCGCCCAATTACCAGCTCGCCTTGACGACACCCGGCACTTCGCCCTGCAGGGCGAGGTCCCGGAAGCAGATTCGGCATACGCCGAAACGCCTCAGATAGGCGCGTGAACGACCGCACTTGTTGCAGCGGTGGTATCCACGCACTTTGAATTTCGGGCGTCGTCTTGACTTCACAATCCACGATTTCTTGGCCACGGCTTCCTTCCTACACGTCTTGCCGTTTAGTTCTTCCGGAACGGCATCTTCATGTGCGTCAGCAACGAAAGAGCCTGCTCGTCCGTCCGTGCCGACGTCACGATCGTAATATCCATACCGAAAACCTGCGCGATCTTGTCGTAGTCGATTTCCGGAAAAATGATGTGCTCCTTGATACCCAGCGTATAGTTACCGCGCCCATCGAAGCCTTTCGTCGGCACACCACGAAAGTCGCGGATACGCGGCAGGGCCAGGTTCACGAGACGATCGTAGAACTCGTACATCCGATCCCCGCGCAGCGTCACCTTGCAGCCGATGGGCATACCCTCGCGCAGCTTGAACGCCGCCACCGACACGCGTGCCCGGTTGAGGCGCGGCCTCTGCCCGGTAATCAGGGCGAGGTCATCAATGGCTGAATCCACCAGCTTGGCGTTCTGAACCGCCTCGCCGACTCCCATGTTGACCACGATCTTCTCGAGTCGCGGTGTCTCCATCACGTTCTTGAAGTCGAATTCCTTCCTCAACGCCGGAATGACTTCCTTTTCGTACATCTCACGCAGTCTCACCATCGTTGCTTCTCCGCTATTCGTTCGAAATCATCTCGTCGCATGAGTTGCACACACGCGCTTTCTTGCCGCTGGAGAGGCGCCCCACGTGCGTCCGCGACGGTTTCCCACATTTCGGGCAGACCAGCATCACGTTCGACATGTGGATCGACGCTTCTTTCTCGACGATCCCGCCCTGCTGCGCCTGGGACCGGGGCTTCGTGTGGCGCTTCACCATCTGGATCTTCTCGACGATGACCCGTTCTTCCACGGGCATCACCTTGATGACTCGGCCGGTCTTACCCTTGTAGTTGCCGCCGATCACCTTGACCGTATCGTTCTTCACGATGTGATTCATGATTCCCCCTACAGCACTTCGGGCGCGAGCGAGACGATCTTCATGAACTTCTTATCCCGCAGCTCCCTGGCGACAGGGCCGAAGATACGCGTTCCGATCGGCTCCTTGGCGTCGTTGATGATCACGGCCGCGTTCTCGTCGAAACGAATGAACGTCCCGTCGTCGCGGCGCGTTTCCTTCTTCGTCCGGACAACGACTGCCTTCGCGACCTGGCCCTTTTTCACCAGCCCGCCGGGGATGGCGACCTTCACCGACACCGAAATGATGTCGCCGATGGAGGCGCTGCTCTTCCTCGTCGAGCCGACCACCTGAATGCATTGAAGCCGTTTTGCACCCGAGTTGTCGGCCACCTGTAGCATTGTCCGCATCTTGATCATTGCTGTTACCTGCCGAATTCCAATCCAGCGGCTACTTGGCCCGCTCGATTACCTCGACCAGCCGCCAGCGCTTGAGCTTGCTCAGCGGACGCGTCGACATCACGAGCACCTTGTCCCCGATGTTGCACGTGTTGCCTTCGTCGTGGGCGTAAAGCTTGGTCGTGCGCTTGACGTACTTGCCATACGTCCGGTGCTTCACCAGCCGCTCCACGGACACCACGATCGTTTTGTTCATTCCGTTGCTCTTCACAACGCCGACGAATGTCTTGCGTCGGTTTTCCCTGGTCGTAGCCATTGTCTCCGTCATTGTTTCCACCCTACCGGCTCTGAGGCTCGGCCTGCTTCGCCGTCATCTCTCGGATCAGCGTCTTGGCTCGCGCGATGTCGCGGCGGACGATTCGAACACGCAACGGATTGTCGAGCTGGCGAACGGCCAGCTTGACGCGCAGATTCGCGAGCTCGTCCAGCAACGACTCCTCATGCGCCCTGAGCTCTTCCACCGTCATGTTCCGCATATCCTGTGCTTTCATCGTCATGCCTCCGTGTCGCGCTGCACAAACTTGGTCTTGCACGGCAGCTTGGAGGCGGCCAGCTCGAGCGCGCGGCGCGCGACCTCGATCGGCACTCCTTCCAGCTCGAACAGCACCCGCCCGGGCTTGACGACCGCGACCCAGTACTCCGGGCTCCCCTTCCCCTTACCCATCCTCGTCTCCGCGGGCTTCACCGTAACCGGCTTGTCCGGAAACACGCGAATCCACAGCTTTCCGGAACGCTTCATGTGGCGCGTGATCGCCACGCGCGCGGCCTCGATCTGCCGGTTCGTGATCCACTGGGGCTCCATCGCCTTCAGACCGTACTCACCGAACGCGATGTTCGCGCCGCGCGTGGCCTGTCCACCCATCCGCCCGCGCTGCTGCTTGCGGTACTTGACCCGTTTCGGCATCAACACGGCTACTTGGCCCCCTCTCCGGCCTTCGCCAGCGACTTCTTGAACTCATCCGGAAAGACTTCGCCCCGGTAGATCCAGACCTTCACGCCGACGGTCCCGAACGTCGTGTGCGCCGTCGCACGGGCGAAATCGATGTCGGCGCGCAGCGTGTGCAGGGGAACCCGTCCCTCGTGGTAACCCTCGCGACGCGCGATTTCGGCGCCGCCGAGGCGTCCCGAGCACTGCACCTTGATCCCCTGTGCGCCCATGCGCATCGCCGACTGGATGGTCTTCTTCATGGCGCGACGGAATGCCACGCGCTGCGTGAGCTGCATGGCGATGTGTTCCGCAACGAGCTGCGCGTTGAGCTCGGGCTTCTTGACGTCCTTGATATTGATCTGCACCTCTCGCCCGCAACGCCGTTTGAGCTCCTCGCGGAGCAGGTCGACCTCGGCGCCCTTGCGGCCGATGACCATGCCCGGCCGTGCCGTGAAGATGTTCACGATGGCTTTGCCGCCCGAGCGCTCAATCTCGATGCGCGCCACGCCGGCCTTGTACAGCCGCCGCTTTATGAAGTCGCGCACGCGGATGTCCTCGTCGAGCCACTTGGAATACTCCTTCGTCGAGAACCAGCGCGAATCCCAGGTCCGGTTGATTCCCAGACGGAAGCCGACGGGATGGGTCTTCTGTCCCATTACCTGGACCTCCAAACCGCTATACCGCGATTATTCATTCTCGGCTCCCTCCATAAGCGAAACAACGACCTTGATGTGGCTGCTTCGTTTGCGGATGCGATAGGCGCGACCCTGCGCACGCGGGCGAATCCGGGCCATCGTGCGTCCCTCGTCGATCAGGATCGACTTGACGAACATGTCCTCCGCCGCCACCGATCCCCCGTGCTTGTTGACGAGGTTGTGCATGGCCGATCGGATGGTCTTGCTCACCGCAGCGGACGCCGCACGCCTGGTCAGGCGCAACGTCGTCAACGCATGGTCGACGTTCTGACCCCGAACCAGATCCGCCAGCTGGCGGACCTTGCGGGGCGGATATTCGACGTGTTTCGAAACAGCGTACGCGTCCATGATTTCGTCCTGTTCTCGCAGCGACCGCTACTTCTTGGCCGCTTTCTCTTCCTTGGTCTTGTGCGTATGTCCGCGGAACTGGCGAGTCAGGCTGAACTCGCCGACCTTGTGACCCACCATGTTCTCGGTGACATACACCGGAATGAACTGTTTGCCGTTATGGACGGCCAGCGTGTGGCCGATCATCTCCGGCGAGATCGTTGACCGACGCGCCCAGGTCTTGATGACGCGCCTCTCGCCCGTCTGGTTCATCGTCGTGATCCTCTTGAGCAGCTTCTCGTCGATGAACGGACCTTTTTTAAGACTTCTCGGCATGGCGTTCTCTATCCTTCCGTCTTCTTCTTCCCGCGACGACGAACGATGAGTCGCGAGCTCGGTTTCCTGCGATTGCGCGTCTTGCGCCCGTCAGGCATCCCCCACGGGCTGCAGCCGGGGCGTCCACCGCTGGACTTGCCTTCGCCGCCTCCCAGCGGGTGGTCGACCGGGTTCATGGCGACGCCGCGAACCTGCGGTCTGCGGCCCATCCACCGTGTGCGGCCCGCTTTTCCCCACACGACGTTCTCGTGATCGAGGTTGCCGACCTGGCCCACGCTGGCATAGCACTCCTTGCGAACCATGCGCATCTCGCCCGACGGCAGGCGCACGGTCGCGTAGTTGCCGTCCTTCGCCATGAGCTGCGCAAAGGACCCCGCCGACCGCGCCATCTGCCCGCCTTTGCCCGCCACGAGCTCGATGTTGTGCACCATCGTGCCCACGGGGATCTTCTCCAGCGGCAGCGCGTTGCCCGGCTTGATGTCCGCATCCGGCCCCGCGACCACCGTATCGCCCGGCTTGAGCTCGTTGGGGGCGATGATGTAGCTCTTCTCGCCGTCGGCGTAGATCAACAGCGCGATGCGCGACGTGCGGTTGGGATCGTATTCGATCGACGCGACGCGCGCCGGCACCGACAGCTTGCGGCGCTTGAAGTCGACGACGCGGTACATCCGCTTGTGCCCGCCGCCCCGCCGGCGCGCCGTCTGGTGCCCGACGTTGTTGCGACCGCCCGACTTGCTGAGCGGCTCCAGCAACGACTTTTCAGGCGTGGTCCGCGTGATGTCCGCAAAGTCGGATACCGTCCGGTACCGCAATGTCGGCGTAATCGGTCTGAATTTTTTGACACCCATCTCCGGTCCTCTTCCGTGCTAGACGATATCGAACGCGTCGATCGTCTCGCCCTCGTGCAGGGTCACGTAGGCCTTCTTCCACGACGAGCGAAGCCCCGCAAACCGCCCGGAGCGGTTCATCACGACGGTGTTCTTGCCCGCGAAGACAGCCGTACGCACGTCTTTCACCTTCACGTTGAACAGCTTTTCGACCGCTTCTTTGATCTCCCGCTTGTTTGCGCTGCGCTCGACGCGGAAGACGTAGCGGTTCTTCATCTCTTTCATGCGCGCGCCCTTCTCGGTGAGCATGGGCCGCTGAATGACGAATCGAATGTCCCGGTCTCTCATGACGCGAACACCTCTTCCATGCGGCTCAAAGCCGCGCTCGCCACGACGAGTTTGTCGGCCCACACCACGTCGTACGTATTGACGGAATCGGCAAGCGTAATTCGCACCCCGCCGATGTTCCGCGCCGACTTGATGGTGGCGGCGTACGGTTTGTCGAGCACGACCAGGGTCTTGCCGGGATGCGCGCCGACGCTCTTCAGGAGCGTCGCAAAATCCTTCGTCTTCGGTCCCTCGAACTCGAGCGACTTCACGACCACCACGTTGCCGTCCTTCGCCCGGCTCGTGAGCGACGATGTCAACGCGACACGCTTCGCTTTCTTGTTGAGCTTGAGCCGGTGGTCGCGCGGGTGCGGCCCGAACACGGTGCCACCGCCCCGCCACAGCGGCGAGCGGATGGTCCCGGCGCGTGCCCGCCCCGTCCCCTTCTGGCGCCACGGCTTCCTGCCGCCGCCGCGGACGTCCGAGCGTTCCCGCGTGTTCACGGTGCCCTGGCGCTGATTGGCGAGATACGCCACCACCGCTTCGTGCACGACGAACTCGTTGACCTCGGTCTCGAACAGGCTGCCGGGCAGATCGACCGTCCCGGCGCTCTTGCCGTCCTTATCGAAACAATTGGCCGTCGCCATCATCTACCTCGCGTCCGCCCGGACGAACACGATACCGTTGTTCGCGCCCGGGATGCTGCCCTTGACAAAGAGCAGGTTGTTTTCGGCATCGATCTGGACCAGCGTCAGGTTGCGCGTCGTCCGCTTGACGCCGCCCATGCGACCCGGCATGCGCTTGCCGGGCATGGTCCGCGACGGAAACGCCGACGCGCCCACCGAGCCCGGCTCGCGATAGTTCTTGTTGCCGTGCGTCTTCCGCCCGCGCTGGAAATTGTGCCGTTTGATCGTGCCTGCGAAGCCGCGGCCCTTCGACGTCCCCGTGACATGCACGATCTTGGCGCCCTCGAAGAGCTTCACGTCGAGCGTGTCGCCCACCTTGTAGGAGGCCGGGTCGGTCACGCGAATCTCTCGCAGTATCCGGCGCGGGCTCACCGACGCCTTTTTGAAATGCCCGCCCTCAGGTTTGTTCACTCGCGATTCCTTGACCTCGTCGAAGCCGATCTGGATCGCCGAGTAGCCTTCCTTGTCGGGCGTCTTCACCTGGACGATGGGGCACGGACCGACTTCGATCACGGAAACCGGCACCACTCTGCCGGACTCCTCGAATATCTGCGTCATTCCAAGTTTCTTGCCGATCAGCATCATTTTCGTTCTCTCCCAGGGCACGAGCGCGTTTGTCGTGAAGCACCCCGACGACGATCGACGCGATTTCCGAAGCGCGTTGCCAACAGATTCACGCGCAAGGACTCGAGCGCAGAGCGCCGTCGGGGCGCTCGCGCGTTCCGCGTCGGACCGAAGTTTTCTACGTCTTGATCTCGATATCCACCCCGGCCGGCAATACCAGCTTGGTCAGGTCGTCGATCGTCTGCTGCGTGGTATGCGTCAGATCGATCAAACGCTTGTGGATCCGAATCTCGAACTGCTCGCGCGACTTCTTGTTCACGTGCGGCGACCGCAGCACCGTATACACCGAGCGGCGCGTCGGAAGCGGAATCGGTCCGATAACGCGCGCACCCGTACGGCGCGCCGTCCGAACGATGTCATCCGTGGTGCGGTCGAGTGTCGCGTGCTCGTACGCTTTGAGCTTGATACGAATTCTCTGGCCTTCCAACGCTGGCTCCTCTCAGG
>CAZCQM010000039.1:0-17641 GCA_964500785.1 uncultured bacterium
GACGCGCAACCGCATCTTGAGCTGCTCCATCTTGACCTCGGGACCGCCGAAGCCGGCATCCGCCATCATTTTCTCGCAGTAGACCGCCCACCCTTCCACGAACGGGCCGCTGTAGAAGATCCCGCGCACCAGCGTCGGGGCCTTGAACTGGTTGGAGTGCGCGCCCTGCAGATAGTGCCCGGGCATCGCCTCGTGAACCGTCAGGTCGTAGAGCATGTAGTCGTTGTACTCCTTGAAGAACGACGTTGTCTTATTCGCGTCCCAGTCCTTCGGCGTCGGCGAGATGGAATAGAAGGTCTCGCCTTTCGGCTCCAGGGGACCGGGCGATTCGCAGTAGGCGACGGCGACGCCGCGCTGGAATTCCGGCATGACGATGATCTTCACCGGCTCGTCCGGCACGGTGACGAGCTTGTGCTCACGCGTGAACGCGGTCGCGAGCTCCAGCGTCTTCCGGGCCTTGGCAACGATGGTGTCGTTGTTGGGACGGTCCTCCGCCAGTTTGTCGAGCACCGCCTTGCTGACGTACTTGACGTCCTTGAGCCGTGCCTCGTCCTTCACGTCGGGGAAGAACTTCTTGAACAACGGGAGCGCCGTCTCGTACATCGTCTGCTGCGTCGCCTTGAGATCGGCGCTCGCGCGGTCGTAAATCTCTTCCTTGGACAGATCCGAATCCAGCGAGAAACGCAGCTTCTTGCGCCACAGATCGTCGCCCAGCCGGAAATCCCCCGTGGAGCGCGGCAGCAGGTCGCTCTCCAGCCACTTGCCGTAGTCCTCGAGCGCGGCGACCGCCGCGTCGCGCGCGGGCTGCAGCTCCTTAGCCATGGCCGGCGACTTGTCCACGAACTGACTCAACTCGTCGCGGATCAGCGCGATGTTGCCCCGATTCTGAACGATCGCCGTCTCGGTGTGCACCTTCGGCGGATTCTTCAGGTTGGTCTCGGCGGCCTTGATGACGGACGGGATCGCCTCCAGGCGCCCCTTGAGACTCTTCAGGCGCTGATCGAGGGGCGCGAAGTCGCGCGCAACCAGCGCGTAGATGGCGCCGCCCATGTTGTAGTAGAGCGGGTTCCACTCGTGCTCCTTGAGCTCTTCGGCCTCAAAGATCATGCGCTCCAGATTGAGCTTGAGGATGTCGTAGTCGATCGCGTTGACCTCGCTCAGCGACTTCGGATCGATCTTCTCCAGCGCCGCCAGTGCGGCCCGGTCGGTCTGCGCCTGCGACGCGATCGCCGCCACCGAACGGTTGGTAAGACGGTCGTCGTAGCGGTGATCGCCGAGCGTCGTCGCCAGCTCGGGATTCATCTCCAGCAGCTTCTGGATGTAGTCGTTGGCGACCTTTTCGAAGTCCTTGTCCGATGCCCGCGCCGGCGACACCAGCGCGCAGAGGGCGAGCACCACGATCGTCACTACCGCGGATTTCATGCCTGTTCTCCTTTTCGGGTTTCCTGAATCGTCACGTCACGCGGAGGGCGGGGTTCGCAGGACGAAGAGACGGATCTCCGTCATCTCCTCCATCGCGAATCGGATCCCTTCGCGTCCGGAGCCGCTGGCTTTCACGCCGCCGTACGGCATATGATCGACGCGCCACGACGGCACGTCGCCCACCACCACACCACCCACCTCGAGCCGGTCCCACGCTCGATGCGCCTTATAGATGTCGCGCGTAAAGACGCCGGCCTGCAGCCCGTAGTCGCTGTCGTTGACCTCGTCGAGCGCCGCATCGAAGTCGCTGAACGGCGACAGAAGCGCCACCGGACCGAACGCCTCCCGGCGGCACACGTCGGCGTCCCGCGGGACGCCTTCGAGGAGCGTCGCCTCCATGAGGGCTCCGTCGCGCGCGCCTCCGACGAGCACGGTCGCGCCGCGCTCGATCGCCGCCCGGATCCACCCCTCGAGACGCTCGGCTTCTTCAACCGATATCATGGGACCGATGAACGTCGCTTCGTCCTTCGGATCGCCCGTCTTCAGGGCGCGCGTCGCCGTGACCAGCTTCTGCTTGAACGCATCGTATATGCGCTCGTGCGCGAGGATGCGTTGCACGCTGATGCAGCTCTGGCCCGACTGGTAGAAAGCTCCGATGACAATGCGGTTCACGGCGTCGTCGAGGTCCGCGTCGTGATCGACGACCACCGCGGCGTTCCCTCCCAGCTCGAGCGTCACCTTCTTCGCGCCCGCGCGCGCCCGCAGTCCCCACCCCACCGCCGGCGAACCTGTGAAGCTCAGCATCTTGATGCGCGGGTCCTCGGCGATCGGCGCCGCCTCCGCCCCCCGCAGGGGCAGGATCGAGAAGGCGCCCTCGGGAAGGTCGACCTCCGCCAGCGTCTCGCCCACGATGAGCGCCCCCACCGGCGTGGCGCTGGCCGGCTTGAGGACGAAGGGACAGCCGACCGCGAGCGCGGGGGCCACCTTGTGGGCGACCAGGTTGAGCGGAAAATTGAACGGCGTGATGAAGCCGCACACCCCGACGGGAACGCGCTTCCACATCCCCCAGTAGTCGCGGGCGCGCTCCGAGATGTCGAGCGGCAGGGTCTCGCCGATCATGCGGACCGATTCCTCCGCGGCGACCCGGAACGTGTCGATGAGCCGTGTCACTTCTCCGCGGCTGTCGCGAATCGGCTTGCCCGCCTCGACGCACAGCGCATCGGCGAGCTCATCACGGCGCTCGGTGAAGCGGCGAACGCAGTGCATGAGGACGTCGTGGCGCCGGTACGCGCCCAGCGCCCGCATCGGCTCCACGGCGCGCTCCGCGGCCGCGATCGCCGAGTCCAGGGCGGCGCCGTCCGCGAGGGCCACACGCGCGACGACGTCTCCCGAGTACTTGTCCGTCACGTCGAGGTCCGTGTTGGCGTGAACGGCCCTGCCGGCCAGGTAGTACGGGTATTCCTTCATGGTTTCCTCACAGCACGTCGGCCTTGATCATGTTGGTGGTCCCCGGCACGTCGACGGGCACGCCGGCCACGACCACCACGCGCTCGCCGCGCTTCGCCACACCGGCGGCGACCACCGCGTCCTTGGCCGCGCGGATCATCGCGTCGGTGTCCCCTTCGGATGCAATGCGGACCGAGAGCGTGTTCCAGTAGAGCATGGTTCGCTTCAGCGTGGATTCGTGCGGACTGATGACCGCGATCCGCGTCGGCGAGCGGTAGTTCGACACGAAGAGCGCCGTTTGCCCCGATCGCGTGCAGCACAGGATCAGGCGCGCGCGGATCTCCATCGCGGTGAAGCAGGCCGCGTGCGCCACCGCCTCGGGTATCGTCCGCTCCGCGTTCGCGGCCAGCCCGGAAAAGCGCCCCGCGTAGTCGATGCGCATCTCGCTCGCGCTGGCCACCTCGGCCATGGTCCGCACCGCCTCCACGGGATACTTGCCCGAAGCGGTCTCGCCGGAGAGCATGACCGCGTCGGTCCCGTCGAAGACCGCGTTGGCGATGTCGGCCGCCTCGGCGCGCGTGGGACGCGGGTTGTAGATCATCGACTCCAGCATCTGCGTCGCGGTGATGACCGGGCAGGCGGCCGTGAGCGCCCTGCGGATGACGTCCTTCTGGATCAGCGGAACCTGCTCGATGGGCATCTCCAGCCCCAGGTCGCCGCGGGCGATCATGACCGCGTCCGACGCCTCCAGGATGCCGTCCAGCGCGTCGAGCGCTTCCTTCTTCTCGATTTTGGCGATGATGGGGATGTCGGCGCCCTTCTCCTTCAGGATGGCGCGCAGCCGCTGCACCTCATCGACCGAGCGCACGAACGACAGCGCGAAGTAATCGACGCCGTTCTCGATTCCGAACGCCACGGTCTTCATGTCCTTTTCCGTGGGAACGGTCTCACGCAGCTTCACCCCGGGCGCGTTGACGCCCTTGTTCGACTTGAGCTCGCCGCCCACGACGACCTCGCATTCGACGTCGGTAGCCGTCTTGGAACGCGCGCGCAACTCGATTTCACCGTCGCCCATGAGAATGCGGTCGCCCACGGTTATGTCGGTTACGAGAGGCTCGTAGTTGATCGATACCTCACGCCAGTCGCCCGATACACTGCGGGTGGTCAGGGTGAACGTGTCGCCCGCACGGAGCGTCGCGGAGCCCGCCGAGATCGTGCCGATGCGCATCTTCGGGCCCGACAGGTCGAGCAGCACGGGTACGTACACGCCGGCCTCGTCCGCCACGGAGCGGACGGTGTCGATCAGCCGCCTGTGGTCGGCGGGAGTTCCGTGGGACGCGTTGATGCGCGCCACGTTCATGCCCGCACCGATGAGGGCTTTGATGGTTTCCGGAGTGTTGCTGGCAGGACCGAGCGTGCAGACGATCTTGGTTCTGCGATCGGGCGTGGCAGAAGATTTCGCTTCCATTCGTTCTCCTTGGAGCAAGCGTTGGGCAACGGCGATTCCGTGTCAAGGGGCCGTTTCGTCGTCGGCGGGCGCGTCCCTGTCGCGCCGCGAGGCGAGAAAGCGCGCAACCAGCATGGCCAGCAGCCCCGTCATCGCTCCGCCCGCCACGCCGATGAACGGCACGAGCATGTAGACGAAGTACTGAAGGTCGAATCCCGCCGGCTGGTCGGCGAACTTCTCGAGAACGTAGGGGTTGTTGGCGACGAAGGTGTCCAGGAAGAGTGCCTGCGCCAGTGTTGCCACGGCCCCGTTGATGAAGCCGACCACGGCGGCGTTGGCGAGCGCGTGTTCGGGTTCGCGGCGCGCCACCACCACGGCGCACACCCCGACGATCACGAACCAGGCGTACCGATCCGCGCCCTCCGGAAATACGCCCGCCACCATCAGTCCCCCCATGACCGGGCCGAACAGGCACAGCGGGAGGATGAGTTTCCAGCTCACGAGCGCCCTCCGCTCCGCCCGAACCGCGCGCTTCCCATATAAATGGAGACGATCGCGAGCCCGGCCCCGCCCGCTTCCAGTATCGTCGTCGGGCGGTGGAAGAACAACACGTCCCAGATGAAGGTGAGCGCGGGCTGCAACAGGAGGATCAACGACGCCCGCGACGCGTCGATCTGGTGGAACGTCCGCGAGATGACGATCCACCCCAGCGCCTGGCACAGCACGCCGTACGCGACCAGCACGACGGCGGTATGCACATCGGGGATGCGCAGGCTTTCGCCCGTCACGAGGGATGCGCCCGACAGCAGGGTCGCGGTGACCAGGGTGACGACGGCGAGATTTGCCACGGCCGACACGCGGTCGACCTCGCGGCGTGCCCCGCGCAGGGCGAGCAGGTAGAGCGCGTAGCTGATCGCCGTCAGCAGCCCGAAGAGGATTCCGCGCCGGTACGCCGCATCGAACTGCGACCAGTGAACGCCGACGAGCAGGAACAGCCCGGTGACGGCGAGGGGTATGGCGGTGAGGTACCGCCACGTGGGGCGTTCTCCGAACGCGAGAATCCCGACCGCCGCCACGAAGAACACCTGGAAGTTGCCCAGGATCGTCGCCAGCCCCGGGCCGACGTACAGGATGGAACGATGCCAGAAGAAGATGTCCGCCGCGAACAAGACGCCCGCGAGCAGCGCCCATCGCAGCCGACGCATGCCGTTCCACAGCCGGTCGCGCCGGACCGCCACGAAGACGAGCAGCGTGATGGCGCCGAAGACGTTGCGATACACGCCCGCCGTCGTCGGCCCAACGTGTGCGAGCTTGACGAATACCGCGGAGAAGCTGATGAGTACGCTTCCCAGCACGATCTGCAGCTCGGGGTGAACCCGGCTGGGGGCGGTGAGACCCGTCGTCATTCTCCGGAGTTCTCGAGGGTCGCGTAGGTCACGTACGCGAACCGGTACGTCTCGGAATCGCGCATCGCCTGTGCGAGCCGCTCGTGCAGATCGTCACGCCACCCGGTGTAGCGCGTGATGAATGCCTCCGCGGCGTCGCGATCGCCCGCCGCCTGAATGGCGAATACCTGGTGGAGCATCGATGCCACGACGTCGTGGAAGCGGTCGTAATCGATGGAGAGGCGGCCCGACGATGAATCGAACGTGAGCGCTCCGTTCTCGAGGAAGTAGTTCAACTGCATGAGCTCCATGGTCTGGTAGGGCTGCGTCCGATCGGGGCGGTTCTTCAGCAGGACGCGACGGACGCCGCTCGCGTACAGCGATCGTACGGCGGCGTCGTCGTAGTACCCCATGGTCTCGAGCCGCGGAGCCAGGTAGAGCGACACCAGATCGGCCTTCATCTCCTCGTATACCGCGGCGGCCTTTTCCAGGGCGATGTCGAGCTCGCGCCCGTCCGTCGTGCGGTCCACGCCCAGGTAGTGCCCGATCTCGTGCCACAGCGTCCGATTGGCGCCGGCTTCGGCGGTGAGATCGGCGGCGAACTCCGGCGCCATCGCGGCCGCGAAGGACCGCTGCTGGCCCGCGAACAGGTCCGGGTTGGTCATGATGTTGCGCCGCAGGAGAATCGTTCGCCCCCACTTCCGCGCCGCGCTCGCCTCGTTGGGAAGAATCGTCGCGGTGTTGGTGCCGCGCGACTGACCGAAGTCCGCCACCACGTCGTAGACGCCGACCGGGATGTCGGCGCGCACGCGCTTGTGCGTCTTCCCCGCGTCGTAGGGAAGCGAGTCCTCCAGAGACTGCAGCTGCCGGGTCGCCGCGCGAAGCGCGTCGCTGCGGGCCTGGTCGCGCAACAACACGTTCAAACCGAAGTACGTCTTCACGCCGAAGAGCGCGTCATCGTAGGTTTCATACGAGCCGATCTGCGCGTTCAGCTTCTTGAAATGGCCCGTGACCCACGCCGAGTCCCCCGCAGCATAATCGTTAAGGATCAGATCGCTCGACCGCGCGCGCAGATAACCTGCGAAGTCCGGATCGTCGGCCGCCATCACGTCGGCGGCTTTTCTCAACAATTCGCAGACCTTCGACAGCTCATTCGCGTAGGCGACGGCGTAGGGCACGGCGTAGAAGGCCGTATTTCCGGGATGCCGCGACAGCTCGGTCAGCCGGGCCCTGAGCGCCGCGTGCGGCTTCGCGAGGTCCTCGTGCTTCTCGAACATGGACAGATCCCGGGCGAGCGCATCCTGCGTGCACCGCCGGACCACCGTGCGCGGGTGCAGGATCGTCGCGACCTCCTCCGGGTGGGCGTGCAGAAACGTATCGAGCTCGGCCCTGGTGACATCCCACGGGTAGACGGCGCCTCCCGGGGCGGGCGGGTCGACGGGGAGCATCGGCCGGCGCACGTTGTCGAGCCCGCGAATCACCGGTCCCTTGTTGCTGTAGTACAGCGTCAGCAGATTGCGGGTCGCCGGCGGCGAACCCAGCGTGTGGTCGAGGTCGACGAGGAAGATCCGCGACTCCGTCGCCTGGGGATGGCGCATGTTTTCGTAGAGGTCCTGGATGATCTCACCGGCCTGTATCAGCAGGCCGACGGCCTTCGTCTCCGACGGCGACAGCGTGGACAGATCCGGCGCCAGACGGACGTGAAGGGTCTTGTCGACGATGGGTTGCGTCTCGGACAGGGGCGCATACCCGTCGGGCAGATCCTGGGCCAGCGCGGGCGCCGTCAGCGACGCGAGCACCATCACCACAAAAAGGACAACCGGCATGATCGGGTCTCCTATTCGTTCTGCCAGTGTGTGGAGACTTCCGGGAACCGCTCCAGGTACCCGCGAAAGGTCTTCTTGATCTCCTGCAACCGTTCCGGTGTCTTCGCCTCGAAGCGCAGGACCAGCTCGGGCAGGTTAGAAGAGGCACGGACCAGCCCCCACCCATCGTCGAAGACGACGCGCGCGCCGTTGATGTCGATCACGCGGTCGTATTCCTTCTTCAGCTGCTCGGTGAGTCGTTTCACCACGTCGTACTTGACCTCGTCGGCGCAGTGGACATTGATGGCGGGCGTCGACACGTAGGCCGGAGTCCCGGCCATGATCGCCGACAGCGGTTCCCTGCGCGCCGACACGTACTCCACCAACCGCAGCCCCGCGTAGACGCCGTCGTCGAAGCCGTAGTAGTTCTCGACGAAGAAGATATGCCCGCTCATCTCGCCCGCCAGCGCCGCCTTTTCCTCGTGGAGCTTGGCCTTGATGTGCGAATGCCCTGTTTTCCACATGATGGGAATGCCCCCGTGCGCGCGGATGTCGTCGTCGAGAGCCTGCGTGCACTTGACGTCGAAGACGATCTTCCCCTTCGGCTCCCGCTCCAGCACCTGGCGCGCGAGCAGGATAAGGTAGCGGTCGGGCCAGATGACCTCGCCCTTCTCGTCGACGACGCCCAGACGGTCGCCGTCGCCGTCGATGGCGATGCCGAGGTCGGCGCCCTCCTTGCGCACGCGCGCCCCGAGGGCTTCCACCGTTTCGGTCCGCGCCGGGTCGGGCTCGTGATTGGGGAAATCGGGATCGAGCTCGGTAAACTGCTCGACCACGGTGACGCCGGCCTCGCGGAAGACGCGCGGCGCGAACGCGCCCGCCGTCCCGTTGCCCGTGTCGATGACGATCTTGAGCGGCCGCCCCATGCGAACGCGCGAGGTCAGATCCGCCGTGTAATCGTCGACGATCGTAACCTCGGTGTAGTCTCCATGGCCGGATACGAACTCCTCGCGCTCGATGATCTCGTAGAGCTCCCGGATCTCGTCGGCGACGAGGGTCGACGAAAATCCCGCGCCCAGTTTGAGGCCGTTCCACCCCTTCGGATTGTGGCTGCCGGTGATCATGGCGCCGCCGCGCACCTTGAAGCGGTACTGCGACCAGTACATCATCGGGGTCAGGCACATCCCTACCATGATGACGTTGCGGCCCGCGGCGCGCAGCCCCTTGACGAGACCGTCCTTGATCTCCACGGAGCCGAAACGCGAGTCGTAGCCGACGACCATGTCGTCGATCCCGCGGCGCGAGAGGTAGGTTCCGAAGCCGCGGCCAATCCACTCCGCGGAACGCTGGTTGAGTTCATCATCGCTGACGCGCCCGCGAATGTCGTATTCGCGGAACATGGTTTTCTCGAGACTGGGCAATTCGATTTCCCCCTGACCGGGTCTTGCGACACCTGCAGGCGTCGCGTGTGATGGCAGAATAGAGACGCTACCGCAGCGTCACTCGAAATTCAATCGTGGAGTCGCGGCGGGTCATTTCTCGTCGTAGGCAATCGCGCGTATGGACACGCCTGCCACGGCCCCGTAGGCGCGCAGCAGGTCGCGCTCGCTCAACGACTCGCTCGACTCGGGAGCGTGAACGCGCAGGCGGATCGGGTCGAGGTCGAGGTCGAGCGCATCGAGCGTGCGCCAGTAGTCGACGTAGGCTTCGGCCCACATGTGACCGACGAACGCCTTCTCCGAATCGCCGTACGCCAGTCCCACCACCGGCCGCGCCGGAATGCCGGCGGCGCGCAGAACCGCAACGGTCAGCAGCGAATGCTCCGTGCAATCGCCCGACCGCGACCGGTACACGTCCAGCGCCGACGCGTATCCACTCTCCATTCCCTTGCGCACGATGTAGCCATTCACCCACCGCGCCACCGCCCGCGCCAGCGGCCATCCCTCGGCGTTGGTGGCGGTCCGAAGGCTGTCTGCGACCGCCTTCAACACCGGGTCGTTGCACTGGATGAAACGGTCGGGGCGGAGATAGACCTGCAGATCCTTCGCAGGGACGGTCTCCCTGTCCACCGTCTCGCGGGTCAGGCGCAGCGTTACCGAATGATCGTCGCGGGCAACCTCGATCTGGTTGGGCCCGGTCATGGACCCGGCCGGCGGGTCGCCCGCGAACTCCAGGTGCAGCGTCACGTCCTTCGCGCGCGACGGATGCGGGAACCCGTCGCAGTGCACCATCGACTTGCGGATGATATCGAAGTCGGGCTCGATCTCCACCCGCGCCAGCTCGTCCGGCGAGATGCGCTCGATGGTGATCTCCACGCCCACCTGCTGGACCACCGTGCGGAACGCCTCACCGTCGGAGTCGAACCAGATCGTCGACGACGGTGTCGTCGACGCGTCGTCGAACTCCGTTACCTGCGTCAGGTGGAACCCGTGTTCCACGGTCGAATCGCCGCGCACGTAGCGCTGGGTGCGGAAAGATCCGTCGGAGATGTCGAACACCGTGACCGTCGTCTCCGGCTCCGCGCCGCTCAGCCACGCCTTCACGCGGCGGGACGCGATCACTTCGGGAACGGCGTCCGGATTCCAGGCCATACGCCTCCGATCCACCACACCGCCCACGCGCGACTCGATGCGCACGCTGTCTCCGACGACAACCGCGCTCGTGCTCGAGTTCGACACCGAGCTCTCCATGCGCGCGCGGCGCAGATGGCCGTCGGGACCCGAGACCTCCTCGGTGAGAACCATCATGGAAAGGGGGGTCCCCAGGCGGGTGAAACGAACATCCATGTGCGCCTGGAACGTGGCGCCGCCGGGCCCCTCGTCCCGGCGCTAGGATGCAGTGCCGACCGTGGAACCGCCGATGCGGACCACGTACCACGTCTCGTGGCTCGACGTCTGCTGGCTCGAGGTCTCGTCGGCGGAGACCGATGGACACAGGCCGGCTACCAGAGCAACGGCCGCAAGAACAATACGGCTTCGCGACATGAAGGGTGACGGTAGCACACAATCGGGGAAACAAAAAGCCCGGGGCGCAGGCCCCGGGCTCTTCTTACCGATGGGGGATGGGGTCAGGCGATCTCGATCTTCCGCCCGACCTTCTCCGGGACTTTGGGAAGGGTCACGACGAGGATGCCGTTCTCCACCCTGGCTTTGACTTTGTCACGGTCGACACCGCCCACGTTGAACGTGCGCTCGAAGCGCGTGGTGCGGAACTCGCGACGGATCATGCCCTCTTCCTCGTGCTTCTCGGACTTCTCGCCCTTGACGATGAGTGCGTCGCCCTCCAGGTTGACCGTGATGTCATCCTTGGTCAGGCCCGGCATCTCCATCGAGAAGACGTACGAGTCCGCGGTCTCCTTGATGTTCGTGCGGGGCAGCCGCGCCGCCGACCACACGTCCTCCTCCGCGTTGATGTCGCCGAAATAACGATCCAGCATCGGGAGCCCCCAGTTCATCCGGCTGAGCAGGTTGTCGATGGCCGAGGCGGGGCTTTCATACTTGACGAGTTTCATGGGTTCACTACCTCCGTGTTCAGATTCCTCATTGCATTCACGTATGAATTGGTTTCGCATCTGCGGGGGTAGATTGCATCCCGCGTGCCACGCCCGAAAAACATCATAAGCAACTGTAATCCAGCAGGTTACGATTATGGTGCCGCAAAGGAGACCCGCCGGTCCTCCGCCCGACTGACAAAGACTCCTGCCAGTTTGGCGCATTTCGGCAATCGTGACGCGCCGTCACGGCGGGGTGGGGACGTCGCGGAGCGCTGCGCGCGGGTGCCGGGGCTCGGCGATGCGCCGGCTGGCGACGACGTTGGCCAGGGCGGCCGCGGCGGCGATTCCGAACAGAGCCGTGTAGCCCAGCGTCTCGACCACGATGCCCCCGAGGATCGGGCTCAGCATGAACGGGAACGAAAGCGAGTTCATGAACCCGACGTAGAGCGGCCGGCGTTCGGGCGGCGCCGATTCGAGGAGGTAGGTGTTGTTGGCGACGAAGCGCCCGGCGCGCACGGAGCCGTTGATCAGGAACGTCGCCGCCACGCCGGAGAACACCGCGAGTCCGACCGCGGCACCCGGCGGAACTCGTCCCGCGCCGAGGACGATCATCGCCAGCGGTGGAAACACGCTCAGGGCGGCCGTCGCCACGAAGACGATGCGGTTGCCGCGCGAATCGAGCAGCCTTCCCCACACCAGATTGGCCAGCACGCCGGCTCCGACCCACATCGACACAAAGAACCCCACGCTCGCTTCGGCGAACCCGAGCCGCAAGTACGCGAACGTGGAATAGAAAGGAAACGCCATGGCGGTGAGCTGGTAGAACACGCGCATCAGGAAGTACGTCCGGTAGTCCGGCATGCGGCGCAGCATGACGGCACCGTCCGCGAGTGTGCGGTGGAGCGGAACCCGCGGCGAGACGTGCTCCGCCGGCGGTTCCCTGACGAACAGATAGGCGATCACGCCCGATGTCGTGATGATGCCGCCGATGACGATGAGCCATCCGTAGTCGTACGGCAACGGGTGGCCCGTGAGCCCCAGCCGCGCGGCCGCTGACTTCACCATTCGATACGCGAGCGTGTGCGACCACAGCATGCCTGGATCGCCGTCGAGCACGGCCGCGATGACGAGACCCGCGACGACGCCCAGGATTCCGCCCAGCACGCGACGCCCGGCGAAGAAACTGCCGCGCCGCTGAACGTCGACCGTCTTCGACGTGATCTCGAGGAACGGGATCCCCCCCACGCCGGCCGCGAGCGCGTTCATCGTCAGACCGGCGATGACGCTCCACATGACCACGCGCGGGTGATCGGCGCCGATCAGGAAGACGCTCACACCGGCGCCGACGAAACCGATCAGACGGAACACGGCCGCGCCGGCGTAGATCGGCAGCACGCGGCGCCGGGTCTGGGCGAAGCTCGCCACCAACACCTGGGGGAGGAACCACCCGGCGGTGAACGATGCGCTCACGAACCCCACCAGGACACCCGACCCACCCAGCGCCGCGATGAACACGGGCAATACGGTGAACGGGTCCGCGAAGGCGTTGCCGAGGTTGACCAGCGTGCCGTTGGCCACGCCGAGCGCATGGTTGCGCCGAGATGACGGGCGATTCATGGACGGGGACGCTACCGCCGCCGATGCACTATGGCAAGCCCGGACCGGCGTCCCTTATACTGTCGGGCACGCGGCCGCGCCGCCGCATCCGGCCGCGGCGCAACCTCCCACGAAAGGCTCCACCCGTCGGATGATCAAGGGACTCGGCATCGACTCCATCCAGATCGCGCGGATCGCGCGCGTCTACGCGGAGTACGGCCCACGCTTCGTCGGCCGCATCCTCACCGACTCGGAACGAGACTATGCGGCGCGCTACGCCGATCCGGTCCCGCGTATCGCGGGACGGTTCGCGGCCAAGGAAGCGTGCATGAAAGCGCTGGGTACCGGGTGGGGGTTCGGCGTGCGCTGGCGCGATATCGAGGTGGGCCGGCTCCCGAGCGGCAAGCCCGTTGTGCACCTGCACGGACGAGCCGGCGAGATCCTGCGCTCGCTGGGCGCGTCGGTGGCCCACGTGACCATCACCCACACCGACGAGCACGCGATGGCCGTCGTCGTCCTGGAGTAGCGCTAGATCCGGCGCAGCACGCCGAGTCCCGGCGCGCGGGGAAGCGTCAGGCGCCCGTCTTCCACGCGCACTCCGACGAAGGGGTCGGCGGCGAGCAGCAGATTGCCGTCGAGATCGGCCCAGTCGACGAGCGGGCTCACGTGCGCGGCGGCCGTGACGCCGAGCGACGTCTCGAGCATGCACCCGATCATGACGCGCATCCCGTGTGCGCGCGCCGTCTCGATCATACGCAGTGCGGGCGTGATCCCACCGCACTTCATCAGCTTGATGTTGATGCCGTGGCCCTGGTCGTGGCGGCCCTCGACGTCGTCCGGTCCCACGATGCTCTCGTCGAGGACGACGGGCAGCGGGCTCAGGCGGCGCAGCTGGCGCAGGCCCTCCTCGTCGTCACGCGGCAGCGGCTGCTCGCAGAATTCGACGTGCCGGCGGTACAGCTCCATCGTCTTCTCGATCGCGGTCTCGAGGTCCCAGCCCTCGTTGGCGTCGACGCGCACGGTCTTTCCGCTGCGCGCGATGACGCGATCCAGAATCTCCAGATCGCCGGGAATGCCAACCTTGACTTTGAGAATCTGGTAGGGGGCGGCGGCGTCCACCTTGGAATCCACAACGTCCGGCCGGTCGAAACCGATGGTGAAGGACGTCAGCGGCGCGCGCGCGGGATCGGCCCCGATCATCTTCCACACCGGCTCGCCCTCCCGCTTGCCGCGAATGTCCCACAGCGCCATGTCGAGGGCGGCGCGAACGGAGGCGTGCGGGGCCAGCGCGCGGTGGAGGTCGGCGTCGGGATCGTGGAGTCGACGACGGAGGTCCTCGGAGTCGCCCTCGAACAGGCGTCCCAGCGAGTTCACCGCGGCGCGCACCGTCATCGGGCTTTCGCCGTAGAACGCCTGCGGCGCGGCTTCGCCCCAGCCGGTGATGCCCGCATCCGTCAGGGTGACGATGAAGACCTCGACCGCCTGCTTGGTGCCGCGCGCGATGCGGAAGGGGAACGCGGTCTCGACGTGGATGGGTTCGATTTCGAGTTTCATGGACTCCCGCTCCGGCCCGGACCGATGGCCGCGTGGACCGCATCCCACAGCGGACCCGCCCCGAAGCGGACCACGTCGCCGGCGGCAACGCCGGTCTCCCGCTCGGCGTCGACCAGCGCCCGGCGCGCGTCCGCCTCGGACAGTCCGTGCGTGTTGAGGGCCACGGCGACCACCCGGGACGCCGCCTTGAAGGGTCGCATCAATGCCTCGTAGATGGCAATCAGTTCGGCGAGCGGCGGGATGACCGCGTCGAGGCGCTTGTGGCGCGTTCGTCCGGGCACGTGCACGAGCACCATCGCGTCGGGCATGGCCCCGTACAGCAGGCTCAGCGTCACGCCGGCGTATCCGGGGTGCGTGATGGCTCCCTGGCCCTCGACGAAAACCACGTCGGCGTCGCGCCCCTCGAGGTTCACGAGCGCCTCGGTTTCCCCGCCCACGAAGTCGGCCACCACGCGATCGACGGGCACGCCCCGGCCGCGCAGCACGATCCCCGTCTGCCCCGTCGCCGCCCACGCCGAGCGCACGCCCCGCTCCACGGCCACCCGGTGCAGCTCCATCGTCACCGTCATCTTGCCAGCGCCGCAGTCGCTCCCCACCGTCGACACGACACGCGCGCCCGTGGTGCATCCCTTCCCGCTCGATACGAGACGCGTCTCTGGCACCCGTCGGACGTCCCAGAAGCGGGCCCCCGACGACGCCGCGATCCGGCACAGGCCGGGGTCGTCGGCGATGAAGGCGTGCATGCCGCTCACCACGTCGACGCCGGCCTCCAGGCAGCGTGCGATGGAGGCGCGCTGCCGGTCGCCCAGCCCGCCGCCGGTGGGTGCGGTGCCCACGACGGCGACCTCGGGACGGAGGCGCAGCGCGTCGTCGATGGTGGCGACGATGGGCGCGGGGCCGCCGAATCCCAGCTCGGCCTCGACCGTCCGCCCGGCCCGGGACGCATCGAGGACGGCGACAACCTCCCGGGGCCGGTACATGGCCACGCACACCGCAGTCTTGGCCTCGGCGGGCGTGAACCCGTCTTCCGCCAGCAGCAGCAGTCGCCGGTCCCGGACGGGAAAGGGTGCTTCGATGATCATCGCCCGACTCCGCGCGGCCTCAATCGAACTCGTCCACGATCACGCCGACCAGGCGCTTGAGCACGTCGTCCAGCGTCGTCATGCCGATCGCCGTCCCGGCGCGGTCGCGGATCACGGCCATGTGCCGCCCGCCTTCGCGCATCTGGAGCAGGACGTCGGACAGGCGCGCATCGGCGGAGACCGCGTACGGAGGACGGAGGTTGCGGCGCAATGCCTCTCGGTCGCGCGCGGTCACGTACTCGTGCACCGAGACGATGCCCACGATGTGGGTCCGCTCCCCGCGGTACACGGGGTAACGGGAGAACCCTTCGCGCGTGAAGACCGCGGCCTGTTCCTCGAACCGGACGTCACCGTCGAGCATGACGACCCGGTCCAGGGGCGTCAAGACGTCGCGCATGGACAGCTCCTTGAGCTCGATGGCGCGGTCGATGAGGGCGGTGGTCTCGGGTGCGATCAGCCCGGCGCCGCGGCTGTCCCCGATGTGGAACAGGAGCTCCTCGGTGCTCACGTTGAGGAGCCGGGACGAATGCGTGATGGGCAAGAACCGCGTCAGCGTTTCCGACAGGATCGAGAACGCGCGCACGATGGGATACAGGACCCAGGTCAGACCGCGGATCACGTCGACGCTCGCAAGCGCCGTGCGCGTGGCGTAGTAGAGGAAGACGCCCTTGGGCAGGATCTCGTTGAAGACCAGCGTCACGGGGACGAGGATCAGCGTCGCGATCGTGGCGCTGTTGGACCCGAAGTGACGCGCGGCGAGCGCGGTGAAGGTGGTCGTGCACCCGATGATGGCCAGGTTGGTTCCCACCAGGACCGCGCTCAGCAGGTGGCGGGGGTTTTCCAGCAGATCGAGTACGCGCCGGGCGCGCCGGTCCCCCGTCGACGCCAGATGGCGCAGGCGAAGGCGGTCGGCGGCGATGAACGCCGTCTCGCTGCCGGAATAGAACGCGCCCAGCACGAACGCGACGACGGATATGAGTATCAGCCCCTGGTCGCTCACAGCTTCTCCACCCTCAGCTTGCGGATGCGGTTCGCCTGGGCCGAAATCACCTGGAAACGGAGATCGTGGGCGACGATCGTCTCTCCCTCCCGCGGGATCCGCCCGGTGATCCCGAGGACGTACCCGGCGACGGTCTCGTGCTCGTCGTCGCGGATCGACGCGTCGAAGACCTCGTTGAAATCATCGATCTCCATCGTCCCCTGCACGACGATGCGTTTCTCGTCGATGCGCTGGAACGGCTGCGTCTTCGGCTCGCGCGCGTCACGGATCTCGCCCACGAGCTGCTCCAGGATGTCTTCCATGGTCGCGACACCCGCGAACGAGCCGTACTCGTCGGCCGCGATCGCCACGTGCAGCCGGCGGCGTTGCAGCTCGCCGTAGAGCTCGACGATGGACGTGTTCTCCTGGACAAAGACCACCTCGCGGATGCGTGCGCGCAGGTCGTCTTCCGTCATGGCCGCCTCGGGGTCGACGAGATCCTTGACGTGGAGAATGCCGAGAACGTCGTCGGGAGAATCTCCGCAGATGGGGATGCGCGACCGGCCGCTCGAGGCGAACAACGCGACCAGCTCGTGGCGGCGCGTGGTGATCGGTGCCGAGATCACGTGGATGCTCGGGGTCATGATCTCCTTGACCACCTTGTGCCGGAACTCGAGCACGTGGGAAAGGATCTCGTATTCGAATGAGCTCACCCCTCCCTCGCGCCATCCGATTCGCACCGCCGTCAGAAGCTCGTCCCATGAGTACGGGCGGCGCGCGGTCCCGAGCCGGCGGCGCAGCGCGCCGATGACGCGATCGGAGAAGGCGGCGAGCGGAGCGCGCACGGGCAGGAAGACGGCGTGCAGCACCATGAGCGGAAGTGCGACGGCGGGCGCGATCCGCTGCGAATCGTGCAGCGCCACCGCCTTGGGCACGATCTCTCCGAAGAGCATGATGAGCCCCGACATCGCGATGAACGCGTAGACGGCGCCGCGCTCGCCGAACGCCGCCAGCGAGATGGCCGTGGCCATACTGGTGGTGAAGATATTGACGGACAGGTTCCCGATCAGGATCGTGATCAGCACGTGCCGGGGGTGCTCGAGCAGACGGGTCACGCGGCGACCGCCGGCCGACGACCCGCGCAGCTGGCGCAGCTGCGACCGGCTCAACGAGAAGAGCGCCGCTTCGGACCCGGAGAAGAACGCGGAGAGAACCAGGAGAAGAGCGAGCCCGGCGATATAGGTGAGGATATAGCCCACGGCGGCGGGCGCCGGCTCAACCGCCGAGCTCGTTCAGGGCGGATCGCGCCTGCTTGGCTTCCTCGGTGGTGGGATATTTCTCGATCAGCGTCCGGTACGCCTTCTCGGCGAGGGTGCGTTCCTCGAGCTGGGTGTAGGCCCGACCCATCTTGAGGTACGCGGCGGGCACCAGC
>CAZCQM010000040.1:0-17418 GCA_964500785.1 uncultured bacterium
CCTCGAACGAGTCGTTCTGCGCCGGATCGAGCACTTCGAGCCGCGCCGCGGCGGGGTCGCCGCGGAAATCGGCGCCGAGCTTGTCGATCTCGTCCAGCATGAACACGGGGTTGTTGCTGCCCGCCGTGCGGATGCCCTGGATGATCCGGCCCGGCAGGGCCCCGATGTAGGTGCGGCGGTGGCCGCGTATCTCCGCTTCGTCGCGCATGCCGCCCAGCGAGATGCGGACGAACTTCCGTCCCATCGCGCGTGCGATCGACTTGCCGAGTGACGTCTTGCCCACCCCGGGGGGACCGGCGAAGCAGATGATCGACCCCTTCATCGACTGCTTGAGCTTCTTCACCGACAGAAACTCGAGGATGCGCTCCTTCACCCGGTCGAGGTCATAGTGGTCCTCATTGAGGACCACCTCGGCCTGCGAGACGTCGAGGTTGTCCTCGGTGGACGTCTCCCACGGGAGGTCGAGGATCCAGTCGATATACGTCTTCGAGACCGTGTATTCGGCCGCCCCCGGCGACATCCGCTGCAGTCGATCCAGCTCCTTGACCGCGGCCTCCTTCGCCTGCGGGCTCAGACTGGCCGCCTCGATCTTGGCCTGCAGATCCTCGGTCTCGACGGTGCGGTCGTCGTCCTCGCCCAGTTCGCGGCGGATGGCCTTGAGCTGCTGGCGCAGGTAGTACTCGCGCTGCTCGCGGTCCATCTCGCGCTTCACGTCGGCCTGCAGCTTGCGCCCGAGCTTCATGACCTCCATCTCGTCGGCCAGGTAGCGAGCGAGCAGCTTGAGGCGCTCGGTGGTATCGACTTCCTCGAGGAGCTTCTGCTTGCGATCCAGTTCGATGTTGAGGTTGGTCGCAACGACGTCCGCCAGGCGTCCCCCCTCCTTGATGTTGTTGATGATGATCTTCAGCTCGTCCGCCAGCGTGTCGGACTCGTCGATCATCTTGGAGAAGGTGCGAATGACGTTCTGGAGGTAGGCCTTGTTCAGCTCGCTGTCCTCGTCCACTTCCTCGAGCAGCTTCACCTTTCCCTTCAGGTAGGGCACCACCTGCGTGACTTCCGCGACCGCCACACGCGCGATTCCCTGGGCGAGGAGGCGCATTTCGCCGTTGGGAAAGCGGATCATCTTCTGGATGTGGATGGCGGTGCCGACGGGATAGATGTCCTCGGGCCCGGGGTGCTCCGTGTCCTGGTTCTTCTGCGTGAACGCACCGATGATCTTGTGCTCCGCTAGGGCCTCGTCGGCCAGCCGGAGCAGGTTGGGATCGCGCAGGATGAGCGGCACCATCATGAGCGGAAAGACGACGGCATCGTTGATGGGAAGGATCGCCAGCTCCGTGGGGATGCTGCCGATCTGAACCGCCGAGTCTTCGAAATCGAGAGTGCTGCGTGGATTCACCGGGTGCTCCTGGGTTTGGTGGCGGGACCGACGCCGGTCATTCGACCTCGATCTGCCGGGTGCGGCGATCGTCGCGCTTGGTGAGCCGGACCTCCAGCAGACCGTTGGCGTAGCGCGTGGACAGACTCTCCGTATCGACCGGCGCGGGGATGCCGATCAGGCGCTGGAACGGGCCGACGTGAATTTCCAGCGAGTGAAACTGCTTCTTGCCCGCCGGAATCAGGTCCTTGCGGATGCCGCTGATGCGCAGGATGTTCCCGTCCGTGACGACGCTGATCTCGCGGCGGTCCATGCCGGAGATGTCCATGATCACCACGAACTCCGCCTCGGTCTCGAAGACGTTCATCGGCGGTTCCCAGCCGAAGCTCGTCTTCATCTTGATCTTGTGCTTCGCCGGGGTGTGTTCCGACATGAGCATCTCGAGCAGTTCCCTTATGTTGTCGAACTCGCTCGTGCGGACAGCCTCGGCGGCGCTAATCGATGTCTTGCGGATCATGACGCTACACTCCTCACCACGGCGGCCACGTCGTGGACGCGGCGCCTCCTAAACCACAACGCCGTCGCGCATTACGACGGTATGTCCCACTGTACGGGCGCAATACCGGGGGTGTCAAGAAAAGCCCGGCCCCACGGGACGTTCCCGCGGGGCCGGCAGGCTGGCTCCGTCCGTCGGGTGGCTAGCGCAGCGGGGCGCCGCTGCCGCTGACCCGGGCGGGATCGGGGAGGTCGGGTCCCGAAGCGGCCCGGGATGCCGCGTCCCGGTTGTAGAGGTACTGGCTAGACGCGACGTTTCGCATCGATTCCCAGCTGGTCAGCTCCCGGTTCACGAAGACGAATTCGTAGCTCACCGAGTCACCGTTCCAGCGATCGGTGAGAACGTACACCCAGTGTTCCTCGCTGCGGTTCGTATCGCGTATCCGCGTGTCCGGTATCCCCCACGAGGCGAGCACGTCGTCGAAGTTCATTCCGACGGCGACCTTCCCCGACCGGATGCTGTCGTTGAAGCGACCATACGGATGTGCGCTCAAATACCCGGCGCGCATGTCGCGGATGGAGTCGTCGGCGTCCCGCGCCGGTGGGCGCGCGGCGCACGATGCAAGGAGCAGAGTGGCGAACAGCCACACAAGGCTGTGCCGGCGAGTACGGTGGGGGGACTCCATGGATGCCTCCTGGGATGCGCGGGTTTCCTGGAATTCCGCACGGTGACTCGCGCGGACGGACAACCCTCGGTCTCGTCGACACCCTATGCACGAATCGTCCCAACGCTCATCGCGTCGACGTCGAATCGACGACTTCGTAGCGAGCCACGGAGACACCCGGCACGTCGAACGCTTCGGTTCGCCGACAACGCGTCTCGATCTCCGCGAGGATGCGCCCGTCTGGATCGTCCACCCACGGCCTCGCGCGCACGTACCAGAACACGCGACAGCTCTTGAACAGCTCGCGCATCTGCTCCTGCGCGAGCTCCTGCGGGTCGCGAAAGACGTACAACACCGGTTCGTCGCGCGTTCGATAGTGGTTCACGATCTGCCACACGGTCGGCGCGAAGATGCACTCGTCGTCCTGGAGACGCTGCTCCACCCCGCGCACCGCATCGCGCACGTCTTCCTTGGCGTAGCGTGCGTTGAAGTAGTAGTTCCCCAGCGACGCGACGCTGGTCAGCGTCACCAGCGCCACCGCGGCGGCCGCACCCCGCCGGGACAACGACGCGGCGCCCAGCGCGAGCAACGCGGTGTACATGGGCAGTCCCACGATGACGTAGCGCACGTTGAACGCCTTCGCGTTCTGCCAGTTGAGCAGCAGTGTGGCCACGAGCGGGATGGCGATGTACGACGCGATCTCCCACACGAGCGCGCCCTGCCCGGCGCGCGAGCGACGCCACACCCCGACCACCACCAGCGAGCCGTAGAGGAGCGCCACCCACGCGATCAGCGGTCCGTGGCGCGCCACCACCCCGGCCAGCGACGCATCGTCGTGCAGCTCGCGCAGCGACGGTCCCAGCGAGAAGCCGACGCTGTACCCGAAGGCGGCATACGGGACGGCCTCGGGACGGAAGGTCGTCTCGCCGCGGAGCCGCTGCGACGCGTCCAGCTCGCCGGGCAGGACGGGTGTCGCGAGCCGCTCGAAGTCCACGTACGTGGTCACCCGGTAGATCCACGGCGAAATCAGCGCCGCCACGACGACCGTGATCCCCGCCCAGCGCGAGAGCGACCGCCGCGACACCCCGGCTCGCTTCCCGTACGCCAGCGTCTGGGCCATGAACGCGAACGTGGCCGAGAAATTCGACAGCACCGCCGCCGCCACCAGTGCGGCTAAACCCAGCGCCCGTCCCTTCGACCAGCGCTCGCACACCCGGTCGAGCTGCACGCACGCCGCCATCACGAAGAAGACCAGGAACGCGTAGTTGCGCAGCTCCTGCGAATAGAAGACGTGGAGGGGGTTGATGGCGAGAAGGAATGCGCTTCCCAGCGCGACGCGCTCGCCGAAACGGCGGCGCACCCATACGTAGAGCAACGGCACGCTCGCGATCCCGGCCAGCGCGCTCGGCAGGCGCAGCCAGGCATCCGCCGTCGATACCTGGCGGAACAGGAAGACAACGAAGGTGTGGAGCGGGCCGTGGATGTTGTGGCGCAGGAGCTGCCAGATGGGATAACCCGGCTTGGGCGTGGCGACGATGAGGGTCAGGATCTCGTCGATCCACAGGCTCTGGTGGCCGAGGTGGAATACGCGTAGAAACGCCCCGAGCAGGACGATTCCGGCGAGGAGACGGCGGCTCGCGGGCGGCGAGCCCGGCGATGGCTGCATTCGCACATGCGTCATACCCGGATCAAAACACCTGCCGCGCACCGGCGCGTGCTATACTTCGCCCGCGCCCCACGCGCGGGAGGTCGCCGTGTCCGTCGACATCGAGAACCGCGTGCACATCGGTCCCGCCGGGTGGCAATACGACGATTGGAATGGAATCGTCTACCCCTCGCCGCGCCCGCGCGGGTTCGACGCGCTCGAGCACATCGCATCCTACTTCAACCTCGACGAAATCAACAGCACGTTCTATCGCGTGCCCTCGCCGCACACCGCGCGCCGCTGGACGGAACGCGTGCAGCACAACCCGTCGTTCCTGTTCACCGTCAAGGCGCACCACGCGCTCACGCACCGCGACGCCGACGCTCCCCCCGAGCTGGACGCCTTTCGCCGCGCCGTCGATCCCATGGCCGCCGCGGGCCGTCTCGGCTGCGTGCTGCTCCAGTTCCCGTGGTCGTTCCGCTTCGACGCGGCGGCCCGGCGCCGGATCGACGCGCTCACGTCGCGGCTCCGTCCGCTGCCCCTGGCGGTGGAGGTCCGCCACGGCAGCTGGGACTCGGACGACGCCGCCGCGTACCTGGCCTCCCGGGACGTCGCGGTGTGCGGCATCGACCAGCCCGTCATCGGCGAGTCGCGCGGCCCGTATCGGTTTCAACCCGGACCGGCCGGTGCGTACTTCCGCTTCCACGGGCGCAACTACCGCAACTGGTTCGGCGAGGGTGTGGGCCGCGACGCCCGCTACGACTACCTGTATTCCCCGGAGGAGCTCTCGCCCTGGGCCGAGGTCATCCGCGGCGCGGCGCGCGAGGCCGCGCGCGTGTTCGTCGTCCTCAACAACCACTTCCGCGGCCAGGCCCCGGCCAACGCCTTCGAGCTCGCCGCGACACTCCTCGGGCGGCCGGTGCCCGCCCCGGCGGTGATGCGGCGGGCCTATCCGCGCCTGCGGGACGCCACCGTAGCGGCGGCCTTCGACGACGAAGGGACGCGGGATCTGTTCGGCGATTGAGGTCAGCGGCGAAACGCCACGATCAGGATCGGTACCAGGATCAGCAGTCCGGTGACGATGAGGATGTTCCGCGCCGAGAGCCAATGGATCGTCCGCGGCGGGTCGCCCACCGGATCCGCCACCACGGGCCCGGCTGCGTCGTGCGGGTTCTCGTTGGGATCCGCGAAGCCGGGACGGTTCAACGCGGTCACGTCGATCTTCTCGGTCTTGTTGAACCGGGTGAGACAGAGCGAGCAGAACTTGGCGTGCGCGTCTTCCTCCCACCCGCACCGCGGGCACACGATACCCGGGAGCCCGCTCTTGCCCCGCGGCGAGCCCACCGCTTCTGCCTGCGCCGCCGCTTCGGACGCCGGCGCCGGCTTCGCCTCCTCGGCCGGCTTCGAGACGGGCTCCGGGCGCGGCTGCTCGGGGATGACCTCGATGCGGCCGCTGCCGCCGAGCTCTTCGATGATGCTCGCCAGCCAGCGCGCCTTCTTGTAGGGCAGGTACTGCGCCATGGTGCACGGCGCGCGCGACACCAGCAGGCGCATCCGCGGAACCGGCGATTTGAGGCGCATCGCCAGCTTGAGCGCGAACGAATCCACCGTTTCGACCTCGCGGTCGATGGACTCGAGGATCACGCGGTAGTCGGCGGTCTTGTCCGCGGCCGGGGCCTTCGGCGCTTTGGGCGCGGGGGCTTCCGCCGGTTTGGGCTCGGGGCGCTTGCCGAATTTGAACGCCACCGCCGGGCCCGACTCCCCGGCTTGCGGAGCCGGGTGGTCACGCGCCGCCTGCGCCGCGCTCTCCGCGTACGCGTCGGGGTCGGCCAGAAACGACGCCAGCGTGCGCCGGTCGGTACGGAACCCGCGCTCCTCGATCGCCCCCGACAGGTCGGCGATGACCTGCTCCACGCGCTCGTAGCGCTCTTTGGTCGTCTTGGCGAGCATGCGCGTCACGATCGACTCGAAGCGCGACTCGACGAGCGGGTTGATGCTCTTGAGCGTCGGGGGCTTGTAGTTCTGGATGCGGTCGACGACCTCCGAGTAGCTGCTTCCGTCGAAGGGGCGCTGCGCGGTGAGCATCTCGTAGGCGACGGCACCGAGGGAGAAGATGTCGCTCGCCGTGCCGACCGTCTCGCCGCGCGTCTGCTCCGGCGACATGTACGCGGGCGTGCCGAACACCTTCCCCACCTGAGTCACCAGGGTGAACTTCTCCACGTCCTTGGCCAGACCGAAGTCGGCGATCTTGACGCCGCCCTGGCGCGTGAGAATGATGTTCGCCGGCTTGACGTCTCGGTGGACCAGCCCCTGCGCGTGCGCGGCCTCGAGGCCGTAGCAGATGGAGAGGATGATCGCCATCGCGATGTCGAGCGGCAGGCGCGGGCACGACCGCAGGAGCTCTTCGACGGTCACGCCGTCGTAGTACTCCATGACGATGTAGTACCACTGGTCCGACTTTCCGTAGTCGAGGACGTTGACGATGTTGTCGTGCTGGACGCGGGCCGCCGTCTCGGCCTCGCGCTGGAAGCGCGTGATGAACCGGGTGTCTCCGGCCAGGTGCGGGAGGAGCACCTTGATGGCGACGCTCTTCTTGAGCGACTGCTTACGGGCCTTGTAGACCACCGCCATACCGCCGACGGCGATCTGCTCGAGCGAGTCGTAGCCCTTGATTCGGATGACAGCCTGCATGGTCGACCGCCCCGGCGATGCGGGACGTTTCGGGCCATGCACGGATCGTACCACGCGCGCCGCCGGGTGGCCCGACGCTCACGTGTCACGCGAAGGTACTTCTATATTATGTTGTTATATAATGCGTTAGCTATGGTGCGACCGCGACCGCGGCAAGCCCCTCGACATTGTCGGTACTGATGGCGCGAACCGCAAAGGTGAGGTTCGCCACCGAAAGCGGGAAGGTCGCGAGGAAGGTGGGCGAGGTGGTCTCGCCGATCAGCTCGTCCCCGCCGAGCGCGCCCCCGCCCACGAGATAGATGCGGTAGCCCTTCACGATCGAGGGGTTGCTGATCGACCAGTTGAAGTCGTAGTCGAAGTTCTGCGGGTTGGTAATGACGAACGACGTCGGCTTCGGCGGATAGGTGACGTCGAGCGGCTGCGGGAAGTCCTCGTGCGACGGACACCCGACGGTGACGGCGAGGACGCCGGCCAGGAGAACCAGCGCGAGCACGGACCTGCGAGGGGAATGGAAGCGCATGGGTATCTCCCTAGAATCGAACCGTCCGCACCAGGCGGAACCCGTCGCCGCGCCACTCGAGTGACGTGCTCGGCTCCGCCGGCGCCACCTCGCCGGTATCCGGCTTCGAGCGCACGATATCCACGATGTTCACCGCGTAGGTCACCACGAGGGCGCCGATGAAGACGTTGCGCCAGGTCTCGTCGTGGTCCGCCTGATCCCACGCCGACTGCATCTCGGCGTAGGTGCTCTCGATGTCTTCCTGGAGCACGACCTGCCCGCCGGCCGTGAGGTCCGCGTAGCTCAAGTACGTGCGCTTCTCGTTGTTGTACTTCTCGGCGGAACGCGCGTAGTTGATCTGAGTGGCGAAGAGCCCCGTCCACGAGATGATGGCCGCCGACGCAAAGATGGCCGCCCGGGTGTAGTGGCCGTCCTGGGCCTGTCCGGTCCCCGGCAGCACGATCGATTTCAGCACGGACGACGTCCCGGCCGCCGCCGGACCCGCCGCCGTCGCCAGGAGAATCGCGGCCGCGGAGGCCGCCGCCGCACGCATTGTCTTGCCACGAATCATGGATAACCCTACGTTTCCAACGAGTTCATCGCATCGCGGCGGACCTTCCGCCCCGGGAATACCGGTGTGTACGCGATGGAGCGCAGAATGTTACGGGCTATGGCCCGGGGGTGCAATTTTTTTCTCTGAATCGACGGGCTTCCCCGCCGGCGCGTTGACGCCGGCCGCCCCCCACGGTAGCATACCGGGCTGATTCCCTTTTCATGATCGACGTCCAGGGATTGACCAAGCGCTACGGAACGCGCGACGCGGTGAGCAGCGTGTCGTTTTCCGTCGGCGTGGGGGAGATCGTCGGCTTCCTCGGCCCCAACGGCGCCGGCAAGACCACGACCCTCCGCATGCTGACCGGTTTCCTGCCGCCTACCGCGGGGACCGCCCGCGTCGCCGGGTTCGACGTGGAGACCCGGTCGATGGACGTCCGGGCCCGCATCGGCTACCTCCCCGAGACCGTCCCCATCTACCGCGACCTGACGGTGTCCTACTTCCTCGACTTCGTCGGCCGCCTCAAGGGGATGTCGCGCGCCGACCGCCGCCGCCGGGCCGACCACGTGGTCGCCGCGTGCGGCATCGCCGAGGTCTACACACGGCGCATCGGGACCCTCTCGCGCGGCTACCGCCAGCGCGTCGGCCTGGCCCAGGCGCTCCTGAACGACCCGGACGTTCTCTTTCTCGACGAACCCACCGTCGGTCTGGATCCGAAGCAGATCGTCGAGATCCGCGAGTTGATCCGGAGCCTGGCGGGACGCCGCACCGTCATCCTCAGCACCCACATCCTGCCCGAGGTAAGCCTCCTGTGCCAGCGGGTGCTCATCATCCACCGCGGCCGCCTCATCGCCGATGCCCGGCCGGAGGACCTGGGCTCGCACGCGGGGGGCGCCGGCCGTGTCGACGTCGAGGTGCGCGGCGACGAGCACGCCCTGCGCGCCGCGCTGGACGGGGTCCCCGGAATCGAGGCGGTCGACGCGCTCCCCGCCGACACGGGACACGCCCGCGCGCGTGTCACCGCCACCGCCGACGCCGACGTGCGCGAGGCCGTCGCCGCGGCCGTCGTCGGCCACGGGCTCGGGCTGCTCTCCCTGTCGGCCCCCTCGGCGACGCTCGAAGAGGTCTTCGTGCAGCTGGTGACGAAGGAGACATGACGATGTTGAAGACCTTCGCGCTCTTTCGCCGCGAGCTCTCGTACTATTTCCAGTCCGCGGTGGCGTACGCGGTCATCGCCGTCTTCGTGCTGCTCGGCGGCTATTTCTTCTACAACCTTCTCGGCTACTTCAACATCGCCTCGATCCAGGCTATGCAGAACCCCGTGCAGGCGCGCTCGCTCAGCCTCACCGAATCGCTCCTGCAGCCGCTCTTCGGCAACATGAGCGCCGTGCTGCTGCTCCTCCTGCCCCTGCTCACCATGCGACTCTTCACCGAAGAGCGCCGCAGCGGCTCCGCGGAGATGCTCTTCACCTACCCGGTCTCGGACTGGAACGTGATCCTGGGGAAGTTCTTCGCCGCCGTCGCGGTCTACGCGGTGATGCTGGTCATGACGGTTCCCTTCACCAGTCTCCTCTACTACTTCTCGACGCCGGAGACGGGGGCGGTCGTTTCGGGGTACCTGGGGCTCTTTCTCATGGGTGTCGCCTTCCTGGCCATGGGCGTGTTCTTCTCCTCGCTGGGCGACAGCCAGCTGGTGGCGGGCGCGGCGACGTTCGGGTGCGGCCTGCTCTTCCTCATCATCGGCTGGATCACGCCGTTCGTTTCCCCGCGCGTCGCCGCGGTGCTCGACGAGCTGTCGATCATGCGTCACATGGACGGGTTCGCGCGGGGCATCATCGACACCAACGACCTGGTCTTCTACCTGAATCTCACCCTCTTCTTCCTGTTCATGTGCGCGCGCGTTCTCGATTCCGCGCGCTGGAGGAGTTGACGTGACGGAAACGCCGGAGACCGGAAAACGCCCGACGCTGTGGCGCACCGTCGCCGGGACCGGGGTGGCACTGCTGACGGCGGGTGTCGTCCTCTACGCGGCGCGGGCCGTGTCCACCCGCATGTGCGCCGGCTTCGCCGCCGCCGGGGCCGTGATCCTGGTGATCACACTCGTCGCCAACCGCGCCGCCGTCGCGGCGTTTTCGGGACGCCGCGCCGCCCGGCGGGGCACCGACACGGTGCTCGCCGCCCTGTTCTTCACCGCGATCCTCGTGGTGGTGCAGGCGACGTCGGTCCGGCGGTCGCACCAGTTCGACCTCACGCGAAACCACCGCAACACGCTTGCGCCGCAGACCGTCGCCGTCCTCGATTCGCTCGACCGCGACGTCACCGCCACCGGGTTCTTCCGGCAGGCGTCGGGGACGCGCGCCTCCGCCGAGGACCTGCTGCGTCTCTACGCCCGGCGCTCCCTGCATTTTCGCTTCGATCTCGTCGATCCGGACCGCAACCCCGATCGGGCGGAACGGGTCGGCGCCTCCGTGGGCGACATCGTCGTCGAATCCAAAGGCGCGCGCCGGAATATATCGACGGCAACCGAGGAGGATCTCACCAACGCCATCGTGCAGGTGACGCGGACGCGCGAGAAGCCGGTCTACTTTGTGACCGGGCACGGCGAAAAGGATACCGGGAGCACGGAGTTCGACGGCTACCGGGCGGCGGCCACGGCGCTCACGCGGCAGGGCTACTCGGTGCGCGTTACCTCGCTGGTCAACGTACGGGAGGTTCCGGAGGACTGCGCCGTGCTCGTCGTGGCGGGCCCGCGCCGGGACTACCTCGAAACCGAGACATCCGAGATCAACGCCTATCTCCGTCGAGGTGGCGCCGCGCTCTTCCTGCTCGACCCCCGCGTCGACGTGCCGCACCTGGCCGCGGTGCTGCGCCGCTACCAGCTGGAGCTCGTCGACGCCGTCGTTCTGGACGCGGTGGTCGTCGACGCCGGCGACCGGACCTTCGACGCGACGGTCGCCAAGATCCGCCGCTACGAGCAACACCCCATCACGCGCGGCTTCAACTTCATCACCATGTTCCCCAAGGCGCGGCCCGTCCACATCCTCGACGACTCCACCTTCGCCGGGTTGTCGCAGCAGTATCTCTGTATCTCGGATCGGTCGGCCTGGGGCGAAACGGACATGAACAGCTTTCGCGTCGGGCAGGCGACGCGCGACGGCGCCGACATCGCCGGCCCGCTCCCCATCGCCGCGGTCGCCACGCGCTCGCCCTTCCCCGTCGGATCGCCCGGGCGCACGAGCCGGGTGGTGCTGGTGGGCGACTCGGACTTCGCCAACAACTCCTTCTTCGGCGTGCTCGGCAACGCGGATTTCTTCGAGAACACGATCGCGTATCTGGCCGAAGACGAAAACCTCATCAAGATCCGTCCGCGCGCGGCGCTGGGAGACGCGGTGTACATCTCGGCCAGCGAGGGCCGGTTCGTCTTCGCGGTCTGCCTCATCCTGCTCCCGCTCGTGCCGCTGGTGACCGGGGCCGTCGTCGTCGTGCGCCGCCGGGCGCTGTAAGATGGCGTTCGCGTCCCGGAGTTCGCGCATTCTGGCTCTCGCAGCCCTGGCGGCGGTCGCGTTCTACGCGCTCGTCGAGCGCCCGCGCAACCGCGCCCGGGACCGCGCCGCCACCGAGGCCGCGCGCCTCACGTCGCGTGACCTGTCGGGTGTCGACCACGTGATCCTGGCGCGCCCCGGCTCGACCGTCGACCTGGCCATCCGCGGTACACACTGGGAGATGCTCGGGCCCGTCCATGACAACGCCGAGGCGTCGTCGGTGGCCCAGGTTATTTCCACCATCCACACCGCGACGGTCATGCGCGACCTCGGCCCCGCCACCGACCTCTCGCGCTACGGTCTCGACCCGCCCGACGCCGCCGTCACGCTGATCGAGTCGCCCGATACCCTGCTCCGCGTCGACGTCGGGTCCTTCAGCGTCGATCGCAGCGCGGTCTACGCACGACGGCCCGACGGCCACGTGCTGCTCATCTCGGCCGACGTGCGCCACACCACCACGCTCGCGGTGGAGGATTACCGCAACCGCCGCGTCGCCACGTTCGATCTATCGGTCGTTCGGGCGTACACGTTGCAAACACCCGCGGAGCGGATGCGCTGGCAGCGCGGCCCCGGGGGCGGCTGGTTCACCGTCGCGGGGGGCGACACCGTGCGCGGCGATTCCGTTGCCGTCCCGGCCGTCCTCCACCGGCTTCGCGGCATGCGTGTCCTCGGTTTCGTCGCCGACTCGGACACCGCCGGCGCGTTCGACGATCCCCTCGCGACGCTGCGAATCGAGCGCACCGAGGGCCCCCCCCTTACCGTGCGCTTCGCGCGCGGACCGGCAGCGACGTACCGCGCGCGCGTCGACGGCGAAGACCGGGTCGTCGAGGTGGACGACGATGCGGCCACCATTGCCTCGCGAACCCTTTCGACCCTGCGCGACCGCCGCCTCCTCCACTTCGCGCCGCTGAGCGCCGTGCGCATCGCGCTGGTCGCGCCGGACACGTCGTGCGCGATTGTTCGTGCCGGCGACCACTGGGCGCTGCCGAATCCCGCGCTCGGATCCATCGACCCGCAGCGCGCCGCGGACTTCGTCCGCTCGCTGCTCGCACTCCAGTATCGCGCGCGGCTCCCGGCGGGCTCGGCGAAGGAGGACGAGGCGAACGCGTTTTCGCTTGTCGTCTACGCGAGCGGTGATACGATTCTCGACGAGTTGCATGTCGCGCCGCCCCGGCCGGGTGCGCCCTCAGCGGTGGCGTTCAGCAGCTCCGCCGGAGGCCCGTACGAGATAGCCGTATCGGACCTCGACGGCATCGTGGGAGCGCTGCGGCGCCTGCGCCCCGTTCCCACCCGACCATGAAACCGGGTTCATCCATCCGCAGGCCGGCCGTCGCCGGCCTTTTCTATCCGGGCGATCCCGAGCGCCTCGCGGACTCCGTCGACGCGCTGCTGCAGGGCGTCCCGGAGCCGCCCGCCGCGGACCCCGTCGGCATGCTGGTGTCGCCGCATGCGGGGTACCGGTTCTCCGGTTCCACGGCCGCGCACGCGTTTCGCCGCCTGGCGCGCGGCACGATCGACACCGTCGTGGTGGTCGGCCCGTCGCACGTCGAGGCCTTCGACTTCACCTCCGTCTACGACGGCGAGGCCTACGAGACGCCGCTGGGGATGATCCCCGTGGCCACGGACCTCGCCCGGGCCCTCGAAGAGCCGCCCTCCATCCGGCGGTCGCCGCGCGGCCACGTCGTGGCTCGTGGCGGGCGGGGCGAGCACGGCATCGAGGTCATCCTCCCCTTCCTCCAGCGCACGCTGGGCGAGTTCACCCTCGTCCCCGTGGTGATGGGGTCCCAATCGTGGGAGGCGTGCGAGGCGCTGGGCGCCGCCCTCGCCCGGCACAGCCGCCCGGAGTCCACGCTCCTGGTCGCGAGCTCGGACCTGTCCCACTTCTACCGCTACGAGGAGGCCGTCCGGCTCGACCACGCGTTCTGCGATCTGCTGGAGTCCCTGGACGCCCGCGCGTTGCACGCGGGCGTCGTCGCCGGCACGTGCGAGGCGTGCGGCGCCGGCCCCGTGACCGCGACCCTCATCGCCACCGACTCCCTGCCGGCGCGCGAGGCGCGCGTGCTCGCCCACTGCAACTCCGGAGACGTGACCGGCGAGCGCGACAGTGTGGTCGGCTACGCGTCGGCCGTCGTCACCAGCCCGGGGGAGGCGTCGTGACCGTCGACGATGCCGCCCGCCGCGCCCTGCTCGCGCTGGCCCGCCGGGCCATCGCCGACACGCTGCGCCTGACGGCACCCGCGGCCGGCGAGTCCCCCGTGTTCGACGAGCGGCGCGGCGCCTTCGTGTCGCTGCACCGCGAGCGTCTCCTGCGCGGGTGCATGGGGCAAATCGAGCCGGACGGCGCCCTGCGCCGCCTGATCCCTTCGGTGGCGCGCCTGGCGGCCTTCGAGGACCCGCGCTTCCCCCCGCTGGACGCGGAGGAGTTCGACGGGGTGCGCCTCGAGATATCGCTGCTGTCTCCGCTGGTTCCGGTGGCGAGTCCCGACGAGATCGAGGTCGGGCGCCACGGCGTCATGGTCCGGCGCGGCGGACGCCGCGGGCTGCTCCTGCCCCAGGTCGCGCCGGAATGGAACTGGACGCGCGACGAGCTGCTCTCCCAGACGTGCCGCAAGGCGATGCTCCCCGCAGACGCGTGGCGCGACGGCTCGGCGACGATCTTCGCCTTCACGGCGGACGTGTTCGCAGAAGGCGACTGAGGCGGGTCAGGCGGCGTCGGCGTCGGTAAGCGCGGTTTCCTCGTGCTTCTCGCCGTTGAAGGACATCAGGGTGGGCGTCTCGCCGAACACGGTCTGCACGTGCACCGGGCGTGTCCAGACGCTCTGCAGCCCTTCCATTGTCGCCCGCGCGTAGTCCGCGCGCAGCTCGACACCGTCGAAGCGGTGCAGCAGGTAGAGCTCCCCGCGGTTGGCATAGTTCGCATCCACCACCGTCAGGTACGGGTGCCCCAGGTTCGTGAGCTGGAACAGCAGCTTCTCCTTCACGGCCTGGAATTCCCGATCCGTGATCTCATACTGCCCGGAACGCTCGTTGAGCGAGTACGTGAAGAGCCGGTTCTCGCGGCAGAACTCCTCGGTGAGAAACTCGTCGATGAAGGTCATGTCATTGTGGATGGCGCGCACCTGGAATATCTTCTCGCGCCCGGCGGCGGTGTCCAGGTTCCAGCGCTCCTTCTCCTTGATGTCGTCGCACTCGTCGAACGCCTTGCCGAATCGGCCGCTGTTCCAGCGCCGTTCGATATCGCAGTACAGCTCGTAGCCCAGCTTGTAGGGGTTGAGCTGGCCGGGGTGGACGGCGAGCGTCGACGAGTGATGGTCCGCGAAATCGATCAGCTCGCTGGCGTCCAGCGCCTTCTCGGTCATGATCTTCTCGTGCCAGTACGACGCCCACCCCTCGTTCATGATCTTGGTCTGGGCCTGCGGGGCGAAGTAGTAGCTCTCCTCGCGAATCATGGAGAGGATGTCCCGCTTCCAGTTGGGCAGCGGCGCGTACTCGATGAGGAAGCGCAGCACATCCTTGGCCGGGCGTGACGGGAACGCGTGCACCGCCCGCTTTTCCTGGGCGCGCTTTTGATCCTCCAGGAACTCGGGCGGATTGATGTAGGGGTCCATGTACGGCTTGCTGCGCAGGCGCGCCACGTCGCGCGGTGGGGTACCGTCGTCGCCAGCCGGCTCCTCATGGCGAAGCTCCCCGTGGAAGAGCGCGTTGGGATCGATGAGGTTCTCGATCGACGAGCAGACGTCGATGAAGTCCTCCACCACGTCGTGCCCGTAGGTCGCCATGTAGTCCTGGATGCGGTTGCCGTGGTTGGCCAGCTCGTCCATCATGCGCCGGTTGGTGTTCCTGAAGTACGCGTTGTTCTTGAAGAAGTCGCAATGGGCGAAAACGTGCCCGATGACAAGCTTCTGGTCGACCAGCTGGTTGGAATTGAGCAGGTAGGCGTAGCACGGGTTGTTGTTGATCACCATCTCGTAGATCTTGTGCAGCCCGTAGCCGTAGCTCTTCTGCATGTACTCGTACTGCATGCCGAAACGCCAGTGGGGATAGCGCGAGGGGAACCCCCCGTACGAGGCGATCATGTTGATCTCCTCGAAGTCGAGCATCTCGAATATCACCGGGAAGAAGTCGAGGCCGTAGCTGCGCGCGTAGCCCTCGATCTCCGCGATCATGTCCGCAAGCTGGTGCTTGTCGATCACGCCGCTCACCGCCCCTTCCCCAGGAACTGCTTGATCGAGTCGTAGATCTCCTCGCGGCTCGCGATCTCCGCGAGGACGACGTTGTCCGCCTCCTTGAAGGCGCCGGACAGGTCGTTGATGAACGCCCCGCTCCCGTACGGGCTCGCCACCTGGCCGTAGCAGAACAGGTTGACCGCGGGCACCAGCGTCTCGCTGAGCAGCTTGATGCACACCTGCGTGTCCCCCCCGCCCCAGTTGTCGCCGTCGGAGAAATGGAAGATGTAGACGTTCCACTCGCTGGGCGGGCATTCCTCGGCCACGATGTCCGCCGCGAGCTGATAGGCCGACGAGATGCGGGTGCCTCCGCTTTCACGCGTGTGGAAGAACGTGTGCTCGTCCACCTCGCGGGCCTCCGCGTCGTGGACGATGAAGCGGGTGACCACACCCTTGTACTGCCGGCGCAGCCAGGTGTTGATCCAGAACGATTCGTTGCGGACGACCTCCTTCTGCTCGTCGCCCATCGAGCCGGAGACGTCCATGATGTAGATGATGGCCGCGTTGGTCTCCGGGGCCAGGATCGTGCGGCGCGCCCGGTAGCGCTTGTCGTCCTTGATGGGGACGATCACGGGATTGTTGAAGTCGTACGCCCCCGATGCGATCTGGCGCTTGAGCGCCTCGCGGAATGTGCGGCGGAAGTGGCGCAGCGATTCGGGGCCGCTGCGGTGAATGCCGCTGAACCGGCCGTGCTCGGCCTCGATGATGTCCCGGGACTTGGGCTTGATGTTGGGGAGTTCGAGTTCCTCGCCCATGATCCGGGCCAGCTCGTCCAGCGACACCTCCACCTCGATGCCGTGTGCGCCCGGGGCGTCGCCCGCGCCACCCTGCCCCGTCCCCTCGGCCTGCCCGATGGGCGTCCCCGGGTCCCCCTCTCCCTGACCGACGCCCCCGAACTTGCGCGTCTCGTGGCGGAAATTGGGGATCTCGATCTGCCGGATGGGGATGGACACGTAGTCCTTCCCCTGCCTGCCGACGAGCTCGCCGGTGACCATGTACTTCCGAAGCTCTTTCTTGACGATGCCCCGGACCACCTGGCGAAAGCGGTTCAGGTCCCGCTCGATGCGCTGCACCATGGCGCCCTTCCCTTAGCCGGACCGCTTGACGTCTCCGCGCGCGAAGATGCTGGCCACGAAGTTCAGCACGTCCGTGGCGCAGATGTCACAGTAGCCCATGTTGCGAATCAGCCGCTGCTTGACGATGTCGATCTTTGCCTGCGTTTCCTTGTCCACGACGCTCGAGACGAGGTTGGTCAGCTTGATCGAGTCCTTCTGGTCCTCGAACAGCTTCAGCTCCAACGCCTTCTGGAGACGGGCGTTCGTCTTGTAATCGAATGTCTTGCCGTCGATCGCCAGCGCGCCGATGTAGTTCATGATCTCGCGCCGGAAGTCGTCCTTGCGGTTCTCGGGGATTCCGATCTTCTCCTCGATCGAACGCATCAGGCGCTCGTCAGGTTCCTCGTCCTCACCCGTGTACTTGTTCTTTACCTTCTCCTTCTGCGTGTACGCCTTGATGTTGTCCACGTAGTTGGCGCACAGCTTGGTGATGGCATCCTCATCCGCCGAGATGGCTCGCTGGACCTCGTTCTTCACGATGTCCTCGTACTCCTCCTTCACCTGGGCCAGGAGGTCGCGATAGCGCTTGCGCAGCTCGTCGGAGTTGATGAGCGAATGGTGCTGCAGTCCGGACTCGAGCTCGTTCAACACCATGAAGGGGTTGATGCACTT
>CAZCQM010000041.1:0-17354 GCA_964500785.1 uncultured bacterium
AATAGATCGCGTGCTGCAGCATGAGGATACGGTCGGCCACCCCCAGGGCCAGCGCGCCCCCGCTCCCCCCTTCCCCGATCACGACCGACACGATGGGCACTTTCAACGACGCCATCAGCTTGAGGTTCTCCGCGATCGCCATCGCCTGTCCCCGCTCCTCCGCTCCCAGCCCCCGGTAGGCGCCCGGGGTATCGATGAGCGTCACGATGGGCAGGTCGAACTTCTCGGCCATGCGCATCAGGCGATTGGCCTTCCGGTAACCCTCGGGATGCGGCATGCCGAAGTTGCGGCGAATGTTCTCCCGCGTATCGCGGCCCTTCTGGTGGCCGATGACCATGACGCGACGGTCGTGCAGCGTCATGAATCCGCCGACGATCGCTTCGTCGTCGGAGAAGTGGCGGTCGCCGTGCAGCTCGACGAAGTCGGTGGCGAAGGTGGAAAGGTAATCCAGCGTGTAGGGGCGCTGCGGATGGCGGGCCAGCTGAACCTGCTGCCACGCCGTCAGTTTGGAGAATGTCTCGCTGCGCAGGCGATCCGCCTTCTCCGCGAGCCGGTTGACTTCGTCGTTGACGGGGACGTTCTGCACGATGGCGAGCTGTTTGAGCTCCGCGATCTTGTCTTCGAGCTCCACGATCGGCTGCTCGAAGTCGAGCACGTAACGTCTGGGTGTGCGCTGCACCATGGTCCCCCGCAATCCGGGACGGCCGTCCCTCAAAACCAGTTCAGGAACACGACCTCGAGCTCACGCCCGATCTCGTCGCCCGGCGCCAGATTTCGCGTCAGGTCACTGAATACTAGCATCAGGGAGAGGTTTTCTCCAACCCCGACGCGCAGGCCCGCATCGACGTAGACGCCGCCCTCCCCGTAGCGCCCGTCGGAGGTGTTGTCGTTGAGCGCCGCGTCGAAATCGAGGAGAAAGGATACGACCCCGGCGACGGTCCAGTCGGCGGCCGCGAAGACGTCGGGCGCTTTCTCTCCGTCGTGCGTCTCGAGGCTGTAGTTGACCCCCCCGTGGAGGGAGAAGTCGCCGGCGAAGAAATTCCAGTTGCGGCTGGCAACGGCGTAGAATCCCGGGGACTTGCGCTGGTAGCGCTCGTCGGCCCCGCTGTACGCGTACCACCCCTGGGAGTCGAATCCGACCGCGATAGCGGGCCAGGCCCCCTCGTTGACGACGCGCACGCGCACCTCGACACCCAGGTGGTCGTTGAAGCCGACATCGCCCTTCTCGACCAGCCCCTGCACCCCGTAGAACACCCCCAGCTGGAGACGATCGAAGAGCCCCAGGCGGGCGCCCCCCTGGACGCTGCTCTGCGGGGTGAGCCGGGCCTGGAAGCGATACTCGCGGTGGGTCAGGAGTCCGGCGGTGGGAACGTGGATGTTGTCGACCGGTTGTTCGAGGCCCGCGCGCGCCGGCGACGCGGCCACGACAACCGCCAGGGCGACGGCGGCGACTCGCGTCATGCACCGATCCCCGCCGGCACCAGCCGGACGTTCCTCGCCCCGATGGACGCGGAGAGTCCCGACACGAGCGCCGGGTCCACGCGCACCCCCTGGCTGCGCGCGCGGATCACGTACGGGCGCCGCCCGTTCTCCTGGATGTGGAAAAAGACGCGGGATTCGCCGACGTGCTCGGAAAAGACCGTCTTCAACCCGTCGACCGTGTCTTCGCCCATGTGATCGAGATCGATGGTGACGTGCACTTCCTTCCACGCGGGCGAATGATCGTCGCCGACGGAGAGTACCGTGTTGACCAGCACCTTGCCGTCCCCCCCGTTGCGCCGCGACACGCGCCCCTCGACCACGACCACGTTGTTCTCGACGATGAGCGCACGCGATTTCTCGAGGACGTCGGCGAACATCACGACCTCGGCCTGCCCCTCCGGATCCTCGATGGTGACGAAGGCCATCTGGCGCTGGTTGCGGTCGGTCGTGAACTTGATCGCCGTCACCATCCCCCCGATCAGCGCGCGCTCGCCACCGGGCATGTCGCGCAGCTCGCGCGACGTGGTCGTGCGCACCATCGTGATCAGATCGCGATATCGATCGAGGGGGTGGCCGGTGAGGAAGAAGCCGAGTGACTCCTTCTCCTTCTGCAACTTTTCCTGCGGCACCCACGGGGGCACGTCGGGCAGCGGCGCTTCGTCCGGCTCCGAGTCCGAACCGAATAACACGGTCTGCCCGCGCTCGGCGTCGCGGAAACGCCGCGCCGCCCGCTCCATGACGACCTCCAGCGCGGCCATCTTCTGCGCCCGGTGGCCCGGGAACGTATCCAGCGCGCCGGAGGCGATGAGACTCTCGTAGACACGCTTCGTCACCAGGCGGCTGTTGATGCGGCCGCAGAGGTTCTCGAGCGACCGGAAGGCACCCCCCTCGTTGCGCTCCGCGACGATGGTCTCCACCGCGGCCATCCCCACGTTCTTCACCGCGCCCAAGCCGTAGAAGATGCGCCCGTCCCGCGCCCGGAATTCCGGTGCGCACGTGTTGACGTTGGGAGGCACCACTTCGATCCCCATCTCGCGGCAGTCGTCCATCAACACCGTGATGCGGTCGGTGTCGTCGATCTCGCTCGACATCGTCGCCGCCAGGAACTCGGCCGGGTAGTGCGCCTTGAGGTACGCCGTGCGGATCGAGAGCACTGCGTAGGCGGCGCTGTGAGACTTGTTGAATCAGTACTGCGCAAATTTCTCCATCTGCGAAAAGATGCGCTCCACGACGGTCTTGGCGATGCCGCGCGAACGCGCCCCCTCGACGAACTTCTTGCGCTGCTCGGCCATGACCTCTTTCTGCTTCTTCCCCATCGCCTTGCGCAAAAGGTCGGCCTCGCCCAGCGAGAAGCCCGCGAGATCGCTCGCAATCCGCATCACCTGTTCCTGGTACAGGATGACGCCGTAGGTGTCGCGCAGGATCGGCTCGAGCAGCTCGTGCTCGTAGGAGATCTCGCGGCGGCCGTGCTTGCAGTCGACGAACTGGGTGACCATGTCGCTCCCCAGCGGACCGGGACGGTAGAGCGCGTTCACCGCCACCACGTCGTGGAAGCCGCTCGGCGCCAGGTTCTTGAGGAGCTCGCGCATGCCCGAGCTCTCCAGCTGGAACACGCCCACGGTACGGCCCGCGCGCAGCAGTTCGAAGGTCTTTTCGTCGTCGTCGGGAATGTCGTCGGTCCGCAACCGGCGCCCGTGGTTCTCCTCGACCATGCGCAGCGCCTTGTCGATCACCGTCAGCGTGCGCAGGCCGAGAACATCGATCTTCAGCAGACCGATGGCGTCGATGCTCTTCATGTCGTACTGCGTCGTGATTTCGTCGCGGTTCGACTTGTAGAGCGGCACGTGGTTGACGAGCGGCGTGGGCGTGATGATGATGCCCGCCGCGTGTTTCCCGGCGTGGCGCGACAGTCCCTCCAGCGTGAGCGACAGGTTCATCAGGCGCGCGTAGTCGGCACTGTTCTCGACCAGCGTGCGCAGCTCGGTGATGGTCTCCAGCGACTCCCTGAGGGACGTGCCCGGCGTGCCGGGGATCAGCTTGGCGATGCGGTCCACCTCGTCGTACGGCACCTTGAGGACGCGACCCACGTCGCGTACCACCGCGCGCGCCGCCATGGTCCCGAAGGTGATGATCTGGCACACGTTGTCCTTGCCGTAGCGGTCGATCACGTAGCGGATGACCTCGTCGCGCCGTTCGAAGCAGAAGTCGATGTCGATGTCGGGCATGCTCACACGCTCGGGGTTGAGCATGCGCTCGAAGAGCAGGTCGTGGGCCAGCGGATCCACGTCGGTGATTCCCAGCGCGTACGTGACCAGGCTCCCCGCCGCGCTCCCGCGCCCCGGGCCCACGGGGATGCCGCGGCTGCGCGCGTGGTCGACGATGTCACGCACGATCAGGAAGTAGCCGTCGAAGCCCATCTTGGCGATGACGGAAAGCTCGTAGTCGAGGCGCTCGCGCATCGACTGGATGACCTCGGGGTAACGGCGCGCGGCGCCCTCGTAGGCGAGGTGGCGCAGATAGTCGCTGTTGCTCGCGAACCCCTCCGGGAGCGGGAAGCGCGGCAGGTGCAGGTCGCCTTCCTTCAGCTCGACGTCGCAGCGCTCCGCGATGGCGAGCGTGTTCTCCAGCGCCTGCGGGTCGTCCGGGAACAGCGCCGCCATTTCCTCGGGAGTCTTGAAGTAGAGTTCGGTGCTCGCAAACCGGAAGCGCTTGGGATCGTCGAGGTCGCCGCCCGTCTGCAGGCACAGGAGCACCTCGTGCGCCTCGGCGTCGTTCTTCCCCAGGTAGTGGACGTCGTTGGAGACGATGAGCGGAATTCCCGTCTCCCGGCTCAGCCGCCGGTAGATCTCGTTGAGCCGGCCCTGGGCCTCGAGCCCGTGATCCTGCATCTCGATGTAGAAGTTCCCCTCGCCGAGGATGTCGCGGTACCGGAAGGCGGTCGCGCGGGCCTGGTCGTAGCCGTCGTTGAGCGCCGCCTGGGCGACGGTCCCGCGCAGGCAGGCAGTGGTGCCGATGAGCCCGCCCGCGTGCTCGGCGAGCACGTCGAAGTCGATGCGCGGCTTGTAGTAGAACCCCTCGAGATAGCCGATGGAGGTGAGCTTGATGAGGTTGTGGTAGCCCTCCAGGTTGCGCGCGAGGAGGATCAGATGGTCGGTGGTGGACGGTTCACCCTTCTTGCGGCCGCGGTCGTGCCGGCTGCCGCGCGTGATGTACGCCTCGATGCCGAGGATCGGCTTGATGCCCGCGCGTCTCGCGGCGCGGTAGAAGTGGATCATGCCGAAGAGATTGCCGTGATCGGTGAGCGCGACCGCGGGCATCTCGAGCTCGCGCGCACGGCGCACGATCTCGCCCACCTTGATCGAGCCGTCGAGCAGGCTGAACTCGGAATGAACGTGCAGATGGACGAAAGATGAAGGCATGGCGCGTGAATTCACGCGCGTTCCTAGCGCGCGTCGAAATCGATGGTCGCCCGGGCGACGGACTCATTGCCGACTCGGTCAAAAGCACTTACTCGAACGGATTGACGTCCGATTATAGGTTCGCCCCGCAGGTCGACAATGATTTTTTTCTTCGCGAAATCCCAGCGCGCGATTCTTTCGGTATCGCCGACGCTTACGGAGATGCGCCCGTCGTCCAGACCGGCCCCGGGATCGTCGACCGGAATCTGCAGCTCCGCGAAGCGCTCTCCCGTCGCGTACGACGTCGCATGCACCAGGCGGGGCGCACCCAGCCACGGGCCCGTGACGTCGCGCAGGACCGCGAACACCCCCGGACGTCCGATGCGGGCCGACACACCGGCGGAGTCGACCGTGGAGGCCAGGTAGGACCAGTCCCTGCCGCGGTCGTCGTAGAGAAAGACGGCGTCGCGCGGATCGGGCGAGTCGGCCGCGAGCCGGATCTCGACGTCGCCCCGCATCACCCACCCCTCCGGGCCCACGCGGACCGGCTTCGAGCGGCGGACGAGGCCGTGGCCGACGGCGGTGCGGGCCGTGCCGGCACGTGTGGCGAAAACCACCACGTCGCTGTACAGGGCGTCGGGGGCCACGGTCAGCGAGAGACCGAGCGCCGGGAACGGGACGGTGCGCGCGGCGCCCCGCACCAGTGCCGTCACGTAGGCGGTGGCCGTATCCGCCGCCGCCGGACGCTGAACGGCCCGGACTCCACCGGCGAGGTCCGGCGCCCGCAGCACCAGGGTGTCGGCCGCTCCCGCGGCTCCGCCGTGGCCGTGTTCCCGCCGCGGGCGGCGGCGGTCCTGCATGGGCACGACGGCGAACCCTTCGTGGAAGAACGCCCCGTCGAGGTCGACGGCCAGGTCCCCCGCTCCGGACGGCCGGGGAGTTCGGAAGCCGGGTGCCGCACCCCCCTCGACGTAGTGGAGCACGATCTCCGAGCGGTTTCCGGCGACGTCGCCCACGACCACGCGTCCCTCGTGGACGGGGCCGGGTCCCGGCCCCGGCGTGAGGCTCCCCCCGCGGTGGAAGGTGCGCCCGCCCAGGGTCTCGCCCCCGCGCTCATACAATTGGAACAGGCGTGTGCCGTGGGCCCGCAGCGCCCCGGCGTGGTAGAACAGATCGACCTCCCCCGAGAGGACGAACGGGAACTCCCGCAGCACGATGCGCGAGCGGAGCGAATCGTCCGCGAAGACGTCGAGCTCGTAGGGCGCGAGGCGCCCGGACGCCGAGTTGAGCCGGTCGTACGCGCCGACCGCCACCCCGACGGCGCCGCCGAGAACCAGGGTATCGTCCACGGCGTAGCGGCCGGCGCCGACCCGACGGGGGGCGACTTCCAGCGGGTAGCAGCGCCCCTCGATGGACGCGTCGGGATCGAGGGGTACCAGCGCCAGCGTCGAGACCGCGGGAACCATGCGATCCTCCACCGCGAAACCGGTCAGGAAGGGATTGACCGCCTCTCCGTCGGCCGAGCGCGTCTCGAAGTGGAGATGCGGCGCCGTCGCGCCCGTGGACCCCGAGTAGGCCAAGACGTCCCCGCGCCGGAAGCGGAAGCGCCCCTCGGGCAGGGTAAAATCGACCGCATAGCGTCCGGCCGCCTTCTGCACCGCCCGCACCGTCTCTTCGAGTGCGGGAACGAACTCGGCCGTGTGGGCGTAGAGCGCCTGCTCGCCGTCGTCGAGGGTCAGATGGAGCGCCCGCCCGTAGCCGCGCGACGAGATGCGGATGCGCGAGACCCAGCCGTCCGCCACGGCGCGGCACGGGATGCCCTCGCGCGCGTGCGTGCGCACGTCCAGACCGGCGTGGAAACGCCCGTCGCGATACTCGCAGAAGTTGGATGAGACCGCGGGCTCGAGCGGCACGGGCCAGAGGCGCGGCGCCGTCTCGGGGGCGCCGGCGGTCAGGACGGCCAGCCCCGCGGCAAAGGACAGAAATCGAAGGACGCGCGACATCATGGATGCGATTCCACCGGCTGCGGAAACGGGAGCGACGCTACCATCGCCCCCCGGGTCTGTCAAAGACTAGCCGCAACCGGCCGCGTCCCCAACCTTGCCAGACATCGCATCCTGTGTTACATTGCGCACTTGGACTGATTTTACCACTGGTCTTTGATGGGGCCCGAGGGGCTCCGGGAGTGATGATGTCGTTATGATGAAGGCGATGCGCGAGAACACCAAGATCATCCTCTGGGTGGTGGTCGTCGCGTTTTTGATCACGATCTTTGCGGTATGGGGCCTCGACCTGCAGGGCGGCGGGAGCACGCCGCGCCAGCAGAACCTGATCGGGCGCGTCAACGGGATTCCGGTCACGCCGCAGACCTACCAGGCCGCCTACAATCAGCTCGCGCAGCAGATGCGGGCCAACGGACAGACGGATCTCACCGCCACCCAGCAGGAGATGCTGCGCGACCAGGCGTGGGAGAGCATCGTCAGTAACATCATCACGAGCCAGGAGATCAAGAAGCTGGGAATCGGCGTGACCGACGAGGAAGTCCTGCAGACGATCCGCACGTCGCCCCCGCCCGAGATCCAGCAGTACTTCCACGACGATAAGGGCAACTTCGATTACAAGGCGTACCAGGCGGCGCTCAACAACCCGGACGCGGACTGGACCGCCGTGGAGGACCTCGTCCGCCAACGCATCCCCGTCATCAAGCTCAACCAGTACCTCACCGCGCAGGTACACGTGTCGAATTCGGACATCCGCACCGCGTTCGAAGAAGAGACCGTGAAGATGCTCGCCCGGTAAGTCGAGTTCCCACTCGACAAGGAGGACATCGGGGACTGGCAGCCATCCGACGACGACATCGCCACGTACTACCAGGCGCACCTCGACGACTATCAGCAGCCGGAGAAGGCCCAGCTCCAGCTGGTGCGCATTCCCCGCGTTCCGTCCGACCGCGACCGCTCCGATCTGATCTACACCGCGAACCACGTGCGCGGCCAGGCGGTGGCCGGCGAGGACTTCGCCACGCTGGCCAAGACGTACTCCGAAGGACACACCGCGTCGGTCGGCGGGGAGACCGGTTTCCTCGGCGATTCGCAGCGCGACCCCGCCGTCATGAAAGCCGTCGCTTCCTTGAAGAAGGGCGAGATCAGCCACCCCGTCCCGACGGACGACGGCGTCTACCTGGTCCAGCTCATCGACAGCAAGAAGGAGAATGGCGAGACGAAGTACAACATGCGCGAGATCTACATGAAGCTCACGCCGGGGGCGGAGACGGTGGATTCCCTCTCGGCCGTCGCGCGCGACGTCGAGGAGAAGGCGGTCAACGACGGGGACCTCGCCGCGGCCGCCGCCACCCACGGGCTCGAGGTCACGACGACGACGCCGTTCGCGAAGAACATGCCCATCCCGGGCGTCGGTTTCGCGCCCGGCCTGTCGCGGTTCGGCTTCGCGGCCGACGTCGGCGCGGTCAGCAATGTGATCGCCGACGACAACAACTTCTACGTGTGCAAGCTCACGCAGCGGCTCCCTGCCGCCGCCTCGCCGTTGGAGGACGTGGCGGACATCATCAAGAAATCGTTGATTCGCGACCGCAGGTTGACCGCGGCGACGCACAAGGCGGAGGCCTTCCGGCGGTCGGCCGTCGCCCCCGACACGCCCTTCGAGAAGGTGGCGTCCCAGTACGGCTTCACCGTCGTGACCACGGACTCCTTCACGGTGTCGGATCCCGTGGCCGGGCAGCCCGCCTACAGCGCGTTCGCCCGCGCCGCGTTCGCCATCAATCCCGGCAACGTGGGAGGACCCGTGGAGAGCGGGAATTCCGTATTCGTCATCCGCGTCGACGCGCGTACCGATCCCGATCCCGCCGCATTCAAGGAACGCGCGCCGCAGATTCGTGACCGCCTGGTGCGCGAACGCGTGCAGAACTACGTCGGCTACTGGTACGATAACCTGAGGAAGAAGGCGACCATCGAGGACCTCCGCGAGGCCTCGTAACCGGACGCCGTCCCGGGCGCAAACGCGAAAAGCCCGGCCTTCGGGCCGGGCTTTCTCGTTACGCGGCGAGCGGCGCCGCGTCTAGTCGTCGTTGGTCTTGTCGGCGGACTTCTTCTCGCTCGCCACGCTTTCGATCTCTTCCCGGGCCTCGCTGGTGGCCTTGCGGAACTTGCGAATCGATTTCCCCAGCGACTCGGCGAAATCCGGAAGCCGCCGCGGACCGAAGATGAGCAAAACGATGATGAGGATGATGACCAGCTCGTTCGTGCCGATCGGCCCCAGTAGCGCGAATACCATGACTCCTCCGGGCGCTACCAGTAGTAGCGCAGGAACCCGAACACCACGAAAACCCCGAGGACGCTCATCAGGTTCACGCGCAATGAGAAGCCGAGCGTGAAGCTGAATACGACGAGGTCCACGTGCAACGGACCCACGTGCAGATCGGTGGCGTTCACGAACACGTCACGGATAACTTTCCCCTCGGGCAGGACCAGTCCGACGGCCTCTCCGACCACCGTACCGAGTATCAGCCCGAGAAAGAGTATCAGCGTTACCAGCGCGAGCGGGCGTCTACGCGGCGCCACCAGACCCTCCTGAACATGTTGCCCGACTGAAGCATAGGGGAGTCCGACCTACTCCGCCAAGCCATTTTCGTCGTGCCATTCCAGCCTCAGGCGCCGGTAGTCCGCGCCCAGGATCAGGGAGGCATCCTCGACGGCCGAGTCGTCGAACTGGGCGATGACCTGCCGGCAGCCGATCCGCTCCCCCAGGCGCTCGACGTCGGCCCCCCGCTTCCGGGCGACCAGGATCGATTCCTCGTAGTCGAACCGGTCGGCGTTGCCGACCTCGAGGACCCGGACGCCGAGCTTCGCCAGCGAGATCTCCGCCTGCCCGGCGATTCCCTTCGCACCGGTGCCATTGAGAACCGACACGCGCAGCTCCCGGGCGCGGCCGTCGTCACCCACCTGATGGACGAAGAGGCCGAACGTGATCGACGCCGCGCACAGCACGAGCACGACCGTCGCCAGACCCACGGCGATACGCTGACCGATTCCGCCCCGGGCCCGTCGTTTTCTGCGTTTTCGTTTCGCTGCCGCCATGGCTTCCTTCGCTACACGTCGCGCAGCGCCTTGTGGAGGCGCTCGTACGTGTCATTGAGATCTTCCGAGACCACGCGCGTCTCGCCGACGGAAGACATGAAGTTGGTATCCCCGTGCCAGCGCGGTACCAGATGCATGTGGAAATGCCCCACGATTCCCGCGCCCGCGCTCTGGCCGAGATTGGCCCCGACGTTGACGCCGTCCGGGTGGTACGCCCGCGCGATGGCGCGCTCGCACCGGGCGAGGAGGCGGACCATCTCCGCCCCTTCGGCGGCGCTGAAGTCGCTCATCCGCTCCACGTGGCGATCGCACACCACCATGATGTGTCCGGTCGTGTATGGAAAACGATTGATGACGATGAACCATCCCTCGCCCCGGTCGAGGATGAAATTCGCGCGGTCGTCGGTGGACCGGGCGAACTCGCAGAAGAGACATCCATCCGGCTTGTCGGACATGAGATAGGCAGACCTCCAGGGCGCGTACAGGCGTCCCATCACCGGCGATCAGCGACGAACCGCCGCACCGCTTCCAGCTCTTCGGCGTTGTTCACACCGGCCACCTCGCGCGCGTCCTCGACCTTCCAGGCGGCGACCGGGCGGCCCTCCGCGCGCAGCAGGCCGATGACGTCGGTGAGGTAGTACTCGTTCTGCGAATTGCCGCGCGTCACGCGCCGCAGCGCGCCGAACAACTCCGGCGCCTCGAAGCAGAACAGGCCCGAGTTGATCTCGTGGATCGCGAGCTGGTCGGGCGTGGCGTCGCGGTGCTCGACGATGCGCTCGAGCGCCCCCGACGCGTCGCGCACGATGCGGCCGTAGCCGGTCGGATCGGCGAGATCCGCGGTCAATACGGTGGCGGCGCCCTGCGAGTCGCGATGGTAGTCGAGAAAGCGGCGAATCGTCTCCGGCGTCAACCCGGGGACGTCCCCGTTGAGGACCAGCACACTTCCGGGCCACGATTCCAGGCCGGGCGCGGTCTGCATCACCGCGTGGCCGGTGCCGAGCTGCTGGTTCTGGCGGACGAACTCGACGCCGGCGTCGTGGCACGCGGCCTCGACGCTCTCCGCGCGGTACCCGGTCACGACGACCACCCGCCCGGGAGACAACGACTTCACGGCGTCGATCACGTGGAGCACCAACGGGCGCCCCGCGATGGGGTGGAGCACCTTGGGCAGATCGGAGTTCATCCGCTTGCCCTGGCCCGCGGCGAGGATGACGACGGCGACGTTCGGGTGGTTCATGCGATCGGGGCCCCGGTCGGACGAGGCGGAAATCAGAAGAGCGGTGCGTCGGACACGACGGCCTGCTCGCTCACGTCGAATACCATGTTGTCGATGAGCCGCGTCGTACCGACCCGCGCGGCGATCGCCAGTATAACGCGCCCCCGGACACGCTCCAAAGCAGAAAGATCGTCCGCCGATCGAAGCTCGGCGTAGTCCACGTCGTCGATACCGGCGCCGCGCAGCACCTCACCCGCGGCCGCTTCGAGCGCGCGCGCGTCCCGCTCCCCCGCCTCGATCCGGTCGCGCACCCGAAGGAGCGCGCGATGGATGCCCGCGGCCCGGGCGCGCTCGCCGGGGTCGAGATACGCGTTGCGCGAGCTCAGCGCCAGACCGTTGGCCTCGCGCACCGTCCGCGCGAGGCGGATCACTGTCGGGAAATGAAGCTGCGCGGTCATCTCGCGGATGACGAGCGCCTGCTGCGCGTCCTTCTGGCCGAACACGGCCACGTCGGGCGCGACGATGTGGAACAGGCGCGCCACGACGGTGGTGACGCCGCGGAAATGCCCGGGGCGGAACCGCCCGCACAGGGGCTCGGACACCCCTTCCACGGTGACCCAGGTGCGTTGCGGCTCGGGATACATCACCGCGACGTCGGGCATGAACACGGCGTCGCATCCCCACTGGCGCAGCCGGGCCAGGTCGGCGTCGATCGGCCGCGGGTACGCGTCCAGGTCCTCCCCCGGTCCGAATTGGGTGGGATTGACGAAGATCGAGCAGACGACGAAGGCGTCCTCCACCTCGCGCGCGACATCGACGCACGCACGGTGGCCGGCGTGAAGCGCGCCCATCGTCGGCACGAAGGCGATGCGCCGGCCCGTCGAACGGGCGGATGCGATCCGCTCGCGCAGTGGCTCGACGCGGGACGCAACGTACATCGGCGTCACTCCGCCGAGTAGCTGTGATCGAGATCCGGAAAGCGGCCCTCGCGGACGTCCCGGATGTAGGCGTCGAACGCGTCGGCCATCTGCTTGCCGAGGTGAGCGTAGAGCTTCACGAAGCGCGGCGCGAACTCCTCGTTGACGCCGAGCATATCGTTCACGACGATCACCTGTCCGTCGCAATGCGGCCCCGCGCCGATCCCGACGGTCGGAATCGATACCGCCTCCGTGATCCGCTGCCCGAGCTGCCAGGGCACGCCCTCGATGACGATGCAGAAGCACCCGCAGGCTTCCAGCAACTTCGCCTCTTCGAGCAGGAGATCGGCCGCCGCCGGATCCCGGCCCTGCACGCGGTAGCCGCCCAGCTGGTGCAGAGACTGCGGCGTCAGTCCGATGTGGCCCATGACCGGGATGGCCGCGTCCAGGATGGCGCGGATGACCGGCTCCATGCGCTTGCCGCCCTCCAGCTTCACCGCCTCCGCGCCGCCCTCCTTGACCAGTCGACCGGCGTTGCGGACGGCGTCGGACACCGACGCCTGGTAGGACATGAAGGGCATGTCTCCCACCAGCATGGCCCGGGGTCGCGCACGCGCCACCGCGCGCGTATGGTGGACCATCTCCTCGATCGTCACCGGGATGGTGGTTTCATACCCGAGCACCGCCATGCCCACGCTGTCCCCCACCAGGATGACGTCCACACCGGCGCGATCCTCGATCAGCGCCGTCGGATAATCGTACGCGGTCAGCATCACGATCTTCCGTCCGCGGCGCTTCATGTCGAGCAGCGTCTGGACGGTGATCTTGGGCCTCTGTGTCATTTACGCTCCCACGACGGGACGTAGAACTCCGTGTTGACGATCGGCTCCGTCAGGCGCGTGAGGAGATCGACGAAGTGACGCTCGTCGTTCACGTAGTCCATCGCGTCGGTGTTGACGACCAGCAGCGGCCCCGCTGAATAATTGAAGAAGAAGTGATTGAACGCGTCGTTGAGTGCTTCCAGGTAGTCCCGCGATACCGGTCGCTCGTAGCCACGCCCCCTCCCCTGGATGCGGTCGAACAGGACCTGCCCCGACGCCTGCAGGTAGATGGCCAGGTCGGGGGGAACCACGCGCGCCTCGAGCTCCGACGCCACGCGTTCGTAGAGCCCCAGCTCGTCGTCGTTCAAGTTGACGTTGGCGAAGATGCGATCCCGCGCGAAGATGTAGTCGAAGACGACGAGATCGGCGAAGAGATCCTGCTGGTTGAGCAGGAGCTGTTGTTTGTAGCGGTTGAGCAGGAAGACGAGCTGAGTCTGGAACGCGTAGGCGCCGGCGTCCTCGTAGAATCGTTCCAGAAAGGGGTTGTCGTCGACGCGGTCCTCCACCAGGCGCCCGCCGAGACGCTTGACGATCAGCCGCGCGAGCGACGTCTTGCCGACGCCGATGTTGCCCTCGATGGAAATACGCGCATAGCCACGGTCGACAATGCCTTTTCGGATGTCTGCGTAGCTCACGACCACATCAACCCCGCATGACGAGTGCCCGGCCGCCGATGCGGCGCAAACTTCCCGCATCGGTCAGTGAACCCACCAACTCGTCGATCGTACGTCCGGTGCGCGGGCATCGGAACCCGGGGGCGACGTCGCGCAACGGAATGAGCACGAACGCGCGCCGATGAAACCGGGGATGCGGAAGGACCAGGGTCTCGGTCTCGGAGACCTCGTCGCCGACCGTGATGATATCCAGGTCGATCTCCCGGGACTCCCCGTGCCCGCCCCGCCGCCCCATGGCGGCCTCGATTCGTTTCAACCGCTGTAGCAAATCGGTAGGCCGAAGTAAAGGTGCAACTTCCGCCACGGCGTTGACGAAGCGCGGGGCGCCGGGAATTCCCTCCGGCTCGGACTCGTAGAGGTGGCTGACCCGGACGACGCGCCCGGCGCCGTGCGACTCGATGCGGCGCAGCGCCCCCAGGACCGCCTCCTCGCGCCGTCCGAGATTGGCGCCCAGGCCGACGTATGCGACGCCATGCATGCGAATTCCCTTCGATGGTGATGTCCGCCCGGCTGCGGACACCGGTCACATCACCGGTGCTTCGCGGACGAGACAGACTTCCACGTGCGAGAGGTTGTTGGGAAACGGGAGATTGAGTTTGCGGAGACGGATCTCGACCCGGGAAACCGGGAACGCCTCGATGATCGCGGCACAGATCTCGTCACCGAGCGCCTCCAGCAGGCGATATCGCTTCTCGCTGCCGACGACCTCCATCACCCGGCTGTACACCGACTCGTAGTTGATCGTGTCGTGGAGGGAATCGCTCCGGCACGCCGCCGCCAGGTCGGTGTGAATCTCAAGGTCGATCTGGATCTTCTGCCCGACTTCGCGCTCCGCCGGCGACACGCCGTAGAAGCCGAATACGGTGATGTCCTTGAGGCGGATGATGTCTGCCACGGGGCGCTCTTCTACTGGACGGCGCCCGACACGTCGAGCGACACGATCTGCGGCGTCGCCGTCGCGTCCGACGACGCGAAGCGCAGGAGGAACAGCGTATTGGCGGCTCCCCACACCGCGTTCATCGGCATGGCGACACGATAGGTGAGCAGGTTGCTGACCGGGCCTGCACCCGTGAGGGGAACGGGCTGGGGATACCGGCCGCCGGTCAGGTCCAGCAGCTCGAACCATGCCGAGTTCACCCGGGTTCTGCGGAATACCAGCCACAGCTTGTCCGGCGACAGGGCGACGTCGCGCGTGCCGTCCCCCGGAATCGATACCAGGCGCTGCTGGGCGGTGGACCCCGTTACGGTGAAAATCATCTGGATGGGTTTCTCGTCGGCCTCTCCCGTCGCCACGACGACGAGCATCGATCCGTCGCCGGACCAGCGGAGCTCCTGGATTGAGTTGGGAATGCCGGACACAACCTCGCTGGATGCGCCGGCCGCGTCCGTCGTCACCAGGTACAGGGTCCCGTCCGCGGCCGCGATGGCCAGCGTCGAGCCTAGCGGGTTCCACGCCATCACCGGACGCCCGGGTGCGGCACCGGTCCCCGGCGCGATGGTTCCCCCCGTCTGGGTGAGGCGGGTGACGCTGGCCGGGTTCGTGTCCACGACGCCGCCGGAGACGGGCACGCCGTAGAGCTCCCACTGCGAGTTCCCGCTCCGGTCGGAGATGAACGTCAGCCACTTTTGATCGGTGGAAAACGACGGGTAGTAGTTCCGGTGATTCGGGTGCGTCCCGGTCACGCGGACGCGCGTCGGGCCGTTCCGGTTGTACACGAACACGTCGACCGAGTCGAAGGACACGGCGAAGACGTGCGTGACGAGTCCCTGGTATGCCACCATGGTCCCGTCCGGCGAGAAGGACGGCAGTGTGAACTGGTTCCGGCGCGGCGAATCGGTCTGGGCCAGATCCTTCGTGATGCGCTGCAGCCCGCCGCCGTTCAGGTCCCCGAGGTAGATGTGCCTGGGCCGCAGGATGGGATTGGTGATCGTCGTCGAATCGTTCGACGTCACCGTCCGGGCATGCGCCTCGAACGCGAGCGACGGCGAGAAGGCGAGATCGCCGCCCACAGACGACGCGCTCACGATGGGATCGCTCTGAACTCCCCCGATGTATGCGTAGGCTTCCGTGCCGGCCGACAGCGACGTCGCGTGCCGGAAGTAGAACTCGCTCCCGCCGGGCAGGAGCTTGATCTCCCCCGCCTGTGTCGGCACCCGAACGACTTCCGACCCGACGAACACGTCGACGTTGTCGCTGGCGCTTCCGGCGGCGTTGGTCGCCTTGACGCTGATGCGGAACATGCCCGGCGACGGGGGCGCGACCCAGCGCACGGTCAGCTGGTTGTGGTCGATAAGCGTGCCCCCGGTGGCGCTCCAGTCGGTAGTCGGGATGTCCCCCACGTTGGGCGAGCTCGACCGGATGTCGGCGGTCATGAGCAGGGTGTCGCCCGGGCTCCCCGCCTTCGGGGACACGATGATCTCCTCCACACTCAGCGGAGTCGGCTCCGGGGCGGCCGTGTCGTTCTCTTTCTTATTGTTCGAGCAGGCCGCCACCAGGGCAAGGCTCGCCACCAGCCACCACATACGACGGAAAGTACGCTTCGTTTTCAAACACAAACCTCCGCTACAGGACCGCGCATCGCGAGCTAGGCCGACGAGGCTCGACCGACTCTTTCGCATATACGGAAATTGGCACCAGGGGTGGGGTTATGGTGTCTGTACGATACCGGGCACGGTGCCATCGTTCAAGGGATTTTTGTCGGACGGGAGGGCCGGATTCCGGGCTGGACCGCCCGATTCGGCCCGGAAACGGCACGCGCCGCCGGGCAGGAGCCCGACGGCGCGCGAGTGCCGGTGCCGGCAGGACCGGACGGCCTAGTACATGTCGCCCATGCCCGGGCCGGGTCCGCGGTGCGCCGCGCTCTTTTCCTCTTCCGGAATGTCGGTCACGACCGCTTCCGTGGTGAGGAGCATGGCCGCCACGCTGGCGGCGTTCTGGAGCGCCGACCGCGTCACCTTGGTCGGATCGACGATGCCAGCCTTGAACATGTCCATGTACTCGCCGGTCGCGGCGTTGTAGCCGATGTTCTCGGGCTGCTTGAGGACGTGCTCGACGATGAGCGAGCCCTCCGCGCCGGCGTTGGCCGCCACCTGGCGCAGCGGCGCTTCGAGCGCCTTCCGGACCAGGTTGACGCCGATCGCGGCGTCGCCTTCCAGGACCACCTTGTCGAGCGACTTGGCCGCGCGCAGCAGCGCGATGCCGCCGCCCGGGACGACGCCCTCTTCGATGGCCGCGCGCGTCGCCGCGTGTGCGTCCTCGACGCGGGCCTTCTTCTCCTTCATCTCGACCTCGGTGGCCGCACCGACCGAGATCACCGCAACACCACCCGCCAGCTTGGCGAGGCGCTCCTGCAGCTTCTCCTTGTCGTACTCCGAGCTGGTCTCCTCGATCTGACGGCGGATCTGGCCGACGCGGTTCTTGATGTCGGCCGCCTTGCCGCCACCCTCGACGATCGTCGTGTTGTCCTTGTCGATCGTGATGCGCTTGGCCTTGCCGAGGTCCGCGACGGTCGCGTTCTCCAGCTTGAAGCCGGCCTCCTCGGAAACCACGCGGCCCCCGGTGAGGATCGCGATGTCTTCGAGCATGGCCTTGCGGCGGTCGCCGAAGCCGGGCGCCTTGACGGCGCACACCTGCAGCGTGCCGCGCAGCTTGTTCACGACCAGCGTGGCCAGTGCCTCGCCCTCGACGTCCTC
>CAZCQM010000042.1:0-17260 GCA_964500785.1 uncultured bacterium
GGGGCTCGGGTTCAGGAATACCCGGCAGCGGTGCAGGGTGCGCACCAGTTCCTCCCAGGGCAGGAAGCCCCGGAAATCCACCCGGTCGTCCAGTCCCAGCCGCGTGCACAGGCGCCGCAGACGGGCCTCGTCCGGGCCGCGGCCCATGACGAGCATGCGCGCCTCCGGCAGCCGGTCGCGGATCAGGGCGAAGGCCCGCAGCGCCACGTCGAGGCTCTTGTAGCGGCGCAACCGGCTCCAGGTCACCACCAGGGGGATTTCGGCGCGCGGCGGCGGATCCGGCAGGGTGAACCGCTCGTGGTCCGTACCGCAATAGATGGTGCGGATCCGCGCGGGGTCGAGGCCGCGGGCGGCCAGATCGTCCCGGGTCGAGGGACTGATCACCTCGAAGTCGATGTCCCGGTCGCCCTGGATCGAGACGCGACCGTGGAAGTCTTCGTTGCTGCCACGCAGCCGCGCGATATTGGTGACGCGGTCACGGGCCTCGTCGAGCTTGTGCGCGAGCGGGATGATCGTGAGATCCCGGGAGTTCTCCGCTTTCGAGATGCGCGCCACCGCTTCGCCGTCGATCATGATGGTGTCGTTGAAGATCGCGATCACGATCGACGCCTGCGGCGTGGCCTGGCTGGTCGACTGGGGGAGGTTCACGCCCGGCGTCGGCGTCATGACCTCGCCATCCACGACGAAGCTCTTGAGGAGGAAGAGCAGGAGCGTCGTCAGGATGTCCATCATGGACGTCAGCCGCAGCGGCGAGTGAACCGAGCGGAGTCTAAGTTGTCTGCGTCGTGTCCGGTGCATGGTGTGCCGCCCCTAGTCGGCGCCCATCAAAGCCACGGACGGCGCGCCGTTGGCGCGCGCGATGTCCATTACGGCCACGATATCGCCGTAGTGGGTCCGGGGCTCCGAGATGACGATGATGTCCTGGTTGTCCGGGTGCTGCGTCGAGATCTCCGCGAGGGCCGCCGCGAGCTGCTCGTCCGCGTCCTCATCGGCGCGCCGGATGACGTGCTGCTGAACGCCGCGGCCTTCCACCACGAAGTAGTCCTTCTTGATGGTCACCGCCAGCAGCAGGCTGGGCTTGTTGCTCGTGCTGGCCTGCGTATCGGACGGCGCCTTCATGTCGATCACGGTCACGTTCAGGAACACGGCCGAGATGAGCAACATCGGGATCATGGCGACGAACAGGTTCATCAGCGGCATGAGCTCGAGATCGCTCTCGATCAGGTTGCGGTACCCGCGTCGGGTGCTGGCCTTCATGGCGTTTCTCCGGTTACGGTCTCCGGCCAGGCGGCGTCAGGCCGCTGCCTTCCGGGTCATGGCGTCGATCAGCCGCACGCTGGCCTCGTCGATGGTCTCGACGATGCCCTCGACGCGGCTCACGAGAAAGCTGTGCACGAGGAGCGTCGGCACGGCGACGATCAGTCCGAACGCCGTCGTGTTGAGCGCCTGCGAGATGCCCACCGCGAGAAACGCCGAGCGCTGCGCCGGATCGGCGGCACCCACGGCGGAGAACGCCGTGGTCAGACCGAAGATCGTGCCCAGCAGCCCGAGTAGCGTGGCCACGTTGGCCAGCATGTTGAGATAGGGGAGGCGCCGGGAAAGCGGTGGCAGCACGATGGTGGCCGCTCCGTCGGCGGCGTTCTGGAGTTTCTCTTCGTCGGCGCCGTTGCGCGAGACGATGGCGTGCGCCACCGCGCCCACCGGGCTCTTCACCCGGCGGCACAGGTCGGCGGCCCCCATGCTGTCACCCTTGGCGACGCGCTGCACGACGTCGCGCACGAACTTGCCGCTGTTGATCGACGCGGCGCGTCCGATGACCCAGAATCTCTCGGCAATGAGACCCAGGATGACGACGCCGGTCACGAGGATCACGTACATGAACGGACCCCCGCTCTTGAAGAAGCTCGCGAATGCGGCTAGCGGATTCATTTCTCTTCCTCCTTGTGGCTCTGCGACGGCGGCACGACGCGCACCCGGCCGGGCAGAGTCAACGATCGCGCCGCCTCGAGAGCCGTCATGCGATAGGCGGCTCCGAGACCGTCCCGGAACCGGCGCGTGTCCCGGGCGGTGATGAACAGGACCTGGGGAACGGCGATTTCGCCTTCGATGTTGATCGCATCCAGCGTGCGCACGCCGCCGGCCGGCTTCGCTGTCGCCGGGGGGCGGACGCCGGTCGGGGCGCGGTGCGTCGAATCGGCGCGTGCCACCGCCTTCGGGGTGGCCGGCGCCTTCTTCGTCGCTTCAGCACCCGCGTTCGACGCGAATGCCACCAGCGCGGCCACCGCGACCGACGCGGCGGCGACGCGGATTCCGCCCGCGATCCGGACCAGCAGCCCGGCGCGGCGCAGATGTCTCTTCACGTGCTTGTAGATGCCGTGCGACACGGTTGAACCTCGGCGTTCGAGTGCTACTTCTTGTCCCCGGGCTTGGACCCGGACAGTCTCGTCACGTCCGTCCCCAGAATGGACTCGAGGTCGTCCGGGTCGGCGCTCGCGAGCTGCCTGTACTGCGTGTACCAGGTCCGCCCCGCCTCCTCGTCGAAGAAATAGAACGCCTCGACGATGGCCATGTTGTACATCGCGCCCGGAAGCTTGTCGTCCAGCGCGAGCGCCTTCTGGAATGCCTTGCGCGCCTCGACTGGCTTGCCGGACAGCAGCAGTGCGACGCCGTAGTTGTTGTGGTTGACGGCGTCGTGGTCGTCCGCGTCCAGGGCGCGCTTCGCGAGATCCAGGGCGGACTGTGCGTCGGTGCCGCTCAGCGCAACGAACGTGCGAGCCGTATACGTGTCACGGGAATCTTCGCGGCAGCCGGCGAGCACCGTCTGTGCGGTTGCCACGTCGCCGGTCGCTTCGAGGTGCAGCGCGAGGTCCGCGCGCAGCGCGTCGGGCGCGTTCGGATCGCGCGTCAGAACGTCGTCGAGCAGCGCGATGCCCTCGGCGTGCATGCCGGCGTCGTAGTAGATCTTCGACAGCAACGCCGCCGCCGGGGCGTAGGTCGGATCGAGCGTGAGCGCAGACTTCAGCGACTCGGTCGCGAGCGCGGTCGAGTCGGCCGCCAGATACAGCTCGCCCAGGTGGAAGGGCCAGAACGGCTCCTGCGGCTCCGCCTGCATGCGCGCGCGCGCGGCCGTCAGGGCATCGTCCATTCCGCCGGAACCCTTCGGCATGTCGACCGCTGCGTCGTGTCCCAGACCGGGGATCCACCCCGTGCTGCTGCACGCGCCCGTGGTGGCGACGAGAGCGGCGGCGGCCAGGCACAGGAGGGCCCGGCGCCATTCGCGCGCCGGACGGGCCTGCGGCCGGACCGGGTGTGGCGGCGTCGGTGCATGCGATGCAAAGTCGAACATCCGGTTCTTCATCGGGTGGCGCGTTGTTTCCAGTTGTTCCTGCCGTACGGTGAACGAGTCAAACTTCTATTCCTTCGCAAGGGGTGTTCCGGCGCTCCGGAGCCGTCTGTCCTAATCCGACGCGTCCTTCTTTTCGGGCTTCTCGGGCGGCTTCGCCGTCACCAGCGGGTACTCGACTTCCGGCCGGTAGGCGAATCGCTGCGCGAGCCGCGGCCACAGGGCGTCGCGAGCGCGCGCCACCCAGCCCCCCGGATCGTCGGGCGCCTCGCCGACCTGGCGGAGCATCTCGGACCACACGTCCTCGCCGCGGTCGTAGAACTCCCAGCTCTGCTTGTCGAGCACCTCGTCGTAGGCGGCGAGGTCGTCGCCCTCGAGACCCGCGGGGCGCTCGCTCGCGACCAGCGCGTCGCCGAACTCGATCAACACCTGGCCGATGCGATAGGCGGATGCGTGCGTGTACTCGGCCACGCCATGTTCGGAGCAGCGCGTGTAGAGTCCGAGCAGCTCCTCCATCTTCGCCTTCTTCTTCTCGATCGATTTCGGCAACGGCTGCGTCAGGCGCATCGCCTCGTACCCGGGATACGCCGCTTCCGCCTTGAGGTAGTCGACCTCGGCGAGGATCGGCTTCGACGCCATTTCCGGGTGCGCCGCCGCGAGCTCGAGATACGCGGCCAGCTCTGAAGCGGCCGCGGCGGACTTCGCGCCTCTGGCGCCCTTCGGCGCGGACACGAGCGACGAGAGCGGTACGGTCCCCGCCGTCACGCTCGCCAGGTCCTTCTTTGCGCGCGCGGCCCGGATGTCCATGACGGTCTGCACCTCGCCGGGGAAGCGCTCGATGAAATGCGTGCGCACCTGCTCGGCGCCGGGCTCGTCGCCCGCCGCCGCCAGGAGGTCGGCGGCCTTCAGGAGCGCGGCCGGCGCGTCGGGGTCGCCGGGATAGAGCTCCGAAAAGTGTTCATAGGCGCGCGCGGCGCTCTGCGCATTCCCCGACTTCTCGTAGACAGCGGCGATCTGGACGGCGCTGTCGCGCGCGTATTCACTCTTCGGATGCCCGGCGAGGAGCTGTTCCCAGGCGCCCGCCGCGTCGGCGTACTTCTGTCCCGCTGCGAAGCCGAGCCCCGCGCGATAGAGCGCGAGATCGGTGTGCTCGTAGTGCGGCCACGTGCGCGCGACGTGCGCAAACAGCGGTGCCGCGGTCTCCTCGCCGTGGACGCTGTCCGCGGCGGCGATACTCTCCGCGTGCTTGTAGTAGCAGAGCGGGATCGTGGTCTCGAGCTCGGTGACCAGCGAGTCCTTGCCGGCGGCGCGCGCCAGCGGCAGCGCCTTCTCGTATGCCGCCCCCGCTTCCGCGTAGTCGCCCAGCCGGTAGCGCGCGTCGCCGCTCATGCGCACGGCGGTGACGGCGCGCGGGTCCGTCGGGTAGCGGTCGCTCATGAGGGTCAGTATCATTGACGCCTCGGCGTATCGCCCGTGCGCGTAGGCGACGTTGCCGCCGCGCCAGATCACGTCGGGGCAGCGCTCGTCCCCGGGGAAGCGGTTGACGAACTCCCGCGCCACGGTCAACAGACGCGTCGCGAGCGAGTCGGCGCCGTTCCGGGTGGCGGCGGCACCCGCCGGGCGCGAGCTTCGGTACCAGGCGTCGGTGACGGCGACGCGCTGCCACATCGCCTCGACGGCGAGCGCGGTCGAGTCGCTCTTCGCCGCCGTCGTGTAGTGGTCGACCGAGCGCGCGTACCGGTTCACGTGGCTCGCCGTCTCACCGGCGAGGAAGTGGATGCGGTCCGCATCACGGGCGTCGGGCCAGTGCGACAGGTATTTCTCGTAGTTGTCGAGCGCGGACTCCCAGTCGGCCGGCGTCTCGGTGGTGCGCGCCTGCTGGTGGTGGTAGGCCGCGTTCTCACGGTAGGCGCTCTGTGCGAACGCCTCGCCGCGCGCGCGCAGCGCCGGATCGGTGTTGGCCTCGAACCACGGGCTGCCGGGGAGGAAGCGCTCCGCCTGCTCCAGCTTGGCCTCGCGCGCCGCGTCCGCTTTGTTCCAGCGGCGCAGCGTGCCCACCAGGCGGTCCGCCGCTTCGAGCGCGCCCGGGTCGTCCGGGTACTTCGAGAGCCACAACTCATCGCACGCGGCGGCTTCGCCGTACATGCTCACACTGCGCATCAGGTGGCCGAGCGAGAGCAGGATGCGCGATTCGTAGTCGCGCTCGCCGAGGCTCCCGAAGTACTCGCGGAACGCGTCGGCGCCGCCGGCGCGCGCCAGCGAGTGGACGAGATACTCCTCGGCCTCGTCGCGCAGGTCCATCTTGGCCGCGACGTCGGGGTGCGCGGCGTAGTGGTCCATGAGGCGGCGGAAGGCGTCGGCGGACTCGCGGAACCGATCCTGTGAGAACTGCGCCCAGCCCAGCTTGTAGAGGGCGATGGCGGTGAACGACGGATCGTCGCCCGAAGCCGCCTGCTCGAAGTCCGGGATGCAGCCCGCGTAGTCCTTCGCGTCGAAGCGGTCGCTCCCCATGCGCAGCCACGCCTCCTGCGCGTCGGGCGAGTCCGGATAGTCTGTGACGAGCCGCGTCAGGAACGTGGCCGCGTCGGGCTGGCCGTCGTCCGAGAGGATCATGCCCAGGTTGAAGAGCACCGCGTCGGTGTGCGGGTAGTCCGGGTCCTCGTCGAGGATCTGGCGGTAGAGCGCGATGGCCGGACCGTAGTCGACGAAGGGCGCGAGCGCCCGGTTGTGGAGCGCATCCGCGGACGGCTCCTCCTGGAGGAACGAGGCCATGCGCGCATGGAAGTCGTCGCGCGCCTGCATCAACAGAAGGTCGGCCAGGCGGAAGCGGCTCTCGCCACGGGTCGCGCTGTCGGGGTAGCGCGCGAGCAGTGTGTCGAGACAGGCGATGGCGCGTGCGCGGGAGGGTGCGACCGACAGCGAGTCCTCCGTCGTGGCGGCCTCGGCCGTGAGCTGAACCGTGACCTCGTAGGCGGCGTCGGCGATCTGGTAGTCGATCGCCTCGCGCTGCCCGGCGAGCGCGTCCCGGCCGCGGTCGGCGGCCGCGCGGGCGATGTCGCGTCGGGTCGCGTCCTCGGCCCGCGCCAGCGAGTCCGCGGCCGCCGCCAGAGAATCCCGCCGCGCCGTGGCGGCCATGAGCACCGGGTCGGTCGCGAAGGCCGCGACGGTGGAATCGATGGAGGCGCCGATACCCTGCGCGCGCGCCAGCTCGATGCGCACGTCACCCAGCATGCCCCGCACGTCGACGAGCAGTCGCGGCTTCCAGCGTTCCTCGAACGATCGGTTGATGACCTCGGGGCAGCGCACGGCGAAATCGTTCAGGACGACTTCGGTCTCGTGTGCGAGCGAGTCCTCCAGGGCGAGCAGGTCGCCCGGGCTCGGGACACCGGGGGGGAAGTGCTCCGGTCGTTCGCGCTCGGGCCCGTCGACGTGGAAGTGCTTGAGCGCCTGCATGAAGAGAATGTCCTGCTCGAAGCCCTCGACCATGTCGCGTGTCCGCGTCGCGATCTGGACGAGGGCGCTGTCGCGGACCGCGTCGAGACGGGCGACCGATGCGTCCAGGTGGGCGAGGATGCCCTCGAGCTTCGCGACGGCGCCGTCGAGGGCCACCGTGCTGGCCGCCGCCCTGCCGTGACCGATGCCCAGGTAGTCGATGCGGCGGGCGATCTCGTCGCGGCGGTCGGCGATCACACGGTCCTGGCGGACGATCCCGGCGGCGGTGGTGCGGCGGTCGTCCTGGACGACGCGCAGCGCGTCCCACTCCTGCGGCGTCGGCCCCACGCGCGCGAGCACACCCGTGCTGTCCCACGACGCGCCCGCGGCGCCCGCCGCCGCGCGGGGCCAGAGCCGGTCCGCGAGACCGTCATCCGGCGCCAGCGGCGGAGTGCCGTTCAGATCGAGCGACGCCGTGGCCAGGTTGTCCATGTCGGCGAGAAGCGCCTCGGGGGCGAGACGGATCTCGTCGTTCCACCGCTCGCGTCGCTCCCACACACTCCACACGCTCGCGGCGTGGCCCGGATCCTCGATGCGCGAGAGCGACTGGAGCTCGTCGTCCCAGTTGTCGTCGGCGGACTCGAAGTAGCGCAGTGCGGCGTGCCAGTGCTGCTCGTCCAGGGACATCGCGCCGAGCGCGAGCTGCACGTCGCGGCGCATTTCGTAGCGCGGGTAGTCTTCGAGGAGCTTGACCAGGATCGCGTACGCCGTGTCGTGGTCCCCGCGGTCGGCGGCCACCAGCGCGCGCAGGTGGAGGGCGCGCGGATAGAGACGGCTTGTCGCCGGGACGCGGGAGAGGGGCGTGTCGGCGTCGCCGCCCGTGGCGATGCGCGCCTGCGCCAGCTCGAGGAGTGCGGTCGCGACCAGGTCGGATTCGAGCGCGCTTTGCGGGGCGCGCGCGCCGAGAGCTTCCCAGTCGCGCGTGGCGTCCTGACCGGCGGCGGAACGCGCGAGGGCGGTCACGTAGAGATGGATCGACGCGAGCGACTCGGCGGGTTTCGAGTTCTCCAGCATTCGCACCGCGTCCTCGGGCCGGCCCGCCTCGACGAGAAGCGTGGCGCCGAGGACGTCCGCGCCGGGAAGCTCCGAGGGCACCGCAGCCGTGGCCGATACGGCGCTGCCCGCGCGCGCGAGCTGGGCGTAGCGGATCCATCGGCGGTATGGAGAACCGGCGCCGTCGGTGGCGCGCGCCGCCACGCGGTTGAACGCGTCACCGTCGCCGGCGCCGAGGTAGATCGTCGCGAGCAGGAAAGCCGCGCGGTCCGCCTCCTCGAACGGCGATGCGACGGAAATGTCGATGGTTTCGAGCAAGGCGGCCGCACCCTGCGCGTCGCCCTTGAGCCAGCGGTCGACGGCGCGTCCCAAATTGACGGCATCCCACTGCGATGTCGTGAGCGTGTCGGGCGAGGGGTGGGATACCGGGGAAACGGGCCGGGTCGGTGCGGATCCGGCCCGCGCGGGCGTCGACGGCGCACCCGACGCGAACAGGACAAAGCCCGCCAGACAGGACAGTGAAATCCTGGTTACGCTCCGCATCGCCCCGCCGTATTCCTAGCGGGACCAGACTCGCGTCAGGAGCCCCGCCGCTTCGCGCTCGCTGTCGAGCCGGGAGAGATCCAGCTCGAGGAACGTCAGTCGATCACGTGCCGTTTCGATGGAAACCGGCACCGGCGGCGCGGCCGCCCATTCCGTGCCCTCGAACGCGACATCGAACGTGTGCGTCCGGGGCTCGACGAATTCATGGTAGATCTGCGCGATGCCGCCCTGCGCCAGCGACGCGCGCTGCTCGGGGGTCAGCTCGACGCGGATGCTCGTGTCGTCTTCGGAGACGACGATGGCGTCGGGAACGCGCTTGCCGGTCAGTCCCCGCACGAGAATGACGAGTGCCGTCTCCTGGTGGGCGAGGAAGTCATCCTCGACGCGGAGCAGACGGTGCCGCTGATCGTCGAGGAGACGGTCGAGCATGTTCAGCTCGGCGACCAGATCGCCGAGGTCGGTGACGTTGGCGAGAAGCGCGCGTTCCGAGAGCCGGATGCCCTCGGCGTGGACCGTGTCGCGCGCCGCCGCGATGGAGGCCGACATCTCCTTGAGTCGCAGGTAGCGCGGGTCGAGCATCTCGGCCTCGCCGGTCTCTTCACGCTTGACCTGCAGGCGCAGGCGATCGATCTGGGCGCGGATGAACATGCGGTTGTCCTTGAGGAACTGGAGTGTCGGGTGCTTCGGTTCCTTCACGTCCGCGCGCTTGACCTCGATCGTCTCCACGGCATTCGCGCCGTCGACATCCGCCGCGCGGGCGGTGAGCGGCGTCAGCGTGGCGGCGGCGAGCGCCGCGATGGTCGTAACGCGTGTCAACGAGTGCATCGCCTCAACCCCTCCACGTCTTGATTACGTTTCCTTTTTCCGCATCCACGACCACGAACAGCGACGGCGCCGTGTCGGACGTGTAGACGAGCGTCCACGTGGTCGCGTCCGGATCCTTGTCGTTGAAGGCGCCCCGGATGAGGAGCATCGTGCTCAGGCGTCCGGCCTGCTCGGCGCAGAACGTCCGTCCCGCCTTCTCTTCCGCGGCAACGAGCGCCGCACCGCTGTCGACCCAGTCGCCGGCGAGCGGGGGCGCGTCGATGTCGAAACCGAGGTCGGCGGCGTCGGAGATCTTGCCGTTGCGTATCGAGTAGCCCCGCGCCTTGCCCTTCTCCTGCGAATAGAAGAGGTATCCCCACCGCTCGGCGGTGCCGTTCGCCGCCACCGGCTCGTCGTTTTCCAGGTAGACGAGGCGCGCGTCGGGCGACCAGGTCGCCGCCGCATCCTGCGCCAGCTCGAGCCCGGCGCGCGCGCTGAAGGGAACGGGGTTGCCGGCGAATGCGGACGGAAGGAACGCCGTCACGGCTGCGGCCAGCGCCAGCGCGGTCGCGGCCAGGTGCTGCGGGAAGGCGGAAGTGATGCTCCGGCGCATGACAGGTGCCTCCTACATCAGGAACGACATGCCGACGCTGAACTCGAAGTTGGAGACTCCGCGGCGCGCGTCGGCGGTGCCGTAGTCGAACCGGTAATCGCGAAACTCGAAGCGCAGCGCGGCGTCCTTCTTGATGAAGAAGTCCGTGCCGATGCCGTAATTGAAACTGTTCTCCGTCTGCCCCTGCGCGATGGAGCTTCCCGCGCCCCCCACCAGGAAGGGCACCATCTGCCGGCCGGGCAGGAGCTTGACGTTGACGTCGAGCGCGTAGAAGAGCATGTGGAAATCTTCCTCTTCGAGGGTGAGGTCGAAGAGGGACTCGACGATCTCCGCGGGGCGGACGACGTGCGTCCACCCGATGGTGCCCTCGAACTCCATGAACTCGAGCACGTAGTAGCCGATGCGGCCACCCAGCACGAGCGAGTTCGACTTGCGGTCGAAGGCGTAGCCGCCGCTGTAGCCGGTAAGGCTGAAGCTCCCGATGCGCGAGAACAAGCGCGGGTTGGGGCGGAACTCGAGATCGGACATGTCGTCGTACTCGTGGCACAACGACGCGTGAATCCAGCCCGTGTTGGTATCGGACAGGCGGATGTTGTACCACTCGTCGCGCTTGGCGATGACGACGAACTCGGAGCCTTTGGAGTAGACCCCGAAGATGGCGAAGCTGTTGCCGGGTCCACTGCGCACGACGTTGCGGTCGCCGATCAGGCGGACCTTCTTCTGTGTCGTGTAGTGCGGCCCGTTGAGGACGGGATCCGGTGCCGGGACGGGTTCCCCCGCCACACACACCGCCGCCGCGACCAGGACGGCCGCGACGATCGATGCCCCGATGCCAACGCGACGATGCATGCCCTCTCCTCCGTAACGCCTAGAAGTCGACCTGCCAGCACGCCTTGAGCCGCAGGCCCCAGCTGGTGAACCGCTCCCGCGACTCGATGATTTCCGAGCCCCGGCGGTGGGCCGTGTCCAGGGAGAAACTCGATCCATCTGCTTGCAAGGCAAGGGCCACTTGCCGCGTCAGACGGCCCCGGATCTCCAATCCGAAGCCGAAATCCCACTCGGATACGGGGTCATACGCGACCGTGACCGGCTCGGTCAGGCCGCCGGGGCTGAAGGTCAGCTGGTCGGGGTCGTATCCCATATGCAATCTGCCACCTTGCGCGGTTCCCCAGAGCTCCACGCCCCGCACCGAGAGGGCGCGAACCTGAGTCAGAATCTCGAATCCGGTCAGGGCGACGCGGGGTGCCTGCGTCTCGCCGGGGATGCCGCTCGCCTGGGTCGTGCTCGAAAGCAGGACCCGGGTGCCGACGCCGAAGCGTCCCCGCGAGAGCACCGCCTCGGCGCCGGTCTGGAGCGTCGGACCGGTGTCCCAGCGGTAGTCGGCGAGGTGGGGATCGAGAAGCAGCACGCCGACGGTGGGGCCGACGGTCAGTCGCCACGCGGCGTCGGTATCCGCGCGCGCGGCCGCCGCCGCGGTGGCGAGCAGCCAGACGGCGAGCGCGGCCGCCGCGCGATGCGCGCCCCCGCTCACGGCGTCACGCTGAGCGCGAAGCCGGTGTGCAGCACCTCGTGCTCGGTGGAGACGAACGGCGTGACGACGAGAGTGTCGGCGCGGCCCTGCCGGCGGATCTCTTCGCCCGATCCGAGGTAGAGCACGAGGTAGAGACCCTGCACCGTTCCCGGTGGCGGCGACTGCATGGCCGCCGGCACCTGCGCGGTGAAGGAGAGGTTGATGTCCTGCATGAGGTGGTCGAATCCGGTGATCGCCTTGACGGCGCGGCCCGCGGTGACCGAATTGGCGAGGATACGGTCGACGTCCTGCGCCGCTTCGAGCGTGTGCTGGTCCGGATCGAGCGACGTGTTCGACGGCGCGATGGTGTCGCTGTAGCGGACCTCGGCCACCAGGAATCCGGTCTGGATCTTCCGGTAGGTGATGCGCCCCTTCACCGACACCTGGACCGGCTGCGTGGCGGAAACGGACTGGTTCGGCTGCGGGGCCATGCTCAGGAACTCGAGCTTGGTCCACCGCTCGTCGATGGTCGGCTCCTCGAGGCAGCCGGCGACGTTGGCCAGCAGCACGGCCGCCATGATCACGAGCCAGGCCCGGCGGCGCGTGGGGTGAACCCACGCGCCGACCCGTGCCGCCATCTGCCGCGTTTCCGTCATGTGCCCCGTCCTACTTGAGCAGCGCCATCTTGCCGGTGAGCTTCTCGGTGCCCACCGTCAGGCGGTAGAGGTAGATGCCCGAGCTCGTCGGCTCGCCACGGTGGTCGCGGCCGTCCCACTGCACCTCGTGCAGACCCGGGGTCGCCTGGCCCCTCGCCAGCTCGCGCACCAGGTGGCCGGCGACGTCGTACACGCGCAGCGTGTAATCGCGGCTCGGGCCCGCCGGCACGGAGAAGCGAATGGTCGTGCTCGGGTTGAACGGATTCGGCATGTTGCCGAGCAGCGTCAACCGGTCGGGAAGCGCGGGGCCGCCCGAACCCGTGAGCGCGATGGGAATGTCGACCTGGCTCGATGAGCCGTCGTCGTACGTCGAGGTGGCGCTGATCTTCACGCGATAGTCGCCCGCACTCCACTGCGCGACGTAGTCGTCGTCGCTGAAACGCACGGTCTGCGGTCCCGCGCCCAGCACGCCCGTCTCGTGGCGCGCCACCACCTGGCCGTTGCGCGGGTCGACGATCTCCGCCGTGACCCTCGCGTTGTCGGTGAGCGTCATGGTGACGGCGGGGCTGCGATCGCGCGCCGCGACCGCGTCGCGGACATCCACACCCAGGTCGAGCAGACGGATCCCGCTCTGGCCGTTCCATTCGTCCACCAGGATCCCGGTGCCCTGCCCGGCCCGGCTCTCGGTTCCGGTGCGGTGGTCGGTGACGTTCGCGAACACCACGTGGAAGGCGCGCGGGTGGTTGGTCGCCGCGCTGAAATCCGCGACCGGGAGCAGCGAAGGCGTGAACTTGGCCACCTTGCCGGTCTGCGGCGCGGCGGCGTAGACGTTGCCCCAGTGATCCGAATCGAGCGATGTGATCACGCCGAGCCGGTGCGACACCGCGCCCGCCCACGCGAGTGCGCTGCCGTCGTCGTGGAGAGCCACGATCCGGCTGTTGTGCGCGTCGGCCACGTAGACGTCGCCGCTGGCCACGCCCTCGCGGTGTCCGGCCGCGATCGCCATGGGGCCGGCGAAGTGACCGTCGCCGCTGCCGAGCTCGCCGAGCGTGGCCGTCAGGCGCGCGGACCCGTCGGCCAGCGCGTAGCGCCGCACTTCGTTGCGGCCGGTGTTGGCGACGTAGAGCACGTCGTCACCGGCTTCGAACGGCGTGCCGGCGTCGGAGAAGGCGATGTCGAAGGGCTTGTTGAGCCCGTCGATGACGTACAGCGGCTGCAGCGACACGTTGTCGTACTCGCTGACGGTCTGGAACACGACGATGCGGTCGTTGTTCGTGTCGGCCACGTAGACGCGCCCGCGCTCGTCACTGGACAGGCCGTGCGGGGCCGCCAGGTGTCCGAATGCGCTCCCGTCGCCGTCGAAGGCGGCCATGCCGCGGTCGGTTTCGCCCATGAGCAGGCGGTTCCAGGCCGGATCGGAGACGATCTGGAAATAGTGCGCTTCCAGGTAGGGGAAGCGGTTGTAGACGTCGACGTTGCCGACCACGACCGTCGCGTACGGATCTCCGAACAAATCGCGGCCGAACTGTGCGTTCGCTACGTTTCGTGTGAGCACGTCCACCATCGGATCCGACAGGTAGGGCGTGGGCTTGAAGGTTTCGGCGCCGGCCGTGGCCGCGCCAAGAACCAGGATGGTGATGATCAATGCTGTCCGGTTCATACCCGGCTCCTTTGTTAGGTCCCTCAGAACGCGATTTGCAGACCCGTTTCGATGATGTTCGCTGAGAAATTGTTCGTATTGAAATATCGCTCGTAACTCATGATTACCTGGAGCCCCGACAGGAAATGCGGGCCGCCGATGGCGCCGTACGGACGCCACATGACGCGGCCCCCGAAGAGGTGCGCGGCGAAATCGCCCAGCCGGTAATCGTTGGTCTGGAAACCGTCGACGCCGCCCGCTTCGGTGTATTCCGTGCGGAAGAACGTCGCCGGTCCCTGCGAGTAGTACCGGTAGCGGTACCGGAAGACCAGGTCGTCGGTGACGTACTGGTTCAATTTGATGCCCACCGTATTGGACGACACGCCCCAGTCGTCGGTGTAGTACCGGTAGTCGAGCCACACGCTGGACCGGTTGTAGATGTACTGGTTCAGATCCACGAAGACGGCTTCGCGGTGGCGTTCGGAGGGCGCGTTCTCCGGGACGTTGGCGCCGGCCACGTAGACGTTGCGATAGGGGTCGTGCTGCAGGCCGTGTACGTGGTTGTACTCGGCGCCCACGCGCACCACCGTGGTCGGCGTCGCGATCTGGGTGGCGACCAGGTCCAGGTGCAGCGTCCGGCGGTAGTCCGGGAGCGTCGACGTATCGTCGTCGGTGAGGGGCGTGATGCTGTCCCAGCTGTAGCTGACGCCCGTGGCGACGTTCAGGTTGTTTCCCATCAGGTCGTGGTTGAATCCCCCCGTCACCATCTGCGCGAAGTAGTCAGGCTCCTTGGAGACGTAGTATCCGGCCTTGTAGTCGGTGTACGCGACGGTGCCCTCCATTGAGTTCCGCACCTTGACGTAGTCGGTGTACGGGCTCGATGTGGCGCTGATCGGCCGGCTCGCCGTCGTGATGGCGTCCACGGCCTCCTGGCTTCCCGGCGGCGCGTCGATGGCGGGGAACACGACGACGTCGTGGTTCCACTGCATCCATACGGCGACATCGTGTGGCAGCGTCATGCCGGTGTTCGTGTACTGACTGCGCACCGTGACTCCGTTCACGTCGGAGAAGTAGTTGAACGTGTACGACCCGGCGGGGTCCTCGATGCCGCCCGCCCGGAGGGAACACGGCGCCAGCGAGACCGCCGCTCCGGCGATCGCGATCACAATCCCACGCATATGCGTCACTTGCAGGCGCATCCTCCACCCGCGCCTCCGGCGCCGCCGGTCGATCCCTCGCGGGCCTCCAGCCATTTGAGTTCACGGATCTCGTCTTCCTGGTCCATCGTCATGATGGGATCCGCCAGGTGCTCCTTCTCGTACGGGCGCACCGATGCGCATCCGGCGGCCAGCAGGAGGAGGAGGGCGAGTCCCAGTCTGCGCGCGATACTCATCGCTCTCCTCCATCCTTGCGGCCGCTCTCCGTCGCGCCCCCCGGCGCGTCCATGCCCGCCCCCTGCACCGGGCGCCTGTCGCCATCGGCCATCAGCGACTCGACCGTCTGACGGATGGAGTCGAGCTGCTCCGGCGAGCCGCTCTGCACCACCGCGACGACGTTTCCCTGCGGATCAAGCACGTACGTGCACGGCAGGGACGGGAGGTCCAGCTTCCGGGCCAGGCCCCTGGGCCCGTCGTGGAAGAGCGCCATCTTGAGGTTCTCTTCGTCCGCGAGGTCGCGGGCGCGACGCTCCAGCGTGTCGACGGAAATCGCCACCACGCGCGCGCCGTGCCCGCTCCACTGCGTGTTCCACACGTCGAGCACGGGCAGCTCCTTGCGGCACGGCGCACACCAGCTGGCCCAGAAGCTCACCACGACCACGTCGCCGTGGTACGACGACAGCGTGACCTGCTTGCCGTCGAGTCCCTCGAGCGGGTAGCTGGCCAGCGTCTTCGCCGCGCCGTCGTCCGCCGCTGCGGCGCCGGAAACGGCCACCGCGCTCCACACGAACGCGGCAGCGATGCTTCGAATCAGATTTCGGTTCCTCACGTCGTACTCCTTCGGTTGCGCGGCCGGTCTAGCGGTACTGGGCGCCCAGGGACACCCACAGGTTGAACATCTCGCGCTGGCCGGGGGACAGCGCCGCCGCATCCGGGTGCGGCCCCTGCGACGCGGCCGAGCCGACGCCGAGGATGTAGTCGATCAACTTCGAGCGGCGCGGGAACGCCGGGACGGTGACGTTGGGCTTGCCCATGTCCGCCTCGCCCGACAGGTTGACGTACCCGCGCGGGAAGACCTGGCCTTCCATCGTGGTGTCCGGCGCCGCCGTCAGGTCGAGGTCGCCCGGAGCGGGAATCGTGTCGGTGACCGTGCCCAGCGAGTCGAAGACGTACGTCTCGAAGTGGCACGTCACGCACTTCTGCTCGACGAGGGGGCCGATATCGTCCCGGTAGTTGATGTATCGATAGGCGGCCGGCTGGACGTTGAGGTCCGTCGGTGCCATCGTCGCCGCCACCGGGTTGGGATTCGTGTGCACCAGCGCCGTGGAGCGGTCTTCGTGACAGCCCACGCAGTTGGTGATCTCTTCGCCCGGCTGAACGTAGAGCCACGTCCGCTTGTTGACGAACGCGCGGTCGAGGTTGTCCAGCGTCGCGAAGCTGATGGGCGTGTTCGCCGGCACCTTGATCCGGAACGAACCGTCCGCGTACACCGGCGCGAAGCCGAGGATGGCCCGCTTCTCGAACTCATTGGCCGAGATGTCGTTGGGCTCGCCCTGCATCGTTGGAATGCCGACGATGACGAGCACGGAATCGACGTCACCCGGAACCGGAATCTCCTGCCCGTCGCCCACGACGGTGCGGTTGTAGACGTCCTCGGCGGTGATGATGCCGTAGTCGAGGGCCGGGTTGGCGATGGGCGCGATCACCGGCGGCTTCGGGTGCGGCGCCAGCAGCTGCGCGTCGTACTCGTTCCAGTCCGGATCGTTGTACAGGAACGTCAGGTCCTCGATGGTGATGGTCGCGGGATCCTGCGGCGTGCCGGCCCCGGTCTGCTTGAGCGTGAACGTATAGAGACCGTAGTCGACGTCCGTCTCCTCGGCGGCCGGAAGCGTGTACGAGGCGACGTACCGGTTGCCACCCAGCGGGAACGGGTACTTGAACGCGCCGAAGGCCCATGGCGGACCGTCCATGTTGACCTGCGCGGTCAGGACGTCCCAGTTCGTCGAGGTGTTGGGTGCGGCCGGGTCGGCGGGGCCCGCCTCGAGCTTGAGGACCGTGATCGGCCCCGCGTCTTCGTTGACCATCGTCGACTGGATCGCGATCAGACGCCCGTCGGGGGTCGGCTGCGCGTGGAAGAAGTTTCGGCTGTGCGGCCCGAACTCGTGGAAGAAGCGCGTGCCGTCCGGGCTGCAGAAGAACAGCGGGAAGCGGTTCATGGTCCCGAAGTGCTCCCAGCGCGTGTAGATGACGCGGCCGTCGGGCAACAGTGTCGGGTCGAAGTCGTCGCTCATGTTGAAGCTGCACTGGTGCAGGTCGGTGCCGTCCGCGTTGCACGAGTAGAGGTTCTCGGCCGGCGAGTGGTTGTACTCGTCCATGTGGCCCGACCGTGAGCTCGTGAACATGATGCGTCCATCGGGACTCGCGTGGCGTGTACAGCCCCTTTCGGACGAGGTAGCCCACACGAGAAGCTTCCGCGCGCTTAACGTCGATGGCGATGAGCACGCATTGGC
>CAZCQM010000043.1:0-11218 GCA_964500785.1 uncultured bacterium
CGATCGCGAACCCGTCCATCCCCGCCTCGTAATTCGTCTCCCAGCGCAGCACCGCCGCCCCGTCTTCCAGGCCGATGTCGATCGACTTGAGCGCCGTCGCCACCGGCGCCGACACCATGAACGCGTCGCCCATTCCCTGCGCGTACACGTCTCCGTTGCGCCACAGCGTCACCATAACCCGGCACTGCTCGTAGAACGCATCCGGCGCCGTCCAGGGCACGCTGCCCGTGTTGGCGGTCTGGAGCGCCACCGGCGTCCACGTCGCCCCGTCGTCGAAAGAGACGTGCACGTCCGCCTTGTCCGCCGCCGGACCCGCGGGGCCCTCCCATGTGATCGTTGTCGACGATCCGGGGAGGATGTATTCGCCCGCGTGCGGGTGCGTCACGGTGGGACGGATGGTGCGGATGGTGTCCTCACCCGCGAAGTAGCGATTGCGCACCATGCCGTCGATCGTCACCGGGACCTTCTCGCCCTGGGGCAGCACCGACTGGAACATCGCCCGGTCGAACTTCACCGTCAGTTCCTGGATCCCGTCGCCGTCCGAGTCTCCGTAGCTCTCCGAACCGGGCACCGCCGGAATCACCTGCTGCAGGTGCACCGTGCTCAGATCGATCTCCTGGGGGAAGAACGCCGCCGGAAGCTCGATCCACCCGGTTACGTATTTGCCGTTGGACTGCAGGTTGAGTGTGCGCGGCGTGACCTGGATATCCGCGTGCAACAGACCCGTCGGAACCGACGAGCCATTCAGGATGGACAGCGTGGCGTCCACCGTGTTGACGACGAACACCGTACCCGATCCGCTGGGATCGACCACAACGTCGCCCGGGCCGCGACCGACCGTGATGGTGTCGATGAAGCTGGCCGAGAAATTGAACGGCGCCAGGACCGCGTCGGGGTCGATGGCCGACACGCCCGGAATCACGTCGATGGCCAGGACCAGGACTTCGTCTCCGACCTCGGGAATCAGGTAGAGCAGCGTCCCGTCGGCCGAAATCGCCACACTGCGAGCGCCCGCCGACGAGCCGCCGACCGTGGCGATGACCTGGTTCTCGGCCGCGCTCCCCTCACGGATGTCCACGACGTTGATGTCGCCGTCCCAGGAGAGGATGAACAGGAGGGTGCCGTCGGGCGAAATGGCGACGCTCTTGGCACCGCCGCTCGTCGGCGCGCTCCCGACCACCGCGTTCGACGCGTCGATGATGACGAACCCGGTGTTGGTCCCCGCGTAGATGGTCCCGTCGGCCGAAATCGCGACACTCGTCGCGCCGTTGCGCGTCGGAGCCGTGCCGATTACGCGGTTGTACGCCGAACTGGACTCGTCGCTGTCCACGATGCTCACGTCCGACGAGCCGGCGTTGGCCACGGCGAGACGCGCTCCGTCCGGCGAGATGGCCACGTCGATCGGATTGGTGCCCACCGTGATGGTCTGAATGACCCGGTTGAACGTCGGCGAGTCGGGATCGACGTCGATCACCGACACCGTGCCGCTGTTGAAGTTGGCCACATAGGCGACCGATCCGTCGGGACTGATCACGATCGCCACCGGTTCGTCGCCCACCGGAATCGACGCGTAGGTCGAGGTGCCGGCGACGTTGACCGGAATGATCACGTTTCCGTCGGTGCTCACCGTGTAGCACAGCGCGCCGTCGGGTGTGACCGCGCACGTGCGGCCGCCCGAGCTGGTGGCGACGGTGGCGATCACTTCGTCGATGGGCGACGTGTTCGGAGTCAATACGGTGAACGGCACCGCGTTCGATGAGTCGCCGTGGGCGACCACGCGGATCACTCCCGGCGCCGCCGTGGATGGCACGATCACCTGCAGCGAGGTACGCGTCCCCCCCGCCGGAGTGGTCGCCACGTCGTTGAACCAGACGACGTTGGCCGACACGGGGGTGTCGAATCCGGTTCCCGTCACCGTGATGGTCACGCCGCGCAGCGCGCTCGGCGGCGATACCGACGAGATACGCAGCGGCTGCGACACGACGGTCGTGAAGCCCGTCGTAGACGGCGTCGTCAACGCGCCGCCTCCCATCGCGTGCACGCCGGTGGTCACGGCCATCTCGTACGCCGTCCCCAGCGCCAGCGGCGCCGAGGGTGTGAGCGAGACGCGGCGGTTGGAATCGGCGAACCCGTAGGTCGCCGCCACGAGCCCCGTGGTCACCGTGTTGCGCAGGTAGACGGTGGACGGTCCGACCGTGGTCGGATCGATACCGCGGCTGAACGTGGCCAGCAGGGCCGTCGTCGGGCTGACTCCGGTGGCGCCGTCGAGCGGAATGATCTCCGCGAGCGAGAGCGGCAGCGTGCTCGGGTCCGGATTCGCCATCGCCGTGAAGGTCAGCGGCGAACCGGTCAGCCCGGTGGCCGTGGCGGTGGCGTTGTTGGTCCCCAGCTGGCCGAGCTTCCAGTGAACTTCGGCGTATCCGTCCGCATCGGTCGCGACGATGGCGACCGTCGCGAGGCTGTCGCCCACCTGGAACAAGCCGCCGTTCTGCGCGTCGAATCGAACGGGCACCCCGTCGAGATGACGCCCCGGCAGGGTGGTTCCCACCTGGACCCGGATCGGCGCCGGGAGCATCTGGCCGGTGACACCCGTCTGGTTGTCGCCCGACGCGATGGCGATGTTCTGGGCGCCGAGGAAGTCGTACATTTCGAGGGAATAGGCGCCGGCATTCGCCGAGTACACCCGTCGCCCGTCGGGCGTGAAGAGGAACTCGGAGTTCACCCCCACGCTCAGAATGGTCTGGTCCGGCCCGCACGCCGGATCGAACTGGATGAACCCGGTATTCTGCAGCGTGCGCAACCCGAACGTGCCCTGCGGTGCGATCCGGAGCCGGTTGTCGGGCGAGAGTGCCGACGCAGCGCCGGTGGCCACCAGGCAGTTGAGGTCGGGAAAGAGACTGTCGGGCCTCGTCGAGTTGTAGCGGGCAACCACCATGTCGAAGTTGGGGTTGGGATTGCCGCTGTACGTGTAGACGTAGTGGCCGTCGCGCGACACGTCGACCGAGGTGGGCCCCGTCGGGATGCTCACCACGGAGGCGGTGTTGAATCCTCCGGACAGGGGATCGGTGTTGAGCTCGATCAGGTACGCCGGCGACGTGTTGATGATGTACGCCACGCGGCCGCTCGGATGGAACACGACTTCCTGTCCGATTCCGGGCGGGTACTGCTGGTCGAGAGCCACGGGCGTGACGCCATCGGACAGGCCGGTGGCGTCGATCAGGTAGTAGGCGCCGCCGTCCATCGTGACCGCGTAGCGGTTGTCCGGGCTGGTCGCGACCGCGCTCATGCTACCGGCGGGGAACATGCCGAAGTCGATTCCCGGCCCCTGGGTTCCGAAGCGGGGGTCGTTGGGGTCGACGTAGATGGTGATCGGCGGTCCGCCGGTGGCGAAGATCCCCACCTTGCCGTCGGCGGTGATCGCGAGGTCATTCGAGATCTGGCCGACGCTGAAGTACCCCACGACCTGGTTGAACTTCGGACTTCCCGGACGGATGTCGAACACGAAGCAGAAATCCCCGCCACCGCACGCCGTGTAGAGATAGTTCCCGTCGGGCGAGAGTGCGGCGAGACGGATCATGTAGTCGCAAAAGACCGACCCGGTACTGGGGAACGTCAACGTGCCCGCCAGTCGCAGCCCGTCGGGGCTCGCGGGCTCGATGGCGTCGAAATGGAGCGCGTTCGAGACCTGGACGGGATTTCCCGGATCATTGACCCGCACCGTCACCGGGCCGCTGGTCACGCCCGCGGGTACGGTCACAACGATCGTATTCGGGTCGCCGCGGTCGGCCACCGCAATCGTCCCGTTGAAGTCCACCTGGCACGGATCGCCGTCGATGGTCAGCTGCTTCCCGGTGATGACCACCTGGGTGCCGGGCTGGCCCGCCGCCGGCACCATGCTGGCGATGGTCGGCCCCTGCCCGATGGTCGTCACGACCAGGCGCGGCGACGCCGACGGACTCTGCCCCTGCAGGACCGAGTACGCGTAGACGCCGTCGCCCGAGAGCCGGATGTCGACCGGATTCTCCGGCATGGGTGCGGTGGCGATGACGCTCCGGAACGTGGTGTGCGCCTCGTCGAGATCGACGATCTTGAGCTCGTCGACCGCGCGGTCGGTGGCGTAGAGGTACAGCCCGGCCGGCGTCGTGTCGAGCCCGCGCAGCGATCCACCGGTATTGATGGACTGCACGAAGAACGGCGACACGCCGCCGATGCTCACGACCGAGATCGTGCCGCCGTCGTGGGCGACGTAGGCACGCTCGCCCTGCGGGTCGATGGCGATGCCGCGCGGCGTCAGGTCGATGCCGACGCGCGTCCACAGCGTGTCGACCCCCAGGTCGTAGAAGAACACCTCGCCCGACGAGCCCAGCGCAAGCAGGCGCTTGCCGTCCGGCGTGATCGCCATCGGGCCCGGGAGCGAAATCTCGTCCGGCGACTCGAGGACGCCGACCTGCTGCTGGTAGGTCGGGCTTCCCAGGCGGACGTCCCACACCTGGATCTCCGCCGCGTCGGTGGAGATGTAGGCGCGCGATCCCGCCGGGTCGACTTCGATTCCGCGCGGCTCGGCGTTGAGCATCCGCGACGACAGGATCTTGTTGAACAGGAGGCCCGACGTCGGATCGGTCATGATCTCGGTCAGCTCGCTCGCCGTCTCGCTGACCGCGTAGGCGCGGTTCCCGTCGGGGGTGACGGCGACGTCGGTGTACTCCACTCCCGGGTTTGCGATCAGCTGGCGCGTCAGGTACGCGCCCGCCCCGGCGTCCACGACGACCGCGTCGACGCCGCCCGGCTCGGCGACGTAGGCGTACACGCCGTCGGGCGAGACGGTCACGGCGTTGGGCGCGCCGGCGAGGTTGACGGATCCGCTTTCATAGCCGCGGGCCACTTCCTGGTCCGATAGTGCGGTGAACACGAGCGCGTTGCTCGTCGAGAGATCGGCGTTGGTGACGATCACATTGCCCGTTGTGACACCGTCCGGGACGACGACGACCAGCTGCGCCGGTCCCGCGCTCACCACGGTCGCCGCATGTCCGTCGAAGGCGACCGTCGGCGCGGGCGTCGAGAAGCCGCGTCCGTTGATGACGATGGTGGTCCCCGGGACGCCCTTGTTGGGCGCCAGGCTCGAGATGCTCAGTGGCGGCTCGGCTTCCGTGGTGAAGCTCGCCGTCACGGTCGACGCCAGGTGGTTGCCCGCGCGATCGGTGAGGCCGGTGTCGATCTCGAGCGTGCAGGCCGACGAAAAATCGAGGGGCGAGGTCGGCGTGAACACGAGCACGGAATCGTCGCGGATCGCGGCGATGTTGCCGCCGATACCGGTCGTACCCTGGTGGAACGAGAAGGCTTCCTTGATCGTGCTCACATCGATGCGCTCCGAGAAGCGGATGACGAACGCGCCGTCGATGGCGACGGGTGCGCTGCCGTCGGGCGTGACGTCGAGGGCGACCGGCGGGGTGACGTCGACGTTGGTGACGATCTCAATACTACTCGTCGATCCCGCCGCCACCGCCACGCCGGTCCGGGCGGTGGGATCGTCCGCGTTGGACTCCGCCGCGTCGTAGTACTCGGGCTGGAAATCGTTCTCCACGGTGGCGTCCACCAGCGTGTTGATGTTGGCCGCGTTGATGTAGCCGATGCTCGACGTGCCGTCGAGCGGGTGGATGGCGACGTAGTAGCTCCCGTTCGGCAGCCCCGCGAAGGTGAACGAGCCGTCGGGCAAGGTGATCTCGCACGCGGCCGTGTCGGTCGGACTCGCGACCGGCAGGGCGAACACGAGCACGCCGGGCACCGGGTGGTTGTCGCTCCCGGCGTGCACGACGCCGGAGAGGCGGCTCGCGGCAGCGAGCGACGCCGGCGTCGCGTAGGCCTTGTAGTAGACCGCTTCGTCGTCGGAGGTCAGCGACCGCGCGGCGAAGCCGCCGGGCAGCACGTAGAACATGGTCGACGACTTGATCGCCGTGTGCGAGATGCCGAAGATGTGTCCGGCTTCGTGCGTGGCCACGCTCTGGATGTCGCTGCCGGGGCCCGCGCCGCCGGCTTTGAAGATCTTGGTCGGGCTGAAGATCATGTCGGAGTCGTAGATCTCGCCCTTGCGATACACGCGACCCGCGATGAGCGTGTCGCTTTCGAAGCTCGTCGTCAGCCCGACGGCGAGGGTCGACAACCCGAAGGGATAGGTGTTGTCGACGAAGGTGACCAGGTTCATGTGATCGAGGCCGTCCGCGATGGCCTGCGACGTGGTTCCCCCGTACGTCGCGGCCAGCCCGGTGCCCGGAATCGCGGTCCACGCGGCGAAGGCCGCCTGCACCGCGGCGTTGTCCGCCGTACCGGCCACACCCGGCGCACCGTCCGCGTTGATCATGTAAGTGACGACGCTGTCCTCGGCGCCCCAGTACTCGATATGGCGCGCGCCGATGGCGTCGTCGATACACCCGTCCCCGTTGCGGTCGAACCCGGCGGAATTCTCGCCGGGGCACGCGTCGGTGGAATCAGGCACGCCGTCTCCGTCGCTGTCGTTCGGAATGAAGCCGGTGGCGTTCATCGCGCTTCCCAGGAGCAGCGCGACGACCACGAGACCAATGCGGAGATGCAATTTCATCGGGGACCTTTCGTTGTTGTTATCGCTCTATTGCTGCGGAAGCACCTGATTCAGGAACTGCTGGAGCGTCACGCGCTGATCGCGCGCGGTCGCCGGCGAACCGGACGACGTGGACGCGCCGGCGCCTTCGGTGTCCGGCGGCGCCGCCTGGTGCACGTAGGGCGTGCCCGTGCGTGGGTCGCGCTCGATCAGGTACTTGCCCTGCGAGAACCCGGCCACCTGGTAGTCGCCGGGAAGCGACGGCTCCAGAAACAGGAGCACGTCCTCGCCGCGCTTCCATGACAGCGCGCCGTGGGCGGTCATGCGGACGTTTCCAACCACGCCGCCCAGTTGCACCACGCGGACGGTCGATCCGGCGCTGCCCTTGTGGGTGCCGTCGACCGCGACCGTGGCCTCGGTGAGAATCTTCGAATGGTCGGCGTTCCAGTAGGAACGAACCGACGTGACTTTTCCATCGACGATGAGCGCCGACTCCTGCGCGAGCTGCCGCGGCGTGCGCAACTCGACCTGTGTCGCAAGCGCTCCCGTCGCAACCAGCGCAACCAGCGCCATCGCTACGAATGCTGTTCTCCTGCTCATTGTTTCCTCTCCTGGGCTGATCTCCCCGAACACGAACGAATCACCGAACCTGTCACCTTTCACTGCTCAACGATCACCACGGCGCGCGTTCCGTCCCGGTCACGATGAACGGCGACCAGTAGAACGGGTGCGCGAACTTTCCTTCTTTTATGAGCGCGAGCCGCGCCTCGTTGAGCGCCCGGCTCGCCGATTCCTTCTTGCCGAGCATGCGGTCGTAGAAGGTCTTCATCAGTTCGGACGTCGATTCGTCCGAGACCTTCCACAGGCTCGCCACCACCGACCCCGCACCCGCCGCGAGGAACGCGCGGCTCAAGCCGACCACACCCTCGCCACGCGATACCTTGCCGCGCGCCGATTCGCACGCCGACATGACCACCAGGCCGCTGCGCGTCGGCGTGGACAGGATCTCCAGCGTGTGGAAGTAGCCGTCCTCGTGGTCGCTCGGCGTGAGGGCCACACTCGACCGCGCCGGCTCCGCCGCGTCCACGAGCCCGTGCGTGGCGAGGTGCACGACGCGCGGACTCTCGCGCAGCTCCTCCTTCACCGTGGCCTCGGTGGCCGCGTCGCCGGTGACGACGAGCTTGCGCGAATCCTTGACGCGCTCGCCGATCTCTTCGACCTCCGCCGCGGCGTACGGCAGCGGCTGCAGCGGCTCCGAGCCGTCGTCGGGCACGAGTGCCGTGAAATCCGGGTTGCCGGCGGCAAACAACTCGAGCGCGTACTTCTTGACCGGCGCTCTTTCCTTGAGCGAGGCGTAGACGGCCGCCGACGGCGTGTAGATGGTCCGCACCTCGCGCGCGAGGAACGGCTGCCGGCTCCAGTCGCCGTCCGCGACCGGATCCGCCGTCAGGAGCGCCTCGAACGGAAGCTCGAAGAGCCGGCCGTCGGGGACGATGACGACGGCATCCGCCTTCTCCAGGCGCGACGCGGCGGGTGCGACCAGCATCTGGTAGAGCGTGCGCGACGACGCAAGCAACGCCGCTTTGCCGGCGTCGACGCGCGCGATGGCGTCGCGCATGCGGCGCACTTCGGCGTCGATCTCCGGACGCGCGGGGAGTTTCACGAGGTCGCTGGACTTGCGATCGACCACCCACACGAACGAGGCGGAGTCGCCGAGCGCGTACTCGAGCAGGACCGTCTTGTCGGGAAGCTCGCGGGCGACGGCGTCGAGCCCCTTCACCCGGCCCTCGGCCAGGCCGCCCAGCGTGGAGCTCACGCGTGCGCGGCGCATGTCGACGTAGCGGCTCTCGAGCGCGGCCTTCTTGTTCGCGTAGCCGGGCTGTTTGGGGTCGAGCGCGTAGAGCTCATCGAGGAGCGCGGCCTCGCCGGGCGTAATGCGGTCCGCGACGCGCGCCTGGAGCAGCTCGAGCAGGCCGCGCGCCTTGGCGCGCTCGATGGTGTCGAACGCGCGCGCCGACCAGGCCACGTCGCCGGTGGCGGCATACTGGTCCGCGTAGAAGCGCGTTACCTCTTCGTAGTACAGGCGGCGCACGCCGGAGAGGTAGCCGGTGTTGATCTCGGCGCCGCCCACTTCGGCGCCGGAGGCTTCGATGCGGGCGAGCGCCTTCTCATAATAGAAGGCGGCGCTGTCCGCGTTCTCCTTCTCGAAGCTGTGCCCCATCGCGAGCAGGACGCCCCACTCGCTCTCGGGAACACCCTTGACGCGCGGCGCGAGTGCGCGCAGCTCCTCGCGCGCCTGCGACGTATTTCCCATGGCGGCGTGCACGCTGGCGATGCCCATCTCGTCGGCCAGGATGGCGGCGTCGGCCTGGTCGTACTGGTCCTGCGCCAACGCCTCTTCGTAGGCGGCGAGCGCGTCCTCGTACTGGCCCTGGCGCACGTGGATGTTGGCCTTGAGCACCAGCGCGTCGCGGTACCCGCGCGCGTTGCCGGCCGCCTCGGCCTGCTTCTGCGCCTGGTCGGCCGCCTTGAGCCCGCGGTCCCACGCGCCCAGCGCGCGGTAGAGGTCGCCGATGTTGAGCTGGGCGAGGACGGTGTAATCGGAGTTGTCGAGCGTCTTCGTGAGCTCGACGAACTTCAGGAGGTCGGTGCGCGCGTCGTCCAGCTCGCCCATGTCCATGTAGACGAGCCCGCGCGTCTGGTAGCACAGCGCCGTCTCCGCCGGGTCGGGGTGGGTCTGGAGCAGTGCGATCGCCTTCTCGATCTCGTCGAGCGCCTCGGCGAAGCGGCCCTGGCTGCGGTAGCTGTCGCCCAGGTTGCGCCGGCACAACGCCTCGGCGGCCCCCATGCCGGCCTCCGAGGCCAGGTTGATCGCGCGCGTGTAGGCGGCGTCGGCGTCGTCGACGCGTCCCATGTCGCGGTTGAGGAGCGCGATGCCGGAGAGGATCTCCACCATCTGGTTGGGATTGCCGAGCGCCTCCAGGATGGGCAGCGCCCGCTCGTAGTAGTCGCGCGCTTCGACGAAGCGTCCCATGCGGTTGTAGACGTGGCCGAGGTAGGTGATCGACGTGCCGAGGCCGGCGAGGTCGCCGGTGCGCGTGCGCAGGTCGATGGCCTGCTTGTAGTAGACGATCGACGTGTCGTACTCGGCCTTCTGCTGATACGCGGAGCCGAGCCCGTTGAGGGTGCGTCCCTCGAGAATGTGGTCTTCCACCTCGCGGCGCGCGGCCAGCGCCTTGCGGTAGTCGGCGATGACGACGTCCCAGTCCCCCGTGCCCCAGTGCGCCACGCCCATGCTGCCCCAGTTGACCGCGATCGAATGCCGGTCGCCGATCTTCTGGTAGAGGTCGCGCGCCTGCCCGAGCAGGGCGACGGCCTGGTCGAGGTCGCCCGCCTTGCGCGCGTCGACGGCCTGGGCTTCGAGGGCCATAGCGCGCGCGCGCGTCCTGCGCTGCGCGGGCGTCCAGGCTTCGTAGGTGTCGACCAGTGAGGCCGCGGTCTTCGTGCCGCCCGCGGACTCCCACGTCTTCGCCACCTGGCGCGCGAAGTCGACGTTCTCCTTCGCGCCCTCGGGGTTGTCGGCGGCCACCTGGAAGGCGACGTCGAGGAGGTTCGCCACGGCGGCACCCACAAGCACGGAATTGTCCTTCACGAACGCACTGAGGCCGGCGTCGCCCTGGTCGCGCGCCACGGAGTCCGCAACGACGATGAACTGCGTCACCGGGTCGGCGGAAGGCGCAAGCGTGCCTGCAACGGCCGTGGAATGGGAGCCGAGGACGGGCAACAACAGAAACAAAGCAAGCCGGCGCATGGTGTCGACCACGCCTTCGTTTCTTGCCACGCCGATTTCACGGCACGGGCTGCAGGCGGCCGATGTGGCGGTTCGGGCGGCCGTCTGTACTACTGAACAGGATGCGAGAGGTTGGGCGGCGCCTCCCCACGGCGCCAACGGTCTCGGCGGAAGAAAATTGACAGAGAACGATTATACCGGAACGAGCGTCCGGTTTGAAGGGGTAAATGGCCGCATAGCTATAAGATACCCGCTACTCCGGTACGATCAGGTGCCCCTCGGAGATCACGACGCACTGGCCGCCGACGCGGACCTCGCGGATCCCGCCCCCCGCCACGTCGGCCTCGACTTCGATCACGCTCGGGCGTCCCATCTCGATGCCCTGCTCGACACGCCAGCGCCCGGTTCCTTCCCTAAATCCTTCACGCTTGGCAAGATAGCCGGCCAGGGCGGTAGCCGCCGCGCCGGTCGCGGGGTCCTCCTCGATGCCGGCCGACCGCGTGAACGCGCGGGCATGGATGGTCGACCCCGTGTCCTCCACCTCGTGCGAGAACAGGTAGACGAGCGACGCCCAGTACGGACCCAGAATCCGGTGGGACCACTCCCAGTCCAGCCGGGCGCGGCGGACGGCGTCGAGCGACGCCAGCGGGACGTGCAGAAACGGCACGCCGCACGAGATGGCCTGGGGCTCGTCGCGCTCGTCGTCGAGGACGTCGGCGGGACCGAGTGAGAGCATGGCCGCGATATGCTCGACGGGCGGCGGCTCCGGTCCCCACTCCGGGAGCTGGGCCGCCGTGAGCTGGCTGAAGGTCGGGGTTCCGCCCGACGACCGGATCTCCACCGGGACGGCGCCGACG
>CAZCQM010000043.1:11228-17198 GCA_964500785.1 uncultured bacterium
CGCGTTCGCCGAAGACGATCTTCGTCGAGTCGCCCTTGAGGTCGACGCGCCCGCACGCGCCCAGCACGAACGCGCTCCCCACGGTGGGATGCCCGGCGAAGGGCAGCTCCTGCGTGGGCGTGAAGATGCGCAATTCGAAGGTGTGCTCCTTCGACGTCGCGGGGAGCACGAAGGCGGTCTCCGAGAGGTTGAACTCGCGGGCGATGGCCTGCATCTGCTCGTCGCTGAGGCCCTGGGCGTAGGGAAAGACGGCGAGCCCGTTGCCGCCGAAGGGACGATCGGTGAAGACGTCGACGGTCCAGAACGCGTAGCGCATGACTCCTCCTCAGAAAGCGCGAATGATAGCACACCGTCTGGTTGGGCGGTCACGTGGCCGCCCCGCTGCACCGCGGTCAGTGCACGTAGCCGAGGCTGCGGAGCTTCTCGAGCAGGTCCGGGTCGACTTCGACCGGCTGCCCGTGGGCGGCGCCCTGCGCGAAGTGCGCCGTCACCATCCCCAGCAGCGCGAGCGAGTTGGGATCGTCGCGCGAGAAGAGGTTCTTCGTCTCCCCCGGGTCGGTCGCCATGTCGTACAGGTAGATCCCCGGGTGGACGTTCTCGACCGGGATCTCCTCGCGGCGGTTGTTCGCCGGCACCAGCGTCGTGTCGGCGTCCTCGACGACGAAGAGCTTCTTCGTCCCCACGACGACGCCGCGCTGGTGCCACTGCGGCGGCCGGTCGCGCTCGATGAACGCGGGCGCGCCCGCCGGCCGCGCCGCGCCGAAGAGGTCGCGCCCCGGGAGCCCCTCGGGCGCGTCGATTCCCAACAGCTTGAGCATCGTGGGCAGCAGGTCGATCTGCTCGCACAGCGTGTCGTCTTTGTGCGGTGTGAGCGACGGCGCCTTGATGACGAGCGGCACGCGCATCACCTCGCCGTGGAGCGTGTAGTGGTACTTGCCGTCGTGCTCGCCGAATTCCTCGCCGTGGTCGGCGGTGAAGACGATCACGGTGTTGCCGCGGTCGACCGCCTTGAGCAGCGTGTCGATGTAGTAGTCCGTGTACGCGATCTCGGAGTCGTAGCGGTCGACGTCGGTGTTCCCGAACGGGAACTCGGCGTGCGGCAGGTACTCGAAATGCGGGTCGAAGTAGTGCACCCACAGGAAATACGGCTTCTTCGCGTCGCGCAATCCCTCCAGCGCGAGGTCCGTCAGCGGCTGCGACGTCGACAGCAGGTGCGGGTTGCCCGCGTTCAGCACCGAGAAGTCGAAGTGCGCGAAGCCGTCTCCCATCCCGTACTCCGGCGTCAGCATGACGTGGCTCACGAAGCCGAAGGTGTCGTAGCCGTTCTGTCGCAGGATGCTCGCCAGCGTGGGGAGCGACGGATCCAGCGTCCACTGGAAGTCGGTCGCGCCGTGCACCATCGGGTACTGACCGGTGAGGATCGTCGCCACCGACGGGAGCGTCCAGCCGGCGACACTCATCGCATCGGTGAACACGACGCCGTCGCCCGCCAGGCGGTCGATGCGCGGGCTCGTCGCACGCGCATAACCGTTGTATCCCAGGTGGTCGGGGCGGAGCGTGTCGACGGTGATGAGGACGAGGTTGGGCCGCTTCGATCCCCCGCACCCGGCGACCGCGATCGCCAGCGCGATCGCGACGCCCAGCGATACGGCCCGCCTCACTCGGCGCTCCGGAGCGGCGAGGCGTCGAAGCCTTCGAAGATCACGTTGTCACAGTGCTCGCGCGCGCGCTTCGCCGCGTCCATCGAGCGCGCGGTCCAGCCCAGGATCGTGCGCCCCGCGGCGCGCTCGCGGGCGACGGGGTCGAAGGGCAGCAGGCGGATGTCGTAGCCGATGAAGTCGGGCTCGCACTCGCCGACGAGGGCGAGGTTCTGGAGGCGGCGCTTGAGGGCATCGTCGAAGGCCTCGTGGCGGAAGTCGCCCGACAACAAGCCGCGCACGACGTGCGGCGCGTGGTTGCGCCACCACAGCACCGTGCCGGGGTTGAACGACTGGATCGCGAACGGACCGCTGTAGCCGTCGAGTGCGGCCGCCACCGCGGGCTCGAGACCACCGGACTCCCCCTCGTTCTTGATCTCGATCAACAGCGGAGTCGCCCCCGAGACGAGGTCGAGGACGTCGCGCAACAGCGGGATGCGGGCGTCGTCGCTGCGGGGATCCCCGCCGGACTCCAGTCCGAGAAGCGAGAGCGCGCGCACGTCGCTCGCGTTGCGCGCGCCGATCTCGCCGGTCGCGCGCGTCAGCCGGTCGAGGGTGGCGTCGTGGAAGACCACGACCTCGCCGTCGGCCAGCAGCCGCACGTCGAGCTCCGCGGGGTAGCCCGCGCGCGCCGCCGCCCAGAAGGCGGGCAGCGAGTTCTCCGGGATTGCGCGCGACGCGTCGTGCAGACCGCGGTGCGCGATGGGGATGGTGCGAAGCCAGTCGGGAACGCGACTCATAGCGCTAGCATGCCACAGTCGGGGGCGGATGGAAAGGGGCAGGGGCGAGGGCGCCCGCGCCCGCCCGGGCGGCGCGCCCCGCGCGTTGCCCGCGGGGCCTTCCTCCTGCGTTCGGGTACGCGGTGGGGTGTCGGCCACCGGCCGATGCGATCGACGCGTTAGAAAAATTCGCGCGAGAAGAAATGCTCTTGATGACTTTTTGTGGGCGATTCGCGGCGCACAACCGTCACGCCGCCGAGCAGACGCTGGGCGCGCACGTGATGGCGCGCTACACGAAGCGGGAGCAGGCGCGCATCGACGCTTCTAGCCACTCTACCGATAGAGCGCCTTCACGCGTCCCCAGGTCGAGGTTTCCACGGGGAGCGGCGGGCACGTTCCGTCGGGATTGATCGTGAGGCGTCCCCCGATCGCCGGCGTGAAGTCGGCGTAGCAGTTCGGGAACGCAAGTCCCTGCGGGTAGTCCGGGTGGGCGGCGACTTCCAGAAACGCGCATGGCGACGACGTTCCGTAGAGCGTGTACGTCGTCTGGAGCACCTCGAACGGCGGAACCTCGCAGTTCTCAAAGCCGATGACGATCCCAGCGGCGCTCGTCCCAAAGGTTAGAAACGGCGAGTTGTCGCCGACCCACGTGCCGGCGAATCCCGGCGAGCTCACGATCTTGAACTGGCAGGCGACGAGGGCAGTGCCGCCTTCCAGACCGTGTAGACGGTGAGCGTTCTGGGAGTAACGTCGGTCGTGGTCGTTTCGGTGTGCGAGGCGTCGGCGTACAGGTTGACCCACTCGTCCTGTGTGGCGGCGGTCGCGGCGCTGAGAAAGAGTACTGCGGCCCCGAGGCAGGTGGCTGGTCTCATGACAGCACTCTCCTTCCCCGGGATTATATCACGCTTGCCCGGCGCTCAGCCGCCCGCCGGTTCCTCCATCGGGTCCATGCCCTTGACGTACATCATGCCCGTGGGTTGCGGCATGCCGCCGCGCGGCTCGATGGTCACCGAGAAGCCGACAATCTCCTCGCTGGCCGGGATCGACTCCATCTTGAGCATGGCCGTGCCGTTCTTATCCACCGTGAACATGCCCAGGCTGATGGGCGGCTTGCCGTCGCGCAGCCCCCAGAGCTGGTACTCCTTGTTCTCGGGCGCCATCGGGAAACGATACACGTAGAGCATCCCCATGCTCTTGTCGGGCGCGGTGGCGACGGTGCCGAACGCCTGCGGGTTGGGATCCATGCCGTTGAGGCTCACGAAACGTGTGCCCGGCTCGCCGAGGAGGCGCGTGCCCTTGTACTTCTCCAGCTCGTCCTTGTAGTCGGCCAGCTCGGTGCGCACCTGCTGCGTCTCCAGCGCGTTGGCGGTGAGCTGCTTGTTCATGTCGCGCAGCTCGTGCTTGAGCGTCACCGTCTGGAACATCAGGACCACCGCCGCCGCCACGGCCACCGCGGCCGTCCCCCACGCGACGCCCAGCCACCCGGTGAGCGAGCGCTCGCGGGCGCGCGACCGTGCCGGATGGTGCGTCATCCCGATGCGCTCGAAGAGCCGCTCGCGGATGCGCCCGGGTGCTTCGACCTGCGGGACCGTCATCGCGAGACGCACGGACAGCTCGGAGACGTCGCGCAGGCGGGCGGCGCACTCGGCGCACCCGGTGTTGAGGTGCTCCTCGACGGCCGCGCGTTCGCCCTCGTCGAGGATGCCGAACGCGTAGGATTCGAGGAGCTCGTATGCGATCTTGTGGTCCATGTTACGTTTTGATATCCAGCAGCCGGCGCAACTGAATCACTCCTTCCCGCAGCCGGCTCTTCACCGTTCCCAGCGGCGTCCCCAGGCGCGCCGCGATGTTCGAGTGCGACAGCCCCTCGTAGTACGACAGCCGGATGATCTCCCGGTACGGCGGATCCAGGCGCTTCAGCGCCTCGAGCACTTCGTTGGCCTCGGCCGACATCGCCGCCGCGGCCCCGTCGTCTGCGGCGGAAGCGGGCACGGCATCAATGGGGGCTTCGCGCCCCCGCGCCCGGAACGAGCGCGATCGGGTGCGGTCGATGGCGAGGCGCCGCGTCATGGTCGTGATCCACGCGGCCGGGCTGCCGCGGGCGGGATCGAACGCTCCCGCTCGTTCCCAGACGCGGAAGAAGACTTCCTGGCCCACATCCTCGGCGTCGCCATCGTCGCGGACGATGCTGCGCGCGAGACTGTAGACGAAATTCGCGTACCGGTCATACAACTGGGACAGAGCCGTCTCGTCACGCTCGCGGATCCGATGGAGGAGGGCCGCATCGCGTGCCGGGTCCATTGGACCGCCGGCTTCTGTCGGTGTCTTCACCATAAGTAATACGAACCAAAGGGCGCTTCTGGAGCAGGCGCTCCGCGCGTCCGGGCGCATTGTACACGGGGTTCCGCCAGCCGGACCAGCGTTTCCGGGGCCGGTTCGCCGGGGGCGCCCGCCGGCCGGCCGGGGGCGCGGCGGGCGTCCTCCGGCTGGATTTTCACGTTGATATGGCGTAGGTTACCGGCATACGAAGGGAGGCCGCCATGATCCCCGTCGTTCTCGTCGCCGGATTGACCGGCACCGTCCTCATGACCGCCACGATGTGGTTCATCCACCGTTCGGGGTGGGCCAACGCCGACATGACCCGCGCCCTGGGAAGCCTGGTCACCAAACGCTACGAGGGGTCGCTCGGCCCCGGGCTCCTGATCCACATCACCGCCGGCATCCTGTTCGCCGTCCCCTACGTCTTCATCATGCGCACAGTCGCGCCCGATTCGATCCTGGCCACGGTTGCGGTCGGAGCGGCGATCGGGATGTTCCACGGAGCCGGGATGAGCTTCATCCTGCTGGCGCTGGTCGCCGAGGCGCACCCGGTGGAGAAATTCCGCGGCGCGGGGCCCGAGGTCGCCGCCGCGCACATCGTGGGGCACGTCGTCTACGGCATCGGTGTGGGACTGGCCGCGTCGTTGATGGGGATGGGGCTGCCGGCGCTCACGACGGCGTCGCTCGATTTGATCCGCCGCGCGGGCGGTGCGGGCTGACGCGCCCTAGGCTGCCTCTTCGTCGTCGGGAACGCGCGACCAGCCGCGCGCTTCGAGCCACCGGTGCGAGTCGTCGCTGCGCCGGTCGGCGCTGACCCACCGCACCACGTCGCCCTTCCTGGGCTCGTAGCGATCGTCGATGGGTGTGAACGTCTCGCCCCGCTCGACGACGGTGGGCAGCACCACGTTGCGCGCATCCTTGGGCACCGGCATCGACGCCGGAAGCTCCGCATCCTTCGACGGATTGAACCGCCATGCTTCGATCGTTGCCGAGTTGCGGCGCAGGCGGCTCGCCCAGAGATCGACGTCCACCTCCGTCCCGAAGAGCACGCGCGCCCGCGCTTCCTGCACGCGCGAGGCGGTGATCGCGCCGCGGTGCATGGCGACGTAGGCACGCGGGCTGCGGTACTGGTCGAGCGACGCTCGCGCGAAGAGCAGGTTGACACCGCCGTTGGGGAGCAGCGCGATGACCCCCTTGCGCGTGTCGAGGTCGCCCTGCTGGAGGATGCGCTCGTC
>CAZCQM010000044.1:0-17172 GCA_964500785.1 uncultured bacterium
GTCGAGCGTGAGCGACTTGCCCACGTCCGCGCTGACCTCGGCCAGCAGCGAGTACTCGAGGCGCCGGCGCTCGACCTGGGTGCGCAGGCGCGCGTTCGCCACCGCCACCGCCACGTGCTCGGAGAGCGGAAGGAGCTGTTTGAGGTCCTGGTCGTCGAAGACCTCGCCCTGGCGCTTGCGGTTGACCACTTCGAGCACGCCGCGCACCAGCCCGCGCCGCAGCAGCGGCACGGCGATCAACGAGCGCACCTTGAGACCGGCCTTCTTCTCCAGCGTGAAGGCGATCTCGCCGCGCAGCTTCGGACTCGCGATCACGATCGGCTCCCGCTTCTCCCACACCCAGCCCATCGTCCCGGTGCCCCGCACGATGGGCGTGCCGCGCACCGCGCCGTCGTCGGCGCCGATGGCGCGATCGAACGCGATCCGCTCCTGGTCGTCCATGACGGCCAGCAGCACGGCCTCGGCACGCAGCGCCGTGCGCACGATCTTGAGCAGGCTCTTGATGAGCTCCCCGTAATCGAGCGAGGCATTCAGCGTCCGGCTGGCCTGAGCGAGGAATTCGTATTCGCGCCCCGTGGGCGCGACGTGTTTTTCGGCGGTCACGAATGGCTCCGGGAGATACAGTAAGTTCTCCATGCTTCTATGAGTACACCCTCGGTGTCAAGGCGAGAGTAAGGCGCGGCGAATACCGCGTAAAGAAACGCGCGGCCGGCGCTAGCTCGTTGTGGCACAGACGGCGAGAACGCGGTCGGCGATGGCCAGGAATGCCTGCGCGACGGGCGAGTCGGGCGCACTCTTCACGATGGGATCGCCTGCGTCACCCACCCGGCGCACGTCGGAATCGAGCGGAATCTCCCCGAGGAACTCGACACCCAGGCGATCGCTGATCTCGCGGCCGCCGCCGTGGGCGAATATCTCCGTGCGCTCGCCGCAGTGCGGGCAGACGAAGTAGCTCATGTTCTCGACGATGCCGAGCACCGGTGCACTGACAGTGCGGTACATCTCGAGGCCCTTCTCGGCGTCGACCAGCGCCAGTTCGGACGGCGTGGTCACGATGATCGCCCCCGTCAGCGGCACCGTCTGCACGAGCGTCAGCTGCGCGTCACCCGTCCCCGGCGGCATATCGATCATGAGCACGTCGAGATCGCCCCACTCGACGTCCTGCAGGAACTTCTTCACCACGCCCATCACGATCGGCCCGCGCCAGATGACGGGCTGTCCCTTGCCGGTCAGGAACCCGAGCGACATGAGCTTGAGCCCGTCCTTCTCGACGGGGGCGATCTCTTTGGTCTCTCCGGGCGTCGGACGCGCGTCGGAGCCCATCAGAAGGTGGATGCTGGGCCCGTACACGTCGGCGTCCATGAGACCAATGCGGGCGCCGCGCGTGGCCATCGCCAGGGCCAGGTTCACGCACACGGTGGATTTCCCCACGCCACCCTTGGCCGACGACACGGCGACGATGTGCTTGATCCCGGGAATCGGCGCCTGCGATTCGAACGGACTCGGGCCGGGCACGGGCCCGGGAGCGGGGTGGGCGCGCGCCGGACCGCCGGCCGCCCCGAGCTTCGGTTTGGCACCGCGGGTCATGATGATGACCTCGCGCACGCCGCCGAGCTTCTTGACGGCCTCCCGGCTCTCCGTCTCGACGCGTTGCTTGACCCGGGCGTCGTCCACGGGGAGGTTGAGCGACAGCGTGACGATATCGCCCTCGACGCCGATCCTCTCGACGCGGTTCTGGGACACGATGTTCCCCACCCCGAACACGTCGTCGACGGTTTCGAGACTCTGACGAATGGCATCCTGACTGATCGTTGCCGACATTCCCGGTACTATAACGAATGAGCGGGCGCGGGGCCAGCGCCGTCCCATCCACCCGTTCCGGGTTGCCACCTCGCCCGTCCGTGCGCATAATGACGGACGCAGGCCAGCACCCCCCCCACCCGTCACCCGAACCCCTGGAGGATTTGCCATGCGGACCCTGTGCCTGCGTCTCCTGCTCGTATCGACCGTGTGCCTTCTGGCCGCACCCACGCTGCGTTCCGTCGCCGCCGACGCCCCGGACGACCCGCGCGCCCACCAATTTGACTTCTGGCTCGGGGATTGGGACCTTACGTGGAAGGGCGGCAGCGGCACCAACACCATTACCCGGGAATACGACGGTGCCGTCATCATGGAGCACTTCGTGGGCCAGCCGTCGATCCCGCTGAACGGAATGAGCGTGTCGGTGTTCAACCGGAAAACGGGGAAGTGGAACCAGACCTGGGTGGATAACCAGGGGGGATACCTCGATTTCGTCGGCGGGTTCTCCGACGGAAAGATGATTCTCCAGCGCCACGCCACCATCAGCGACCGGGACATCCTGCAGCGGATGGTGTGGTCCGATATCACGGCCGACTCGCTCGAATGGAGCTGGGAACGGTCGGAGGACGACGGGGGCAGCTGGAAGCCGCAGTGGAAGATCCATTATCGAAGAAAGAGCAAGTAACCAAGGAGGACATCCCATGGCAGACAAGAAGATCATCGCGGTGGTGGGCGCCACCGGGGCACAGGGAGGCGGGCTCGCCCACGCCATTCTGAACGACAAGAACAGCGCGTTCTCCGTCCGCGCGCTGACGCGCAAGACGGACTCGGAGAAGGCAAAGGAGCTCAAGAAGCTGGGCGCAGAGGTCGTCAAAGCGGACCTCGACGACCTGGACAGCCTGAAGAAGGCGTTCGCGGGGTGCTACGGGGCGTTCTGCGTCACGAACTTCTGGGAGCACTTCTCGCCCGAGAAGGAATTCAAGCAGGCGAGCAACATGGCGAAGGCGGCGAAGGATGCCGGCCTCAAGCACGTAGTGTGGTCGACCTTCGAGGACACGCGCAAGTGGGTTCCGCTGGAGAGCAACCAGATGCCGACGCTGCAGGGCAAGTACAAGGTGCCCCACTTCGACGCCAAGGGCGAGGCTGACAACGTGTTCCGGGAGCTGAAGGTGCCGACGACCTTCCTGTACACCTCCTTCTACTGGGACAACATGATCTTCTTCGGCATGAACCCGAAGAAGGGACCGGACGGCGTCCTCGCCATCACGTTCCCGATGGACGACAAGAAGCTCCCCGGAATGTTCTCGGGAGACATCGGCAAGTGCGCCTACGGCATCTTCAAGGAAGGAACCACGCTTGTCGGTAAGACCGTCGGCATCGCGGGCGAGCACCTGACCGGAACCGAGATGGCCGCCACCATGACCAGGGTGCTGGGCAAGGAGATCCGCTACAACGCCGTGACGCCGGATACCTACCGCGCCTTCGGGTTCCCGGGCGCGGACGACCTCGGCAGCATGTTCCAGTTCAAGCGCGACTTCCAGAAGGACTACCTGGGCGTGCGCGACCTGAAGTTCTCGCGCAAGATGAACCCGGAGCTGCTCACCTTCGAGCAGTGGCTCACGGAGAACAAGTCGCGAATTCCGCTGGGGTAGCCGGGCGGACCGAAGTCCACGCAAAGAGCCCCCTCGGTTCGCCGGCGGGGGCTCTTGTGCATCAAACGCTCCCGAGCGGGGGTGCGGCGTGATCCTCAAACTGACAATCCTCCGTCGCAGGCGAAGGAAAAGGACCGGACGGGTCGGCGACGACATCCAGAAAACTGCAGGCATCCGAAGTGCCATCGCCTTCGTATGAAATCGTTCCAAGAAGTGTGGACCCGAACGAGCACGCGCCGTACCCCAAGGGGGGCGATCCTGCGCTTCGCCGGGATCGTGGAATAGGGGCTACGAAGGCGGGTGTGGGTCCGGGGTCGCCGGCCGGATGAGGGCGAGGCTTGCGGTGTGGCCGTGCAGGAAGTTCTTCCCGCCGATGGGGCCGATCTCGCCGGCGCAGAAGAACCCCGCGACGTCGATGCCGTGGAAGAACCCTTTGATCGCCGAGATGTCGCCGTCGGGCTCCTCGTAGAGGCGCGTGCCGCGCCCGTTGCACGAGAACAGAAACGCGCCGCTGGGGTCGCCGAAGAGCGCGTGCGGGCTCAGCATCATCTCCAGGTCCTCGCGCGCGGTGCGCGCGTCGCGGAGGTGGAACTGCACGCGCTCGCCTTCGTCGATCACGTCGCCGACCGCGATGGCACCGTTGCGGCTGTCCACGCCCAGCACACCCCGAACCAGGAAATCGCCGCGTCCCAGCGGCTCCTTGGATGAATCGATGGCGCGGCCGATGAAGAGGCCGTTGCGAAGCAGGTCGCGGTCCTCGTCGTCCAGCTCGTCGAGGAGGCTCTGGATCTGGACCAGGGGCGATTCTCCCCCCAGCGAGTCGATGATGTTGTTCTGCGAGCCCGTCACCTCGAGCACCGGCCCGACCGGGCGGCATCCCTGGGACACGATGATGTCGGCCTGGATCGGCCCCGCAAACGAAACACCCACCAGCCCCTCGCGGATCACGCGATCGTTGACGATGAGAACCGTCTCGCCCGGCTGCCGCGCCCCGCTCGCCATGCCCCCGATGATGGGAATGCCCTCGCATTCGTGATTGAACGCGTTGAGGACGCCGTCCATGGGCGCACTGAAGGGATCCGCCAGGATGACCATGAAGCGCGTGTCCACCGGCGGCTCGTAGTGCTTGCCGAGCGTCATCGGGTTGAGCGCGATCGACATGAGCTCGCTCTTGGGGAGCGCGAAGGCCTCGACGTCGACCCCGGGGAGCTGGGCGGCCACCACCGCCAGCGCGGGCTGGTTCTCGATTTCGTGGGACGGCCCGATGACGCCCTCACCCATGCACCCCACGACGACGCGCGCGCCGATCGCGCTCTTGAGGTTGGCCACCATTCCCTCGGCGCGCGACGCGAAATGCGCGCTGGGAAATACGAGGGCGAGGTCGGCGTGCTCGCCGAGCCGATCGAGGATCGCCCGCGACACGTCGCGAAGGAGGTCGTCGACGCTGTCACTGGCGAAGGATACCGAGGCGAAGCGCATATCAGGGACTATACCGCGCAATCGCGCCGTTGTCACCGACGACGAAGACGTTTCGCGTGGACGAACCCCGGACCGAGTGCAGGTAGAACGGCAAGTCCTTGAGATCCCAGACGCGCGTCCACGTCGTTCCATCTCCCGTGAGGATGGTCGAGTTGTCGCCGCAGGCGACACCCTGGTCGCCGATGCGCCACACCGCCAGCACGTCGTGCCCGGGATCCTGGTAGACCGCCTGCCACCCGGCTCCGTCGTAGTGGAAGATCAACCCGCCGGCGTGCAGTGGGGCGGCCGCTGCCGGCGCCCCGGCAGCGGGCGGCGGCGCGGGTCCCAGATACTCGGTGGCGATGTAAACGTCGGCCGGACCCGTCCCCCACACGTCGTGGAAGTTGTGGATGCTGACGGGATCGATGGTCACCAGCTTGAACTGCGTCCCGTTCCAGTGGACCGCCGCCGACCGCGACCCCGTGATGTAAACGTCGTCCGGCGACGTCCCCCACGCCGAGTAGAAGGAATCGGACTGGAACCCGGCGCTCAGCGGCGTCCACATCGCTCCGTCGAACCGCACCACCGTTCCGAAGTCCCCGACGGCGTACGCCAGGTTGCTCGACGGCGCCCACACGTCGAAGAGATGCGTGCTCGCGTTGCTCATCATCGGCGTCCACGATGCGCCGTCGTAATGGAGAATGGTCCCGTTCTCGCCGGCGACGAAGAGATCCGTCTCGGACGGACCGTCCACGGATCGCAGGTTGGTCGTCGTTCCGCTCTGCATCTGGGTCCACGTGCCGTCGCGGAAGCGCAGGATGGTCCCGAAATCTCCCACCGCGACGGCAACATCGCCCGCCGGGGCTACCCAGACGTCTTCGAAGTCCACGGTCAGCGCGCCGGTCGGCACCGTCCACGACGCCCCCGTCTTCTCGAAGATGGTGCCGGCCTCACCCACCGCCAGCACCTTGCCGTCGACTCCCCACACGCGGTTGATCTTCTTGTACGTCATCAAATCGACCGGCGACCACGCACCGCCGTCCCAGTGATATGCCTTGTGGGCCTGGCCCGATCCGTAGCCCATCGCATATACGTCGTCGGTCGCCGTTCCCCACACCGTGCTCAAGAATGCGCCCGCCTCGGTGTCGATCACCGACCACGTGTTGCCGTCGTAGTGGATGGCCGCCCCGTTGCCGCCGACCGCGAACACGTCGTCGGCCGCGGTCCCCCATACGTCGACGAGGGCGAACGTCGCCGGCGTCGTGATCGGCTGCCACGAGACGCCGTCATAGTGCAGGAGTTCCTTGCCGAGACCGGTGGCATAGACGTCGGCGGGCCCGCTGCCCCACACCGAATACAGGACCTGGTCGCCGAGCGGCACGGACATGGGTGTCCACGAGCCGCCGTCGTAGTGCAGGACCAGCCGCCGGTTGCCGACGGCGAAGATGTCGGTCGGCGACGACCCCCACACGTCCTGGAGATAGTCGGTGGTACCGCTCGCCTCGACCGCCCAGTCGGTCCCGTTGTAACGGAGGATGACACCGCCCGATCCCACCACGACGATGTTCGTGCCCGACGTTCCCCAGATACCGTTGAGATTGTCGGTGACGGGTGTCGTGGTACGCGTCCAGGCGGTCCCGTCGTAGCGCAGAACCACACCCCTGTTCGCGGTCGCGAAGAGGTTGTCGCCCGAGGGTCCCCAGACATCCGTGAGGGTCTCCCCTTCCGAGACCGGGTTCATCCAGCGCCAGTTCGCGGTGGCCGGCGGCGGGGAAACGATGGGAGGCGCGCCACCGCCCTTCGAGCACGCCCACAGCGCGCCCAGCGCCGCCGCCAGCGCGGCGGAGCGAAAAAGACGATGCGATACGGGGAATGGAACGGCCACGGTTCACCAGTGGTGGGGCTGACATTGAATGTACTACGGAACGCGCGCGCGCGCAACGCGCTACGCGGGCTTCGTGCGCGCATCCAGCGCCCCGCGGCGGCGGCCGGAACGCCCCCGCACCCACGCGAAGAAGCGCCGGACCGTCCACCCCAGGCGGATGAACGTCGTGTAGACCACCGGTGTAATGAACAGGAGCAACAACGTGCTCGACACCAGACCGCCGATGGTGGCGAGCGCGAGGTTCTCCCAGATGTCCTTGTCCGCGGTCTCGTTCATGTGGACGAGCAACGGCGCCAGGCCGACGACGGTCGTGCCGCTGGTCAACAAAATGGAGCGCATGCGCACGCGTGTTCCGCGCGCGACGGCGCGCATGAGCAGGCCGACACGCTCCGACGCCGGCAGCGCCCACAGGTCGCTTCCGCCCAGGGCCCTGCGCAACGGGGGAAACAGCGACGCCGCCACTTCCGGGTCGCCGCCGAGCTTCGACTTGAGCAGCAGCGTCGCCTCCGCCCGGTAGCGCATCAGAAGCAGGATGGCGTTGTTCACGGCGACGCCGAACAACAGCACCAGGCCGATGCGCGCCGACGAATCGAACACCGAGTGCGTGAGCCAGAAGATGACGAAGACCCCCACCAGGGACATGGGAATCGCCAGCAGCACGAGGAGCGGGATGGTCAGACTCTCGGTGACGGCTGCCAGCACGATGAAGATGAACACCACCGCCATCCACACCGCCAGGCCGATCTCTTCCTCCTCCTCCTGGGTCAGGAACTCCTGTCGCGCCTCCTCGGCCTGATATCCGTACGGCAGCTGGATCCCGGGAAGCACGTCCTTGAGGTACTTCTGGCGCATCTGGTCGGTTCCCAGGTATTCCCAGTTCACGTGCGTCGTGTACTTCTGGTTTTCGCGCGTGATCGACCGCGAAACCTCGCGCCGCTCGATGTCGATGAGATCCCCCAGCCGCACCTGTTCGCCGGCGGGATTGCGCACGACGAGGTCCGCGATGTCGGTGTAGGAGATGTGCTCGGCGTCCTGGTACGAGAGCTGCACGCGTTCCTGGTCGCCGTCGATGAGCATCGTCCACGGGATGTCGACGCCGAGCATGCGCCGGATCTGCGCAGTCAGATCGAGGACGGTGAGATCGTGTGCCGCCAGTTGATCGCGTCGGATCTTGATGACCATCTCTTCCTGGCGTATGCGCTCGAACTGCGCGCCGGTGGTGATGCGCGCGTTGCGCGCGCGGCGGTTCTTCTCGACGCGATCGAGGGTGGTCTGTGCGATTTCGTTCAGCCGCTTGGAATTATATCCCGTGATCTTGATCAGCGAATTGAGCGCCGAACCGCCGAAGGCACCCTTGAAATAGGGCCGGTCCGAGAAGCCGCGGATGTAGACCGACGAGCCGGCGGTCTGGTCCGCTCTGGCAATCAACAGCTCGCGCCAGTGGAACGGCAGCGGCGTCTTGCGCAGTTCCTTTTCGAATTCGACGCGGATGATGGCCTGGTTTCCGAAGGCCCGCGCACTCATGCGCGCGCCCTCCGGAACGGGCAGGAGCTGCTCCTCGAAATCGCGCAACGTCTCCGAGGTCAACTCAACGTCGGTGCCCGAGGGCATCTCCAGGTAGAGGAACAGCTCCTCCTGCGCGGGAAAATGCCAGAAGCCACCCTTGATCACTTTGGTGTCGTACACGTGCCAGGCGCCGAAGAAAATGGCAAGTGCTACCGGGAAGACCAGCCACCACGCGCGCTGGAGGAATGCGTAGCCGCGGTCGACGCGTGTCGTTCGGTCCTCGGTGGCCGCGGGCTCCGCGACCAGCGCGTCGAGCTCGGATGGATCGACCACGTCACGCGGTCCGTCGGGGAGCTTGCTCACCAGCGGGCGCGCCCACAACCGGTGCAGCACCATCGGCACCCACCCGAAGGCCACGAAGAGCGACGCCACCAGTGCGGTGGTCACCGAGACCGCGAGCGGCACGTAGTACAGCGCGAGGCGTCCCGACAGGAACACGAACGACGCGAACACCACCACCGTCGTCAACGTGCTCGCCAGCGCGGGGCTCAGGATGTCGCGGGTGCCGTCGAGGATGGAATGGTAGGCCACCTCGAGCTTGGCCCGCCGCGATAGCCCCAGCGCGTCCGCGCGCTTGAGGGCGTCCAGACGCCTGTGGATGGAGTCGAGCACGAGGATGCTGTTGTCGACGATCATGCCGAAGCACACGGCGAGACCGCTGATGGTGATGAAGTTTACCGAGATACGCAGAAAATAGAACATCGAGAGCGAAATCAGCGTCGCGAAGACGATCGACGCGGTCACGATCGCGGTCAACTGGAACTGCCGCACGGTGAGCGCCAGCATGATGAACAGGATGCCGAGGATCGCGAACGACCGATAGATCAGGTCGCGCAACTTGTCCTCGAGCTCCTTGCCCTGATCGTCGTCGACGTGGAAATTCACCCGCGCCGGGACGTTGGCCTCGATCGCGGGCAGTGCCTTGCGGATGTCGCGGCTCACGCCGACCGCATTGGCGCCGCTTCGCTTATCGATCGACACCTGCACCACGTTCTCGCCGTTCGCGCGCACGAAGTACACCGGATCCTCGAAGTCCGAGTGGACGTCCCCGATCATGCCCAGCGTGAACGTCTGTCCGCCGCGCCGCGCCACGGGACTCTCGCGCAGCGACGACAGACTGACCGGCCGCCGCAGCGCCACCAGGCGCTCCAGGCCCCGGTCGCGAACCACCCCGGCGCCCTCGAACTCGTCGAGGCGGTCGACGGCGCGGAATACCTCGTCGGCCCGGATGCGGTACAGATCCAGGAGCCGCCGGTCGAGCACGATCTTGACGAGCGGGCGCGCGCCGCCGAGCACCTGGGCGTCGGCGACACCGGGCAACGCCACGATCTGCGGAATCACCCACGTCTCCGCCAGCTCCCGCAGCGCGTTGGGATCCAGCGGCGACTCCAGGCTGAAAGTGAAGAAGTCGTCGGTCCTGAACTCCTCGGGAACGAAGGGTAGGATCTGCGGCTGCATGGCGCCGAGCGGGAGGTTGCGGCGGACGTCGCCGAGCTGTTCGTTGAGGTCGAGCCGGGCGACGTCGATGTTGGTGCCGCGGCGGACCGAAATCGTAACCGTCGAATTCCCCGCCCGGCTCGTCGACTCGATCTTCTCCACGCCGTGGACGTCCTGCACCGCTTCCTCGATCGGAATCGAGATCGCGCGCTGAATCGCCTGGGGCGAGGCGCCGTTCCACGTCGTAGTGACGGTCAGCGTGGGCAGGTTGACGTCGGGCACGGCCTCGATCTTGAGCCGTGGGATCGAATACGCACCCAGCACGACGAAGGCGACGAAGATCATCCACGTCGTCACGGGAAACCGCACAAAGAACTTCGTCATGCGTCCGGCCTCCCGATGCGGTGCGCCAGCGTGTAGAGAATCGGTGTGTAGAACAGCGTGAGCGAGGTCGTCAGCATGAGTCCCCCGATGATCGTCACCGCGAGCGGCCGCTGGATCTGTTCACCGCCCCCGAGCCCGATCGCCATCGGGAGCAACGCGAGAATCGTGGTGGCGCTGGTCATGAGGATCGGCCGCAGGCGCAGGCGACTGGCCTCCATCACGGCGCGGTATCCCTCCATGCCGGAAGCGCGCAGGCGGCGAATGGTGTCGGTCTTGACGATAGCGTCGTTCACCGCCACGCCGAGCAGCGCGATCATCCCGATCAACGACAGGATGTTGATGGTGTTTCCGGTGACGGCGATCGCAACCAGGGCCCCCGCCAGCCCGATGGGGAGCGTGGTCGCGATGAGCAGCGGATCGACGAACGACTCGAATTGCGCGGCCAGGATCATGTAGACCAGCGCCACGGAGAGGAGCATCGCCCAGAGCAGGTCGTGAAAGCTGCTCTCGATCTCCGCGCGCTCGCCGCCCTCGACGATGCGGACGTCGGGCGGCAGGTCGAGCTTTTCGATCGCCGCCGTCGCCGTCTGCCACGCGGCGTTGACGTCGCCGCCGGGCACCTCTCCCGCCACCGTGACCATGCGCCGCTGGTTGCGCCGCGACAGCTCGCGCACCGGGCGCTCTTCGTCGAGGGTCACGAACCGGCGCAGCGGCACCGCCTCGCCTCCTGCCAGAGTGACCGGGGACGCGAGGACGCCGGCGAGGTCCTCGCGCTGGGCGCGCGGGAAGCGGACCGAGATATCGATGCGCTTCTCGACTTCGTTGAACGTCGTCGCCTCCACACCGGCGATGCGGTTGCGCACGTCGCGCGCCACCTGGTCCGGATCGAGACCGGCGCGCAGGATCTCCTCGGTGTCCAGCCGGACCACGACGTTCGGCGTTCCGAGCACGCGGTCGACCTGAATGCCGGTCAGTCCGTGGGCGCGACGGAGCGCGGCGACGATCTCCCCCGCCGCGACCAGCGCATCCTCGGGATGGTCGGACACGACTCCCAGGCTGAATTGCGCTTCATCGCTGGAGAGAATCTCCGAGAGACCGACGCCCTCGGCGTGGAAGGCATAACGCACGCCCTCGAGCGAATCAAGCCTCGCCTCCAGGAACGCCTGCAGCCGTTCCGACGCTCGATGAGCCGCGCGACCGGGCTTCATGATGATCCGCATGTTTGCCGTGTTGGGCGCCGTGTAGTCTTTCATCGAGGCCAGGGAGCGCTCCGTCGTTCCCACCTGCGTGAAGACGTGGGCGACGGCGCGATCTTCCGAGATTGCGCCGGCGAGCGCGGCCGCCGAGGACGTCGTCTCCTCCAGCGGCGTGCCCGTGGGCAGTTCCAGGTCGACGCGCAGGTCGCCGGATGCCCGCTCCGGCATCAACGAGCGCTTGAGCTGCGTGCCCACCACCGCGGCCACCACCAGCCCCACCACGAGTGCAGCCACCATGGTCTTCGGCCGCCGCAGCGCGCGCACCAGCGCCCCGTGATAGACGCGGTAGAACGCCTGGTAGCCGCGGTCGAAGAGGCGAAAGATGCCGCGCGGGGCCGTGACGCGGAGCTTGAGTACACGCGCGGACAGCATCGGCTGCAACAGGAGTGCGGTCGCGATCGAGATGAGGAGTGAAAACGTCACCGTGAGCGCCTGGTCGCGGAAGAACGCGCCGGCGATACCGGGCACGTACACGACCGGGAAGAACACCGCCACCGTGGTGAGCGTGGACGCGATGATCGCGTTGGCCATCTCGCGCGTGCCCGCGTCGGCGGCCGTGGCCACCGCGCGCCGCGTCTCCATCGACGAGAAGTCCACCGGCCGGCCGCCCAGCTTCTCGGTCAGGTGCCGGTTGATGTTCTCCATGACGACAATCGCGTTGTCGACGAGCATTCCTGCCGCCAGCGACAGACCGCCGACGCTCATCAGGTTGAGCTTCACCTTGGCGAAATAGAGGAAGGCGAACGTCACCGTCAGGGCCACCGGGATGGACAGACCCACGACCACGGGGCTGCGCACGTCGCTCAGGAATATGAACAGGACGGCGAAGGCGAGAAAAGCGCCGAGGATGAGCGACTGCGCCAGTCCACGGAACGACGAGCGCACGTAGTCCGCGTCGCGATACACGTACGTATAGGAAAAGTCGTGGTAATCGTCCTCGAGCACCTTGAGCGCGCGGTCCATCTCGGAGGTGACGCGGACCGTGTTGGCCTCCGGCTCCTTGTAGACGAGCAGCGACACCACCGGGTCCTCGCCGAGCAACGTCGCGCCTTCGGGCTCCTTGGTGGTGTCCGACACGCGGGCGACGTCGGAGATGCGTACGGGAGACTGCCCCGGCCGCGCGATGTCGGTCTCGGCGATCTCACCGATGGTCCCGTACTCCCCGTCGATGCGCAGGCTCATCTGCAGGGGCCCCTGCCGGATGCGCCCACCCGGGAACGTGATGTTGCTGCGGACCAGCGCCTGCTGGATCTGTTCGACGGTGATGCCGTAGATCGCGAGCCGGCGCGGATCGGGCTCGACGAGAATCTCGCGCTCCAGTCCGCCCACCACCTCCGCCTTGCTGATCCCGTCCACCTGCTGGAGCGCGGGCTTGACCACCTCGTCCGCGAACTCGGTGAGCTGCGGCATGGGCGCCTTCCCCTTCAGCGCGAGGATGCTGATGGGACGCGAGGTCGGATCCCAGCGCAGGATCACGGGGCGCTCCGCCGCCTCCGGGAAATCTTCGCGGAAGGCGACCCGGTCGACGGCCTCGCGCAGATGCAGGTTGGCGAAGTCCATCTGCGTGCCCCACTCGTACTCGACGGTGATCATCGAGACACCTTCGCGCGTCCGCGACACCACCCGACGCACACCGGTGAGGGCGGTCACAACCTCTTCGAGAGGCTCGGTGACGAGGCGCTCGAGGTCGTCGGCGGGCATGTCCTGGTAGGTCGTAACGACCGTGAGGCGCGGGTAGGTGATCGAGGGCAACAGGTCGACGGGGATCTTGCGGAAGCTCACCACGCCCACCAGCATCAGCGCCAGGAACAGCATGCTGATGGCGACCGGACGATGGATCGCGAAGCGGATCATTCTTCGGCTCGGGCGAAACGCAGCCAGGGATCGTCGGCGGGGACCGTCTTGCGCACGCGGACCCTGGCATCGTGCGCCAGCGTGAGATGATCGGATACGATCACGCGGTCGCCCGGATCGAGTGTGCCTCCCTGCAGCACGCTCTTGATCTCGACCATGTGCTCGTTGCTCTCGCCGAGGTCGACGTAGAGCCACTTGGCCCGGTCGCCCTCGATCTTGAACAGGAGCGGACGCCCGTCACGTGTGAGGATGGCCTCGCGCGGCACCAGCAGGCGGTCTTGGAAGCGCTGGCCCGAGATCAGCGCGCGCGCGAACATCCCCGGGCGCAGGCGCCCGTCGGTGTTCTGGACGCGCAGCAGCACCTGGCAGGTCCGCGTCGTGGGATCGAACTGCGGGCTGACGACGTCCACTGTGACATTGAACGTGTCGCCGAGCGCCGGCACGGCGAGCATGGCCGCGCCCCCCGGGGCGATCTTGCCCACGTCGGCTTCGAGCACGCCGATCTCGGCCTCGATGTTGACGTTGTCGACCAGCGTGCAGATGGTCTGGTTCAGCATGACCTGCTGGCCTCGGCTCAACACCAGCCCCGTGATCACGCCGTCGAACGGGGCGCGGATCTCGGTCCGCTCCAGGTTCAAGCGCGCGCGCTCCAGGTCCGCGCGGGCCAGCGACACGCCGCTGCGCGCCGCGGCGATCTCGCCCCGGAACCGGCCTTCCTTGAGCGACTGGATGTCGAGCGCGATCTCCCGGGCCAGGCGCTCATCGCGCGTGATCTTGCCCGCGCGCTCCAGGCGTTCGAGATTCGCGAACTCGTCGCGCGCCTCCCGCGCCTGGCCGACCAGGGCGGTGTCGATGTCGGCGTCCTCGATGGTGAGGAGACTCAACGCCTGCAGGTAGCGCGCGCGCGCCTCCTCGGCCGCCGCCTCGTATTCGCGGTCGTCGAGCTTGACGATGAGCTGGCCGCGCTTGAGCGTTGCCCCCTCGTCCACCGCCACGCGCGTCACCTTGCCGGCGACCTCGGCGTGCACCTCGGCGGTGTGCCGGGCGCGGATGTGTCCTTCCGCCACGACGGGCAGGACGAGATCGGCGCGAACCGCGCGGCTCGCGTTGACGCTGACGGCGCGTTCGCGGCGGGGTTTGGCCCGGGTCGAATCGGCCTTCGCGTCGCCGTCCTGGCCGAAGTTCTTGCCGTCTCCCTCCATCGAGCCCGGCGCCGCGGCCAGCGAGGTCGAATCGGTCGACGTGGAATCGGACGCGCCCGCGCCGGCGTTCTTCCGGCCGCAGCCAAGACAGAGCACCAGTGCGAGTGCGATGGCGGCCGCAACGGGAACGATCCTTCTATTCAACGCGTTTCTCCAGTGATCGAGGCGGGATCACCCGGCACCGGCGTCTCGGGGAAGCGAAAGACGCCGGTACCGGATATCGGGTCGAGGCTACGGTTATCGAACCGCCACCGCATCCCCTTCGAGCTTGTAGCAGATGACCGCCATCGGCTCAGGTTCTTCGGCCTCTTCGTAGAGTCCCTCGACGCCCTGGGCGGACATGGCCGCCTGCAGAAAGCTCGTTACCACATACACGCGATCTTTTTCGAACACGTAGAGATCCTGGAGGGGGTCGCCCTGGCCCTGGAGGGTCACGTTCTTGACGAACTGACCCGCGGGGTTGAACACGTCGAAGACACCAATCGCCCCGTCCGGACGCTGGCGCGCACCCATGCCGCTCATGATCCACATCGAGCCGTCGTCACGCACGTACAGCCCTTCGATGTCCTTTTCCGTGTCCGCGATGGTGACTTTGCAGTTGGGGATCATCTTGGCCCAGTGGCTCATCATCTTGTTCATGAATTCTTTTTCCCTGGCCGTACGCGGCTGGTGCTTGTACTCGCGCGTGACGACCTTCTCGACCGATCCGTCGCGGTTGTACACCGTGACCTCGTAGTCCTGGTAGGATCGGCACGCGTAGACCTTCCCGTCCGGTCCGATCCGCCACCGCCGCTCGAACGTGTCCCACGCCGCGTCGTTCATCTCCGCCGACGCCATGTTGATCACGTTCTCCTTGGAGGCATACTCACACAGCTCCTTGCCGGTGCCGTCGACGGAAGCGAGGAAGCCCTGCCGCGACCACTTGCCCGCCGCCTGGTCGAACTTCTGACGGGCCAGGAAGAGGACCATGTTGCCGCCGCGCGCGTCCCCGCCCTGCATGAGCTGGAACCCTCCATCCGGGGCCTGTGGCAGCGGTTGTTCTCCGGAAGGCTGTCCGTCCTTGGTGAGCAGGACGATCTTGCCCGGCATCGCCTGCAGCACCGCGACCTTGTCGTCTTTGGTGAAGAACATGGCGACGGGCATCCGGAATTCGCCCGGGCCCTCGCCCTCACGACCGATCGCGCGCTTGAACTCGCCGTCGCGCGAGAAGATCTTGACCTCGTTCAGCTGGCTGTCGAGGAGATAGACGTCTCCGTTCTGGTCGATGTCGATGTCGCTGATGACACCGAAGAACTCGTCTTCGCTGTCCGTGTCGCCGCCGAGCCGCCACACCTCGGGGAGCTTGATGGTGGCGGACTCCACGTATCCCCTGGCCGGGTTCGCGACCGTCTTGACGCCGTCGTTCGTCGTCACCTTGCCCTGCCATTCACCCGCCAGGGCGCTCGACGCGGCCACGAAAAGTACCACGGCCGTCATCACCCCTGCAGCGGCGGCCGTTCTCCCATGTCGAAACCATTTCGTCGAATTGCGTACGAGCGTCATGAGGTCTCACTCCTTCGGGTCGGAAACGGGGTCGTTTCGAATCGGATGTATGTCTTTCTACGGCTCCGCGGGAGCCGGGGTTACGCGGATTTCCGGTGAACGTGACGCGAGGAATACACGCTGCGGGATCGTCTATTCGGCACCCGTCGCCCGGCGCCATTCTATCCACCCGGGCGGTCGGCGACAACCGCCCCCGTGCAAATTGTCATTGACAGCGATTGAATCAATCGATTAATGTAATCAACCGATTTAATCGCCGGCGCTGCAACGGACTGCACGGATGACCGATCAGACCAAAGAACGAATCCTCGATGCCGCGGAGCGGCTCTACGCCGAGCAGGGCGTGGCCGCGACGTCGTTGCGGACGATCATGAAGGCGGCCGGCGCGAACATCGCGGCGGTCCACTACCACTTCGGGTCGCGCGCGGGGCTGATCCAGGCCCTCCTCGAGCGCCGTGCCGAGCCCGTCAACCGGGTTCGCCTGGAGATGCTCGACGCGCTCGAGGCCCGCCACCCCCGGGGGCCGCTCCCCGCCGAGGGCGTCGTCCGTGCCTTCTACCAGCCGGTCCTCGAGCTGCGCGGCCGACCCGAGAACGGCCACATCTCCGCCCTGATCGGACGCATCGTGATGGAAGGCCCCGAACCGGAGGCGGTGGCGCGCGCGTTCGCTCCGGTGACGCGCCGCTTCGTCGCCGCCATCCGGCGCGCCGCCCCCCACCTTTCCGAGGCCCAGGCGTGGCGGCGGATGCGGTTCGTCGTCGGCACGATGGTCTTCGCCCTGAATGCCGGTCATGGCCCACCCATCATGCCCGAGGCGACGGGAGACCCCTTTGCCGACGACTTCGAGGACCTCGTGGCATGCGCCGCCGCCGGGCTGTCGGCTCCGGCACCGGCGGGAAAGGAGCATCGATGACGCGCTGGCCCGTGGTGGCGGCGGCCCTCTTCGCCGCCGGATGTGCGTCGGCGCCCGAGCGCAAGGCGCCGCCGGTCGAGATCCAGGCCCCCGCCGCCTTCACCGCGACGGATGTCCCCGCCTGGTCCGCGGACACCAACCCGCGCGACTGGTGGCGTGGCTTCGGCGACCCCGAGCTCGATTCCCTCGTCGCCGAGGCGCTGGCCCATAACACGAACGTCCG
>CAZCQM010000045.1:0-11504 GCA_964500785.1 uncultured bacterium
GACGGGCGGGTTGCGGACGATCCACTCCCGCGTGTCGTGGATGTTCTTTCCGGTCGAGAGGTCCATCACCGTGTCGGCGCCCCACAGGGTGGCCCAGCGCATCTTGTCGACCTCTTCTTCGATCGACGACGTGACGGCGCTGTTTCCGATGTTGGCGTTGATCTTCACGCGGAAGTTACGCCCGATCACCATCGGCTCCAGCTCGGGATGATTCACGTTGGCCGGGATGATGGCGCGTCCCGCGGCGACTTCGTCGCGGACGAACTCGGGTGTCACGAATCGCGGAATGCGTGCGCCGCGCGGGTCTCCCGGGTGCTGGTGGTTGAGGACGTCGGAGCGCCCGACCTGGGCGTGGGCCAGCGCGCCGGTGTGGCCGTTGCGCCGCGCGACGTCGGCCTCGAAAGCCGCCTGCCGGCCGAGATTCTCGCGAATGGCGACGTACTCCATCTCCGGAGTCACGACTCCGCGCCGCGCGTAGTGCATCTGGGTGACGCTGGAACCGGCCGTCGCGCGCCGGCGCCGGCGGTGGAGGCCGGGGAAGGGCATGGGACGGCCGTCGCGCTCGTAGCGGACGTCACGACCCTCGTACAATTCGACGTCGCCGCGCGATTCGATCCACTCCGCCCGCACCGCCGGCAACCCTTCGCGGACGTCGACCCGGACGCCGGGGTCGGTCCACGGGCCGCTGGTATCGTAGAGGCGCATGCGCGCGTTCTCCGCCGTCGATCCGTCCGGGCGTCGCGTCGGCGTGACCTCGACCTCGCGCAGCGGGACGCGAATGTCCTCACGGCTGCCGGTCGCGTACACCTTGGAGGAGCCGGGGAAGTGCTCCCCGTAACCGATTCCTTGTTCTTTGATGGCGGCCATGGTCAAACACCCTTCCTGGTGTGGGTCGGCGCCGGGCGCGGCCGGCGCGCGGCGCGTGATCGTTCGCTTCTCTTCCGGATGGGAAGGTGGGGGAATCCTCAACCGGCAACCGGCGTCGGTATCGTAACGCCGACGGCGTCGAGGCGCAAGCAAAGCGCGTCCTTGCGGATGTGGCGTCCGGCAACGGGTTTGCGCCCCGCCACCCGCGTTTGGGCTGGCCCAGGGGGATTCAGCGGCGGAGGCCCGGCGACCGGCGTCCGCGCAAGACGGGCCGACCCGGTAGCGAGAACGCGTCAGGCGCCCGGCGGCGGGAAATGCGACCAGTCGCCGTGCGATTCCTCGAGGGCGCGCGCCATGAGTTTCTCCAGGTGGCCGCTCGCCTTCACCATCACGAGCTGGTCGTCGTCGAGAACCACCACGAAGATCTGCCGGACGGACTCGTCGTCCATCCGGTAGAGGAGCCACACCACCTCGTCGTCGTCGCGCACGCGCGCCGCCATCTCCCAGCCGTCTTCGAGGAGACCTTCCAGTTTCGACGGTGTGTCGACGGACTTGAGCGCCTCGGAGCGCTCGATGTCGTAGACGGCGATCTGCACATGGCTCACGTCGCGCAGGTAGCGTCGCGCCTCCCGTGCGTCGGGGATGAGACCGGTGACGACACGCGCCAGCGCGAGAGTCAGCGGCCCGAAGGACAGGGTCACGTTCTTGTGGAACTGCGTGTCGGGAAGCTGCTGCGCGATGTCCTGCTTGACGTCGGTCAGCTCCGGCGCCCACATGCAGCCGTTGGCGGTCACAAAGCACAGGATCACCGCGACGCCCCAGCTCCGTCCCGTGGTTTTGATGTTCATCGGAATGGCTCCCTTGTAGCGCGCGCAATCAGTTCTTGACCTTGACCTTGCCGTCCACGTGGACGCGGTCCAGCCCGTCGATGTCCATGTGCTCGCTCAGGCGCGACACGTCCTCGGGTCGGATGGTACCGACGATGTTGACGAACACCGCCTCGTCGTCGTCCCCGAGCGCGATGACGAGGACGCCGTCGATCCACTCCGCCCGGGTGGAGGGTTTGAATTACACGTCGACGTGGTCGCCTTCGTCGCGCACGCGAACGACCCGCTCCCAGCCCTGCTTGTCGAGCAGCTTCGATGTCTTCGAGCCGACCTCGAGGAGCTGCGCCGAGGACTCCGCGGTAATCGGATAGATGCGCACGCGCACGAGCTTGAGACTGGCGAGAAGGCTGCGCATGTCGGGGTCGTCCTCGCTGATGAACTTCGACACCAGCCCCAGCATCGGGTCGCGCAGGTTGACCTCGACCCTGGGCTGCTCCTTGATGCCGTCCAGGGCGGTGAAGTCGACGTAGCCGGGCATCGCCCGCAGGGCGGCTTCCCTGTCGGTGTCCTTGTCCTCCGCCCGGGCGGCGCCCGCGATGCACACGACGGCTGCGGCCATCAGCATGTAACCCAACCATTTGCTTTTCATTCGCGTTCCTCCTGTGATGCGTTCCTGCACATATCAAGAGCGCTCGGGCGACGATTTGGTTTCAATCATTCCCGACTTTTTCATCGCGCGGCGGACGGGGACGACCCCGTTGTCGATGATTCTCTGCTGCGACGCATCGAGGGCGCGCTCCATGGGAGCGATCACGCCCTGTTCGAAGACCCGATCCTCGATCACGTGGCTGGTGTAATGCGCGTAGCGCTGCACGTACGAGAGGGCGAGCAGGGTCTCTCTCGCCGCATCGGCCACCGCGGCGCGTTCCGCGGGGGACGGCTCGCTGACCGGAGTCTGCGACCAGTGCGCGGTGGCGATGACCGCGATCAGGGCCGCGGCGGCCGCGGCCGCCGGAACCCATCGCGCGATGGACGCGAGGCGCGGCGAACCGATGCGCACCCGGCGCGGCGTATCCAGCGCGCCCGCCGCCCGGGCGGCGCGCTCGACGACCGCTCCGGGCACGTCGAAGACCGGAAGCGACCGCAACCCCGCGATCGTCCGTTCCGCGTCGGCCGCGAGCTCGCGGCACGCCGCACACGAGGCGATGTGGCGCCGGACGGCCTCCCGCTCGCGGACGTCGAGTCCGCCCGCCTCGCCGTCGAGGAACGCGTCGAGGTGCTCGTCCACCCACGCGCAGGTTGCATTCATGTCATCGAGTGCCATCGTTCAATTCTCTCCGAATGTGCTCGCGGAGCTTCCGGCGCGCGCGGTGCAGGTACACCTTGACGGTGCCGAGCGGCATTTCCAGCGCCTCCGCGATCTCGTTGTACGAGTAGCTCTGAATCTCGCGCATGATGACGACGGTGCGGTAGGGCTCGTCGAGGGCGGCGACGGCCGTCTCGAGGCGCGCGCACAGCTCGTCGCGCTCGGCCGCATCCGCGCGCGGCGCGTCGGCCACGACCCGGGCCGCCGCCTCCGCGTCGGTGCCGTCGGCGAACACGACGGCCCGCGCCCGGCGCCGCCGGCTGGCGTCGATCACCAGGTTCCTCGCCACGCGCATGACCCAGGCATGGGTGCGCGCGGGGTCGATGGTATCGCGGTGGTTCCACAAGCGGATCAGCAGCTCCTGCGTCACGTCCTCCGCGTCTTCGCGGCTGCGAAGGGAATGGAGCGCGAAGGTGAATACGCGCCCGCCGTACTCGTCGGCCAGCCTCCTGAAGTCGCGGTTCATGGCGCATAAACAGGACGGCGCGGGACTGGGAAAGGTTACATCCGTGTGCTACCGTGGGGGTCCCGGCCGTGGCCGGGGTGTGTAAGTAATTCTCGTTCAACTGGTTATGTGGATAGCGGGCCATTTTGTCGCTTCATCTCACCTATATCGGCTGCGAGGGGGTTCTGGTCCGGTCGGCCGGGGCCTCGGTCCTGATCGACGGGCTCTTCGGGCCGGCGGCCCGGCCCTACGGCGTCCCGCCGGCGGCGGCCCTCGAGTCGCTGCGCCACGCGCGCCCGCCGTTCGACGGCGCTGACGTGGTCCTGGCGACTCACTTCCACGGCGACCATTTCGACGCGGGCGCGGTCGCGGACTACCTGAGGGCGAGTCCCGCCACCCGCTTCGTGTCCACCCCCCAGGCGGTGGACCGCCTGGTCGGCGAGACGGGTGACGCCTTCGCCGACCGCGTGACCACCATCGAGCCGGTGGAAGGCGCACGCTCGGGCGTAACGGCCGGACGCGTTCGCGTCGAGGGGTTCGGGCTCAGCCACGGGAAGGTCACCTTCGCCGGCGTCCAGCACCTGGGATTGATCGTCGATCTCGATGGACGTACCATCGTCCACCTCGGGGACGGCATCATCGACGAGCGGTCGATGCGCTCCGCCGGGTTGCTGGACGAAGTACCCGACGTGGGCGTGCTGCCCTTCTGGTTCCTGACCTATCCGTTCGGCAGGCGCCTGGTCGAGGACCGATTCCGGCCCCGCAGCATCTTCGCGGTGCACGTTCCCGTGTCGGAACGCGAGCGCCTGGTTCCGGAGATTGCGTCGTGGATCGACGCGACACCGTTGATCGAGCCGCTTTCCCGCTACGGCATCGACGCGGCGGGGAATGTTTCCCGGGAGGAATAACGATGTCCAGATGGATGAAAATCGGAGCGGTCGCCCTGCTGGCCGCCTCGCCGGCGTTGAGTGGGCCGATGCCGCAGTCGGATGCGCACGCGGTCGAGATCGCGAATCGTGTGATGAAGGCCCTGGGAGGGCGCGATCGGTGGGGTGCCGTCCAGTGCATCGGCTGGACGATCTTCGGGCGCACCCACATGTGGAACAAGTGGACGGGCGAGTACAAGATGGAAGATCACGATTCATTGGTCGTGATCATGAACGTCAATACGGGGAAGGGTCGCGCGTGGCGGGGTGGAACCGAAGTCACCGGCGAGAAGGCCCTCGCGCCGGTGCTGTCCCGCGCGCACTCCATCTGGATCAACGACTCGTACTGGTTCCTCATGCCCTACAAGCTCGAGGACGACGGTGTGATGCTCGAGTACGGGGGCGAAGCCACCACCGAAGACGGCCGTCCGGCGGACAAGCTGATTCTCACCTTCCGCGACGTCGGTGACACGCCCCAGAACAAGTACGACGTGTACGTCGACCGCGAGAGCGGCCTGGTGACCCAGTGGTCGTACTACCCGGAGGCCTCCGATTCCGAGCCGAAGTTCACGCTGCCGTGGACGGGGTGGACGGAGTACGACGGCATCATGCTCTCCCCGGATCGGGGCCGGGTGGACATCACCGGGATCCATGTCACCGGGTCCGACATGGCCGCGGCCTTCCGCGGCCCCTGAGGGCCCCGGAAGGGCGTCGTAACTGCATATTCGATTGCGGGTTTGACCGGAGGGGGTGCGGGCCTTATAATAGACATGAGCGCGGGTGTGCGCCCCGGACGTCCGGGAAGACGCCCGCAGGACCATCAGATGAAGATAACGATCCAGAGGAGAACGCCGGAATGATCACCGTGACGGAGAGCGCCGCCCAGGCCATCCGCGATTCCATTGCCGCCGAGAACAAGACGCCCGCCGACGCGTACCTGCGCGTCTCGGTGAAGGGCGGCGGGTGCTCGGGGCTCATGTACCACCTGGCCATCGACGACAAAGCGTCCGACACGGACGTGATCATCGAGAGCGGCGACGTCCGTATCGTCGTGGACAAGAAGAGCAAGCTCTTCCTGCTCGGGCTGACACTCGACTACACGACGGGACTCAACGGCAAGGGATTCGTATTTTCCAATCCGAACGCGAAGGCGACGTGCGGATGCGGCGAGTCCTTCACCGTCTGACGATGGAATCGTGCCGCGCGATACTCATGCGCCGGTCCGGGAGACCGGCGCTTTTTCTTAGCCTTTGACGGGTCGTCGGCCCGTGCGTATCATTCAACGGGTCCTCCCCGCGAATCGGTAGGCTTCACCCGGATCGCAATTAGAACCCATCCAACCAAGGAGGCCGTAATGTCATTCACACTTCCCAAACTGCCGTACGCGTACGATGCGCTCGAGCCGCACATCGACGCGCGCACGATGGAAATCCACTACACCAAGCATCATCAGGGCTACGTCAACAACGCGAATGCCGCGCTCGAGAAACACGCCGAGTTGTCGGGCAAGTCGGTCGAGGATCTGCTCCGGGACCTCGCGTCCGTCCCCGAGGACATCCGCACCGCCATCCGCAACAACGCCGGCGGCCACGCCAACCACTCGCTCTTCTGGACCATCATGAAGAAGGGTGGCGGCGGCAAGCCGTCGGGCGACCTGGCCGCCATGATCGACAAGACCTTCGGCGGTTTCGACGGCTTCAAGGAGAAGTTCGAGACCGCGGCCAAGACGCGCTTCGGCAGCGGCTGGGCGTGGCTGTCGGTCAAGAAGGGCGGCGCGCTGGTGATCTCGTCGACCGCCAACCAGGACTCGCCGATCTCGGAGGGGCTCACACCCATCCTCGGGCTCGACGTCTGGGAGCACGCGTACTACCTGAAGTACCAGAACAAGCGCCCGGACTACGTGAGCGCGTTCTGGAACGTCGTCAACTGGGACGAAGTGGCCAAACGTTTCCAGGCCGCGGCGTAGCGAGGCTCGATATGAGCGAGCTTTCCGCGAAGCACTGCGTGCCCTGCACGGGCGGCGTTCCGCCGCTCAAGGGCGCGGAGTTGAGATCGTTGCGGTCCTCGCTGGGCGGGGACTGGCGCGTGGTGGACGAGCACCATCTCGCGAAGACGTACACGTTTGACGACTTCCGGCAGGCGCTCGCGTTCACCAATCGAGTGGGAGAGATCGCGGAGTCGGAGGGACACCACCCCGACGTCCATCTGTCGTGGGGCAAGGTGGTGCTGACCATCTGGACGCACAAGATCGACGGGCTCACGGAGAGCGACTTCATCCTGGCGGCCAAGGCGGACGACGCGTACGCCGGATGACGTTCAGCGCCGAGTTCAGCGTTCGTTTCGGTGAAGTAGACTACGCGCGCGTGGTCTACTATCCGCGTTTCTTCCATTATTTCCACCAGGCCTTCGAAGAGTGGTTCAGCGGGGCGCTCGGCGCGCCCTACCCCGAGCTGGTGGTGAAGGAGAACATCGGTTTCCCGACCATCCGCGCGGAGACAGAGTTTCTTGCGCCGCTGCGCTACGGTGATCGCTTCCGCGTGGACGTCGAGCTCGTCGATATCGGCCGCACCTCCATCACCATGGCGTACACGATCGTGCGGCTGGGCGACGGCAAGGTGAGCGCGCGCGCGACCATCAAGAACGTCGCCATCGACAACGATACCTTCAAACCCATGCGGATCCCGGACCGGTGGCGGGAGCGCTTCGAGCGCTTCCGCTCCGGAGGGGGACCGGAGGCGCCCCGATGAAGGCGATCTTCTACGAGCGGCACGGGGGACCCGACGTCCTCCGTTACGGCGACCGGCCGGACCCCGTGGTGCGACCGGGAACCGTGCGCATCGATGTGCACGCGGCGTCGCTCAATCATATCGACCTTTTCCTGCGCCGCGGGTTGCCGGGGATCACCGTTCCGTTTCCGCACATCCCCGGGTGCGACGCGGCGGGCGTGGTGAGCGAGGTCGGCGAGGGCGTCGAATCCGTCCGCGTGGGCGACCGCGTCCTGCTCAATCCGACGGTGTGCTGCGGCCGCTGCGAGTTCTGCGTGCGCGGCGACGCGTCCCTGTGCATCGACTACCACCTCATCGGCGAGACCATCGACGGGACGTGCTGCGAGCAGATCGTCGTGCCGGCGGAGAACGCGATCCCGTTCCCCGAAACCATGTCGTTCGAAGACGCGGCGTCGATTCCGCTCGTGTTCGTGACGGCGTGGCGCATGCTCATGACGCGCGGCCGCCTGCGCGCGGGGGAGGATGTGCTCGTGCTGGGGGCGGCGGCCGGGGTCGGCATCGCCTGCATCCAGATTGCGAAAGTCGCGGGCGCGCGCGTGTTCGCCGCGGCGAGCGGGGCGGAGAAGCTGGCGCTGTGCCGCGATCTCGGCGCCGACGTCCTCATCGACTACTCGAAGGAGGACTTCTCGCGAAGGGTCCGCCAGGAGACCGGCAAACGCGGGGTCGACGTGGTCGTGGACTACGTGGGCAAGGACACGTGGGTGCGGAGCCTGCGGAGCCTCGTGCGCGGCGGGAGACTGGTGACGTGCGGCGCCACGACGGGCTATAATCCCGAAGAAGACCTCAGACACATCTTCTTCCGGCAGCTCGAGGTCATCGGATCCACGACGGGCTCGCGCAACGAGCTCATGGCGCCCTTGAAGCTGATTCTCGCCGGCCGCATGAAGCCGGTGGTCGGCGCGGTGTTCGACCTGGAGGACACCGCGGCGGGACACGCCGCCATGGAAGAGCGGCGCGCCCTGGGCAAGATCGCGATCCGGGTTCGCACATAGATACTGGAGACGACGGCGGGCGCCCCTGGCGCCGGCACGGGAGCATCATGGAAACGAAAGCAGACAGACCCATCATACGGTTCGCGACCCATCCTTCACGCTACAAGCACTGGAAGCTCGAAGTCGACGGGCCCGTCGCCTGGCTCAAGATGAACGTCCAGGAGGACGAGGGGCTGCGCCCGGACTACAAGCTCAAGATGAACTCGTACGACCTCGCGGTCGACATCGAGCTCGACGACGCCGTGACCCGGCTGCGCTTCGAGCACCCGGAGGTGTCGGTGGTCTGCATCGAGAGCCTCAACGAGAAGGTGTTCTGCGCGGGCGCGAACATCTTCATGCTGGGGACGTCCACCCACACGCACAAGGTCAACTTCTGCAAGTTCACCAACGAGACGCGCATCAATCTCGAAGAGGCGACGGCGAAGAGCGGGCAGAAGTACGTGGCGTCGCTCAACGGCGCGGCCGCGGGCGGCGGCTATGAGCTCGCGCTGGCGTGCGACGAGATCCATCTCGTCGACGACCGCAGCTCCGCCGTGAGTCTGCCCGAGGTGCCGCTCCTGGGCGTGCTGCCGGGGACCGGCGGCCTCACCCGCCTGGTCGACAAGCGCAAGGTGCGCCGCGACATCGCCGACGCCTTCTGCACGCTGGCCGAGGGTGCCAAAGCCCGCAAGGCGCTGGAGTGGGGGCTGGTGGACTACGTGCACCCCAAGTCCGCGTACGCGGATGCCATCCGCGCGCGGCTCAAGGAGCTCGCGGGGAACGGGAACGACGCGAAGGGGATCGAGCTGGACGAGGTCGAGCCGGAGCGCGAGGGCGACACGCTGCGCTACCGCCACGTCACGCTCGCCATCGATCGGTCCGAGCGCATGGCCCGGCTCACCATCCAGGGCCCGAAGTCGTCCGATGCCGACATCCCCGGCGACCCGTCGTCGCTGGGTGCCGGCTGGTACGCGCTGCGCATGTGGCGCGAGCTTCGGTATGCGATACTGGAGCTTCGCCTCAACTATCCGGCGGTCGGCCTGATAACGTTCCACACCGAGGGAAGTGTGGCCGACGCGCTGGCGCTCGACGCCGCCCTGGATGCGCGCAAGGACCACTGGTTCGTGCGCGAAGTCCTTCTCCAGCAGGGGCGTACGCTCAAGATGATCGACGTGACGGCGCGGACGTTCTTCGCTATAATCGAGCCCGGTTCGTGCTTCGCGGGCGCGCTCTACGAGATCGCGGTGGCCTCCGATCGCGCGTACATGCTCGACGATCCCGACCGCGACAACGCCATCGCGCTCAGCGTGATGAACGTCGGCCGATTCCCGATGGCCCACGGCCTGAGCCGGCTCGAGAACCGCTTTTACGGGTCGGAAGGGGATCTGTCCCGGGCGATCGTCAAGAAGGGCGAGCCCATCGCGCCGGCGGAGGCAAAGGAGCTGGGGCTGGTGACCGACGCCTTCGACGACATCGACTGGGAAGACGAGATCCGGCTCATCATCGAGGAGCGCCGCTCGCTGTCGCCCGACGCGCTGACCGGGATGGAAGCGAATCTGCGCTTCGTCGGCCCGGAGACCATGGAGAGCCGGATCTATGCGCGGCTCTCCGCGTGGCAGAACTGGATCTTCACCCGACCCAACGCGGTCGGCGAGCACGGGGCACTGACGTCGTACGGCAAGCCGCATTCACCTGAGTTCGATTGGAGCAGGGTGTAGGTATGGACTACAAAGAGCTGATCCCCAACAACGTCAATCTCAAGGAAAACCAGAAGCTCCTGCGCGCGCTCGAGCGCTGGCACCCGCAGTTCCTGGAATGGTGGCGGGACCAGGGGCCGATCGCCTACCAGGAGAACGAGATCTACCTGCGCACGGCGGTGAGCGTGGACTCGTCCGGCTGGGCGGTCTACGACTACGTGCGCATGCCCGAGTACCGGTGGGGCATCTTTCTCGCGCCGGTGAAGGGGGAGCGGCCCATCCACTTCGGCGACTACATCGGCACGGAGAGCTGGGAGGAAGTGCCCGGCGAGCACCGCAACGAGCTGCGGCGGTTGATCGTGACCCAGGGCGACACCGAGCCGGGGTCGGTGGAGCAGCAGCGGAAGCTGGCGCTCACCGCACCGTCTCTCTACGACATGCGCAACCTCTTCCAGGTGAACGTCGAAGAGGCGCGGCACCTGTGGGCCATGGTGTACCTGCTGCACTCGTATTTCGGCAAGGACGGCCGCGACGAGGCGGAGGAGATGCTCGAGCGCCGCTCGGGCGACGAGGATTCGCCGCGGTTGCTGTCGACGTTCAACGATCCCATCGACGACTGGCTCGACTTCTTCTGCTTCGCCACCTACACCGACCGCGACGGCAAGTACCAGCTCGGTTCGCTGGCGGAGAGCGCCTTCACGCCGCTCTCGCGGACGACGCGCTTCATGCTGACCGAGGAGGCGCACCATCTCTTCGTGGGAGAGACGGGCATCGCGCGCATCATCCGCCGCACCGCGCAGCTCATGAGGGAGAACGAGAGCGAGGACGTGCGCCCGTTCGGCGGCATCCCCCTCGATATCGTCCAGAAGTACATCAACTACTGGTTCTCGGTCTCGCTCGACCTGTTCGGCAACGAAGACTCGAGCAATGCCGCCAACTACTTCGCACACGGTCTCAAGGGGCGCTTCAACGAGGCCAACCGGAAGCTCTACCCGGATGCGTCGGCCCGCGAAGGCGCCTACAAGTACACGCTGTTCGACGAGGATCGCACGCGGCTCATGGACCACGAAATCCCCATGCGCCGCGCCATGAACGCGATTCTCCGCGACGCCTACATCCAGGACTGCGAGCGTGCGGTCGCGCGCTGGAACAAGATCCTGGAACAGGAGGACTGCGCGACGCGCATCAAGCTGCCGTCGGTGCGCTTCCACCGCGAGGTGGGGACCTACTCGAGGGCGAGCTTCGACCCGGACGGCAAGATGATGTCGAAAGACGAGTTCGAGGCGCGCCGCGGGGAGTTCCTGCCCACGCGCGCGGATCGGGACTACGTCAAGAGCATCCAGTTCCTGGTGGCGGAGCGCGGGAAGTTCGCCAACTGGATCGCGCCGCCGCAGCACGGCATCCACGGCAAGCCTCTGGACTTCGAGTACGTGCGGTTATAGGTTCGGCGCGGAGTTGACCGAGGAGAAGAATGAAGATCCAGCACACACAGCTTTTGATCAACGGCGAGTGGGTCGACGCGTCGGACAAGAAGACCTCGACCCTCGTCAACCCCGCCACCGAAGAGAATCTGTGCGAGGTCGCGTGCGCCACGGCCGAGGACGTCGAATCGGCGGTGG
>CAZCQM010000045.1:11514-17017 GCA_964500785.1 uncultured bacterium
CGGTTCGGCGCGGCGCTCGAGTCCGGGCCCTGGGCCGGGATGGACGGCGGGAAGCGCGCGAAGCTCATGTGGAAGCTCGCCGAGCTCGTCGCGCGCGACGCTGCGGAGATCGCGTGGCTCGAGACCGTCAACCAGGGCAAGCCCATCTTCGAGTCGGGGAAGATCGAGGGGCCGTTCGTCCAGAGCCTGCTGCGCTACTACTCGGGGTGGGCCGACAAGCTGGGCGGCGAGACCATCCCGGTCGTTCCCGGTTTCTTGAACTACACGCTGCGCCACCCGGTCGGTGTGGTGGGCATGATCGTGCCCTGGAACTTCCCGCTGTTGTTGACGGTGTGGAAACTCGCGCCCGCGCTCGCTGCGGGGTGCACCGCGGTCATCAAGCCCGCCGAGGTGACACCGCTCACCGCGCTCAAGCTGGGTGCGCTGTGCCTGGAGGCGGGGATTCCGGCGGGCGTGGTGAACGTCGTCCCCGGACGCGGGTCGGTCGCCGGACAGGCGCTCCTCGATTCGCCGGGCGTGGACAAGATCGCGTTCACGGGCTCGACCGAGGTCGGGCGCACCGTGATGCGTTCGGCGGCGGGGACGATCAAGCGCGTTTCACTGGAGCTCGGAGGGAAGTCGCCCAACATCGTCTTCGCGGACGCAAAGCTGGAGGCGGCTGCGCAGGGCGCGTGCAGCGGGATCTTCTACAACAAGGGCGAGGTGTGTGCGGCGGGGTCGAGGTTGTTTGTCGAGACGTCGATCCACGACGAGTTCGTCGAGCTGGTAAAGAGCAAGATGGCCCGCTACGCGCCCGGTGATCCCCTCGACGAGAAGACGCGCCTGGGCCCGCAGGTCTCGAAGTCGCACCGCGAGTCGATCCTGGCCCGCGTCGAGGCCGGCGTGAAAGAAGGCGCGACGGTCGCCGTGGGTGGCGCGGCCACGTCGCACAACGGCAAGGGATACTACGTCCAACCGACCGTGCTCACCGGCGTCACCAACGCCATGACGGTCGCGCGCGAGGAGATCTTCGGTCCCGTGCTGTGCGTGATCCCCTTCGAAACGGAAGAAGAGGCGGTCACGCTCGCCAACGACAGCTGCTATGGTCTCGCCTCGGGCGTGTGGACGCAGGACATCGGTCGCGCGCACCGCGTCGCGGCGGGGCTGCGCGCGGGAACGGTGTGGGTGAACACGTACAACGTCTACCACCCGGCATCGCCCTTCGGCGGCTTCGGCGAGAGCGGCTTCGGGCGCGAGCTGGGTGCGGCCGCCCTCAACGCCTACCTGGAAGACAAATCGGTCTGGGTAAACCTGCGCTAGCCGACGTCACTGACAGTTCCCAGTCAGGACACGGGTTCGATTCCCGCCGCCTCCACCATACGATGTCTCCATCGAATGGAGACCATGGGTCGGCTCTGAGCAGCGCCTTCGGCGCTAGCCGCCGCCTCCACCATACCATGTCTCCATCGAATGGAGACCATGGGTCGGCTCTGAGCAGCGCCTTCGGCGCTAGCCGCCGCCTCCACCTGTCGTCTGCCACTTGTCGCGACATGACGCTGACCGGGACCAGACTATCACCACAAGCACCATCAGCGGCCCGGTCGGGAGCATGAACAACGTTCTCCGGTGCACGGTGCGCTCGTGGCGCAGCCGCTCGGCGTCATCGCGGATTGCTGCTATGTGCCGGGCTCACGGCCGGCAATGCCTTCGCGGCGCTGATCGGCGGCGAGATCCTCCACTTCGACGGCGGAGAGTGGCGTCACTCGGGGGGCGCGCCGCAGACCATCACCCACATCTGGGGCAGTGGTCCCGGGAACGTCTACGCAGTCGGCAAACAGGGAACGATGATGCACTACGACGGCTCACAATGGTCGCCCATCACAACCGGTGTAACGTGGGACATGGGGGAGATCTGGGGCAGCGGTCCCGACGACATCTACGCGCTCCAGTTCGCATACCGAGGCATCAAACAAGCGTCGTCGTATATCTACTACGACGGAACGAGCTGGCGACAAGGGAACGCGCAATCGAACCGCGGGCTGCTGCTCGGACGGCCGATTGTTCGCTGCGGGGGATCTGTCGACGGTGTTGAGTGTGAAGGCGCTATCTCATCGTTGACGCCTCCCTTGACGAAGACATACCGTTGCAGGCGCGGCTGAGTTGCGGACGTTCCGCGAGGGCGACCGCGGAACCCGATGGCTACGGTTGCTGATAGATGAACGCATCCATTGCGCCGAAGAGCGATCGATGCGTTCCGTCGGGGAAGGCCAGATCGCTGGACCGCGTCGTGCCGACTATGATCGCGGCGCCGCCCGCCGTTGCGATGCCGGCCGTCGTTTCTTCGACCGTGCCCGCCACCGTGCTGGCGGACAGCACCTGTCCGCCGCCGGAGAGTCGGATGAAGGACGAGTCCACTCCTCCCGATGCGATCAGCGTTTTCGAGCCCGCCGTGATGACTGAGAGGAAGGTCCCGCACACGAGAATCTCGCCCGTGCCGGTATGGACCACGTTGGTCACGAGCTGGTCGGACGCGCCCCCGAGCACCGTAACCCAGCGCAGTTCGCCGGTTTTCGAATAGCGAGCGACGAACCCGTCGGTGTTCACGGATGAGAGAGCTCCCCCGGCGGTGTTGACATCGAAGTCGACGGTTCCCGAGAAGGTCCCCGCGATTACGGGCTCGTCATCGATGGTCGTGATGCTCGTCCCTCCCCCCGAGCCCGTTCCGCCGATGTGGATGTTCCCCATCCACGTGCCATCGGAAGCGAAACGGGAGATGAAGCCGTCGCCGCCGCCGTCGTTGGTCAGTGAGTGCCCGTCGATCGATACGCTCGCGCCCAGATACGCACCGCACATGACCACCGAGCCGTCCTGGCTGACCGCAACGCCACTGCAGGAGGATTCCGTCGCCGGAATTGCGGTCTTCTGCCAGACCGCCGTGCCGCCGGGATTCAGCTTCACCATAAAGCCGCCGTATTTTCCGAACGCACCCGTCGTGATCCCGCCGACCGAGATCTCGCCACTGCACGAGCCGGTCAGGTAGATGCTGCCGTCCGCGGCGGCCACGATGCCCCGTCCGGAATCGTCCAATCCGGTTTGGGCCGCCTGCACCCACGTCGGGTGACCGGTGGCGTCGAGTTTGGCGATCAAGATGTCGAGGCCGCCGGCGTTGGTCAGGCTGGTGGTTCCGAACGTCACATCCCCGAAGAAGGTCCCGATGACGAGCAGATTGTTGTTCGCATCGCGCGCCATCGAAGAAAAGGACGGCGCCAGCCCCGAACCCGGGACGAGCGTGCTCCAGGCCAGAGAACCGTCCGGCTTGAACCCGAGGAAGTAAACGTGCGACGTCCCCGTGGCATCCAATGTCTTGCTGGAGCCGGTGACATTCAGCTCGGAGTTGCACGTTCCCACCACCACGCGCAGGCCGTCGGAGGTGACCACGACACCGTTGCCGTTCGTGTCGTCGACGGCTTTCCCGCCGATCATGCGCGAGAACGTGGGCGGGCCCGTGTCTTCGGGTGCCGTCGAGTCGTTTCCGCAAGCGGACATGGACGATACAGCGATGGCAACGCCTAGCAGAAGGACCGAAATTCGCGTACGCATGGACTATCCCTTCGTCGGTGGTTCGTGATCGCCAGGTTCTAGGGTTGTTGATAGATGAAACTGTCGAAATGTCCGATTCGGGTCCGGTGGATCCCACCCGGGAAGAGGACATCGTCCGACGACGTGAGGCCGACGATGATGGCGGCCGATCCGGACGTCGTCGCCCACACGCTATCCTCTGTGTCGGTGCCACCAACCCTGCTCGCGGAGACGACGTTGCCGTCGCCGTCGAGGCGGGCGATGAACAGGTCGGACATTCCGACGGGTGTGAGGGTAGTCGACCCCAGCGTGATGGACACCGAAAACGAGCCGCACATCAGAATGTGATTTCCGTCGAGGCGGGCGAGGCTCAGCCCGACCTGGTCGTCACCCGGCCCGAATGTCTTGACCCAGCGCAGGGCACCCGCTTCGCTGTAGCGGGCCAGGAAGGCGTTGGTACCGCCCGAAGCGGTGACCGCTCCGGCCGCACTGTTGACGTCGAAGTCGACGGTTCCGTTGAACATTCCGGTGACGATGGCGTCGTTGTTGAGAGTCATCACTTTCTGTGGGGAGGCGCTGCCCGTCCCACCGATGTGGATGGTCCCCATGGATTGCCCGTTGGCGTCCAGGCGACCGACGAATCCGTCGGTTGTTCCGTCGAAGGGGAGCGTGTCGCCGGCGAAGAACGTCGTGCTCTGCGCATACAGACCGCACACGACGACGCTCCCGTCCGCACTGGGGGCGACACTCGTGCAGATGGATATTCCGGTGCCGGCCGCTGTTTGCGACCAGTTGCCGACACCGCCGGGCTGGATCTTCACGACGAACCCCGCCGAGCTCCCGATCTCGCCCACGTCTTCTCCTGCGACCGCCATCTCGCCGCTCGCGACGCCGGTCATGTAGATACTGCCGGCGCCGTCCGCGGCGATATCCCACCCCGAATCATCCCCGGTCGCGGCACCCGCCTGGACCCAGATCGCGTTACCATTCTTGTCTGTCTTCGCAAAGAAGACATCGATGCCGCCCGCGCTGGTCAGGTTGTGGCCGTCGAAATTGATGCTCCCGGTGAAGTACCCCACGAGCAGGACGTTGTCATCCGCGTCACGGGCAATCTGCACGATCGCCGGCGAGGTACCGCCCCCGACACTGGCGAACATCGATCGGGAACCGTCGGGCCGGAATGCGGTGTAGAAGATGCGCGTCGTACCGCCCGAACTCAATGAGTCCGGGTAACCCGTGACGTGAAGCTCTCCGGAAAATCTCCCCACGACCAGGCGGCTTCCGTCGGACAGCACGACCACACCCCCGGCGGTGGTCACGTCGTCGGGCGTGCTTCCCATCATCCGTGCGAACGAGGTGGTAAAGGCGCCCGCGGGGGGGGATGTCGAGTCGTCACCGCAAGCGACCATTGTCAGGGGCACGAGGAGTGCAACGGCAAGGAAAACGATTCGCGTGCGCATGGATTGTCACCTCGTAGGTATTGTTGCTCGATCGGGACGTATGGTCGCGAGCGCGAGGATCGATGACGGACGCACAACCACAACCTCTCGGGTTGAAGGACTGCGGCCCCTCATGCACGTGGGGGCGGGGACATGCCACGCCTCGCTGAGTGCAACAGGATGCCGTCCGAAATCTATTTGTTCAGGGTATGCCGGTGCTTATCGGCCTTCGTGTCTCTCAGCACAGATAGAAAGGAACGACCCGTGCACGAGAGGGCTGCACAGCCGGACGCCCGCATCAGTGCGCACGCCCTGTACCTGGCGGGAAATGCTACACCCGGTAGGCCGGTTGTGCAACGGAAACTTGCGTCTTGCAGGAGTCTGACCCGGCCAGTGGGTCGATTGCTGACGCTCGCGACCCGCTCGTCGGAGACTCGCATCTCCTGCTACTCCGTCGCCGAAGCAGGTGTCCAGGTGTCCCAACCCGGAAACGCAGGCGGTGAGAA
>CAZCQM010000046.1:0-16879 GCA_964500785.1 uncultured bacterium
CAGCGCGCTCATGGAGCGCCACGGCTTCACGGCCGAGGAATTCGCGCGCACGCACCCCGGCGGCATGCTCGGCAAGCGCCTCACGCTGACGGTGGGCGAGGTCATGCGCAGCGGCAAGGCGATTCCGCTGGTCCACGAGCGCCAGACGCTGCGCGAGGCGCTCTTCGAGACCATGGAGAAGAGCATCGGGTGCACCGGCGTGGTGAACGCGGACGGCGTGCTCACCGGGATCATCACCGACGGCGACATCAAGCGCATCATCACGCGCCGCGACGACGCGCTCGACGTCCCCGTGGTCGAGGTCATGACGCGCGATCCCAGGACCATCGAGCCCGCCGTGCTCGCGGCCGACGCGCTCGAGCGCATGGAGCTCAACCTGCCCGGGCCGCTCCTCATGCTCTTCATCGTCGACGCGGGCGGGAAACCCACCGGGCTCCTGCACGTCCACGACATTCTCCGGGCGGGCCTCAAGCTCGACTGACGGCGCTCCGATAACTCCGCAAAATTCCTCGTAATACCTTCATTGGCACAGTCGTTGCTTGACACCCGTCTTCGGGTGTGCTAACTAATTTAATGCGAATGATTTTGATGGCTCGCGCCCGTCGCGAGCGGACGGTTTTTGAGCACAACCCGCGGGTGTCGAGGCGGTGCGGAAGCGGAAGAAACTGAAACGAACGGCCGAGGTGGCGGCGGTCGGGACCCTGATGGCGGTCGCGCGGGCGCTGCCGCGAAAAACGGGTCAGGCCGTGTTCGGCGCACTCGGAGGCCTGGGCGCCCGGATATTCGGGCGGGACCGGCGGCGCGCGGTCGACAACCTCGGCATTGCGTTCCCGGACACGCCGGAACCGATCCGGCAGGCGCTCGCGACGGCCATGTTCAAGGCGCTGGGACGGAACGTGTACGAGTTCCTGCGCGTGGGTGGCTCGTCGCCGGACGCGCTCCGGGCCCGCGTGGCGCGCATCGAGGGAATGGAGCATTTCCTGGAGGCGTACCGGGAGGGGCACGGCGTCGTCGTCATCACGGGCCACATCGGGTGCTGGGAGTTGATGCCCCCGCACTTCGTGGCGCTTGGATACCGGGTGGCGGTGGTGGCGCGGCGGATGAAGGTGGACCGGCTGAACGACCGGCTGGTCGCGGTGCGCCGGTCGCTGGGGGTCGAGACCATCGACCGCGACGCGAATGCCCGCCGCGTGCTCCGGTCGCTGCAGCGGGGCGAGATTCTGGGAGTGCTGATCGACCAGCACACGCGGGTGGCGGGGATGTGGGTACCGTTCTTCGGCCGCCCGGCGTACACGCCGACCGCGGCGGCGAAGATATCGCTGGTGACGAAGGCGCCCATCGTACCCATGGGCATCTTCCTGCAGCGCGACGGACGGCACGTGATCCACGTGCTGCCGGTCATCCGGCCGCGCGCGGGGGCCGACCGGGAAGAGGCGGTCGCCGAAATGACGGCGGAATGCTCGCTCGCCGTGGAGCGGCTGATCCGCATCGACCCCACGCAGTGGGTGTGGTTCCACCACCGCTGGCGGGATGGCGAGGGCCGGGCCGAGGGGATGGAGGCGGCGTATGCGGCGGAGGCGTGATGCGGAGCGGGTGGTGGCGGCGGTCCTGGCGGCGCTTGCGCTGCTGGCCTCGTGCGAGAAGAAGGGCGAGGACGAGACGCCGGTGAAGGTGTCGCAGGTCCCGGACGAGACCGTAAACGATTTCGAGACGATGGAATCGGACAGCGGTCTGGTGCGCTGGACGCTCCACGCGCCGCACGCGGACCGGTTCAACAAGAGGAACGTGTTCGTGATGGACGATCCGAGGATCGAATTCTACGACAAGATGGGCAACCTGCAGACGACGCTCACGGCGGACAACGGCGAGTACTCGCTGGACACGCACGACATGCTGGCCTACGGGAACGTGGTAGCGGTAACGTTCAAGGGAGAAGTGCTGGAGACGGACAGCCTGCGCTACCTGAACCAGACGGACAAGATCGTCAGCGACAGCTTCGTCAAAATCACGCGCGGCAGGGACGTACTGACCGGGATCGGCCTCGAGTGCGATCACACGCTCGAGTCCGTGGACATCAAGAAGGACGTTCGCGCCCGTATCTCACAGGAAGATGGAAAGTTCGACCAGTAAACTTGCCGAGATGCAGCCCGAGCCGGTTGCCGGGGCACACCGCCTTGCCACCGAGTCGGTGGTGAAGTTCTACGGGCGCCGCCGCGTCGTGAGCGACGTCAGCATCGACGTGAACGGCGGCGAGGTCGTCGGTCTGCTGGGCCCCAACGGGGCCGGCAAGACGACGACGTTCTACATGATCGTGGGCATGATCCGCCCCAACCAGGGGACGATCACGCTGGACGGGGAGGACATCACGAAGCTCCCCATGTACAAGCGGGCCCGTCTGGGCATCGGGTACCTGTCCCAGGAGCCGTCGATCTTCCGGGGGCTCAGCGTCGAGGACAACCTGATGGCGGTGCTCGAAACCATGCCGTATTCGCGGACGGAACGGAAGGTCCGGCTGGATGATCTCTTGTCACAGCTCGACATTACGCACATCCGCAAGAGCATGGGCTACCAGCTTTCCGGGGGCGAGCGCAGGCGCGTGGAGATCACGCGGGCGCTGGTTACGAACCCCAAGTTCATGCTCCTCGACGAGCCGTTCGCGGGCATCGATCCGATCGCGGTGCAGGACTTGCAAGGGATCGTCAAGAAGCTCAGGGACCGGGGGCTCGGGATCCTCATTACGGACCATAACGTGCGGGATACGCTGAGCATCACCGACCGCGCCTATATCATGTACGAAGGCACCATCAAGCGCGCGGGAACGGCGTCGGATCTGGCCGCAGACGCCGAAGTGCGGGAAATCTATCTGGGAAACTCGTTCAGGCTCTAGCGTTGCAAGGGGTCGGCACTCTATGGACATGAAAATCGGTCTGCATCTCCGCCAGCGGCAGCAGCTGGTCATGACGCCGAAGCTCCAGCAGGCGCTGAAGCTGCTCCAGATGCCCGCCATCGAGCTCCAGCAGATGCTCAAGCAGGAGATCATGGAGAACCCGCTGCTCGAGGAGATCGAGGATTTCGAGGAGGCGGCCGAAGAGAACGAGGAGCGCGAGGAAGAGAGCACCGACGGCGACGGCTCCGCCGAGACCACGACCACCGCCGAAGAGACCGAAACCAAGCCGGACGGTGGCGAGGCCGGAGAAGAGCAGGTCGACTGGGACGAGTACTTCAACGCCGGCTTCGAGCTGGGGCGCACCGCGTCCGAGGAAGAGCAGCCCGAGGAGTTCTTCGAGAAGGTCCCCGTCGCCAAGCAGTCCTTCACCGACCAGCTGATGGGCCAGCTCCGCATCGCCACCGACGACAAACCCACGCTCGCCATCGGCGACTACATCATCGGGTCGCTCGACGAGAGCGGCTACCTGACCTGCGACCTCGACGAGATCGCGCACACGTTCGGTGTTACCATCGAGGACGTCGACCGCGTGCTGGAGCTGATCCAGTCTTTCGACCCGCCCGGCGTGGGCGCCCGGAACCTCCAGGAGTGCCTGCTCCTGCAGCTGCGCTTCCGGGGCCTGGACGACTCGCTTTCCGCCCGGATCATCCGCGACCACTTCGACGAGTTCAAACAGAAGAAGTACGTCGATATCGCGCGCAAGCTCAAGGTGTCGGTCCAGGACGTTCAGGACCAATGCAAGCTCATCTCCACGCTCGACCCCAAGCCGGGGCTCGAAGTCGTGGCCGAGGATCCCAAGTACGTCATCCCCGACCTGGTCGTCGAGTCGGTGGATGGCAAGTACGTTGTCTACCTGAACGATCGCAACGTGCCGCGCCTGCGGGTGAGTCAGCACTACCACGACGAGCTGATGCGCGAAGTCCGCGACGGCGACAGCGAGGCCCGTGAGTTCATCAACGCGCGTCTCAAGAGCGCGAAGTGGCTCATTCAGACCATCGAACAGCGGCGGCGCACGATGGTGAAGGTCATGGAGTGCATCGTGCGCAAGCAGCGCGAGTTCTTCGAGAAGGGGACCGCGTACCTGCGGCCGCTCACGCTGCAGCAGGTGGCAAGCGAGATCAACATGCATGAGTCCACGGTGAGCCGTGTGACCACGAACAAGTACGTGCAGACGCCCCGCGGCGTCTTCGAGCTCAAGTTCTTCTTCTCGTCGAGCCTCGGGACCCAGGACGGGGGCGAGGTGTCGGCCAAGAGTGCCAAGGACCGCATCCGCCGCATCATCGAGGCCGAGAGCGCCCGCACGCCGCTCTCCGACCAGAAGATCGCGGACATGCTCAAGAAGGAAGGCCTCAATATCGCGCGGCGGACGGTGGCCAAGTACCGGGAACAGCTCAATATCCTCCCCGCCCGGATGCGTAAGCAGTACTAGAACTTGGCGTTGGGCGGGAGGTATTGCCGCCGCGGGGCGGGGGATGTAAATTTGATGGTGTGGAGTTCGAAATGATCCACGACGCAGCGTTCCCCCCGCGGACGGAGGCGCCCCCGGTACTTCCCGGCGATTGGCGCCATTTTTATCCCAGACATGTTCGGAAGATTCTCGGCCCGCGAAATTCGCGAGCCGCCTGGCAGCCTTCGGGGACGGAGTCCGCGAAGGCTCGTGCATCGCAGTAGAAAGGGGTCGTCATGAACGTCACCACGACGGCAAGACACTACGATCTCGCTCCCGCGCTGAAGGACTACGCGGAAGCCAAGGTTCAGAACCTCAAGAAGTACTTCGATCATATCGTCAATGTGCATATCATTTTTTCGCTGGAGAAATACCGGCAGCGAGCGGAAGTAACGCTGCACGTGAACGGCAAGGATCTCATCGGCAGAGCGGAATCCGAAGACATGTATCTGTCGGTCGACCGCGCGATCGACAAACTCGAGGAACAGCTCAAGCGCCACCACGATAAGCTCAAGAATCGCAAGTACACGAGAGGCCTCGGCGAGGTTTCCGGCGACGTCGCGGAAACGGAGTAACGGGTGGCGACGTCGCGGAAGAAGACGCTGTCGGTCCGTCAGCTTCTCGATGAGATGCACGAGATGCTCTCTCTCGAGCTCGTCAACGGGCTTGACAGCGGTCCCATCCCCGCGACGGTCACCGACATTCACCGCCCGGGTCTGGCGCTCGCCGGGTTCATGCAGAACTACCTGAACGAGCGCATCCAGATCCTGGGGGAGACCGAGATTCTCTATCTCAATACCCGGACGCAGGAGGTCCGCCGCGAAGCGGCGGGCCGCCTGTTTTCGGTCCCGCTGGTCTGCATCATCGTGACGCGGCAGCTGGAGATCCCCCGGGAGCTCCTGGAGGCCGCCACCGAGCACGGCGTCCCGGTTCTGCGGACGTCGATGCTGACCACTCCCTTCATCCACGAGCTCAATCGCTACCTCGAGGACTTCTTCGCCGAGACGACGGAAATCCACGGGACGCTGGTCGACGTCTACGGCGTGGGACTCCTGTTCACCGGGCGCAGCGGGATCGGCAAGAGCGAGATCGCCCTGGACCTGGTGGAACGCGGCCACCGCCTGGTGGCGGACGACACGGTCCACGTGCGCAAGATCTCGGACGACGTCCTCATCGGGAGGGGTAACCAGCACCTGCGCCACTTCATGGAGATTCGCGGTATCGGGATCATCAACGTCCAGGATCTGTTCGGCATCCGGGCGGTGCGGGTCCAGAAGAGGATCGAGGTGGAGGTGCTGCTGGAGGAATGGAACGTCAAACGCGACTGGAACCGCGCCGGGCTCACGGAACGGATCACCGAGATTCTGGAGGTTCCGATACCCCAGGTCGTGATTCCCCTTTTCCCGGGGAAGAACATCACGGTAATCTCGGAAGTGATCGCGATGAACCACATGCTGAAGGTCTACGGAATCAACGCGGCCGAGAACTTCAACACGTTGCTCGTCGATCTGATGAAGAGCGATAAACAGACGAGGCAGTATCTGCGATACGATACGGAATGAACCCAACCGCGTCCGCCACTAAGATGATTTCAGCCATCGTCGTTACACACGGCAACCTCGCGCGGGAATTCATCGCGACAGCCAGGAACATTTACGGAAACTTCAGCGGGGTTCATTCCGTTAGCAACGACGGCAAGACGCCGCAGTCCCTCGCCGCGGAGCTCGAGGCCATCGTGGAGGCGGGGGGGCCGGATGACTCCTACGTAATACTGGTGGACTTCATCGGAGGGAGCTGTGGACACGCAACCCTCGCGGTGGAAAGGCGGCATCGCAACGTCCACATTGTCTCCGGCGTCAACCTCCCCATGCTCCTCGCCTTCCTCAACAAGAGAACCGAAACCAACTTCGAACGCCTGCCCTCCGAACTCGCCTCGCGCGGTCGCGACAGCATCCACGCGATCGATGCCGACCAGTTCTGACCATGGCGGTTAGGCTGGCACGCATCGACGATCGACTCATCCACGGTCAGGTGGTTCTGGGCTGGGTCCCGCACGTGAGACCCGACCGCATCGTCGTGGCGAACGACCGGGTGGCGGCGAGCGGTTGGGAACGACGCTTCTACGCGTCCTGCGTCCCGCCCGAGATCAAGGCGTCCTTCTTCTCCGTGGAGGAGACCACGCGCCGGCTGCAGAGTGATCTGTTTCAGCACGAGACGCTCCTGATCCTCTTCGAATCCGGGCGTGACGTCCTGACGGTGGTCGACGGCGGCGTCGATCTCCGGGAGGTGAACGTCGGCGGGCTTCACTTCCGCGAGAACGCGGTCGAGCTGCTGCCGTTCGTGTACCTCACCGAGGAGGAGCGATCCGCGCTGCGCGAGCTGGTCAAGCGAGGCATCACGCTCTCCGCCCAGGACGTGCCGTCGAACGCCGCCTGCATCATCAATTCGCTGGTGGTATAGCCATGCACGACATCCTGATCCTCTCGCTCGTGGCCGGAATCCTCGCGGTGGACGACCGGGCGGGATGGCAGAGCCTGCTCGGCGAGCCGGTATTCTCCGCCGCGATCGTGGGCGCCGTGACGCACCAGATGACCGCCGCGCTCGCCGCCGGCGTGGCCCTCCAGTTCGCGTGGTTTTCGATCGGCGCGGCCCGCGGGACGCGGCGCGCCAACGTGGTGGTCGGCGGCGTCGTCGGCACCGGCGCGGCCTGTCTCGTCCTCAAGACCACCGGCGACCTGCGCACGGGTTTCGTGGTCGCGTCGGCCGTGTTCTTCGGGCTGCTGGCCGGCGAGGCCGGCGCGGTCCTCGCGCGCGCCGGCAGCGAGGTCCGCGAGCGCTGGCTGGGGCGGTTCCGGCTGCCGCCGGGAGAGCCGGAGGCGTCGCGGAGCCTGGCCACCGCCGTCATCGGCTCGGCCGTCCTCGTCGGCGTGATCGACGCCGTCGCCGTGCTCGTCATGCTTCCCGTCGCTGCCGGCCTCACCGACGCGTTCACCGGCCGCATGGGAGGCGTCGCCCCGGGAACGACCGTGTGGCTGGCCGCCGTGCCGGCGCTGGCCGCCGCGGTCGTCATCCGCGCCTTTTCCTCGCGGACCTGGGGGCGCTATGCCGTGCTCGGGTTCCTGGTTGCCGTGGGAGCGGCCTGGCTGCTGTGAGCGGGCGCCTGAGCCGATCCGACCTGGCGCGCGTCTTCGCGCGGCTCCTGTTCGTGCAGGCGACGCTGCACCGCCGGGGGATGCAGAACGTGGGGGTGATGTACGCCCTGGACGCGGCCTCCACGCGCGTTTCGGGCGACGGGACGGCCCTGCTCGCCCGGCATGCCGACTACTTCAACACCAACCCCAACGCGGCCCCGGTGCTGGTCGGGAGCCTGCTGCGAATCGAGGACGACGGGGACGCCACCGCCCGGGCCTCGGTGGCGCGGTTCAAACAGTCGGCCGGGAGCGTGCTGGCGGCGCTGGGCGACATGCTGTTCGTCGGCGCCCTCAAGCCCCTTGCGTTGACTTTGGCCTGTTTGTCTGCTATATACAGTTTTTTTCCGGGGTTAGTCGCGGTCTTCGTGCTGTACAATGCTGGGGTGATCGCCTGCCGCTACTGGGGGGTATCATTCGGCTACGCGAAGGGGTGGGGGGTCGTGGACGCGTTCTCGAGCCACCGCGTCCAGCGGCTGGTCGGCATTGCACGAGGTGTGGCGGCGTTCGCCGGCGGCGTGCTGGTGGGCGTGATCTTGATTCGCGCCCGCGCGGGGGGCACCACGATCCTGGCGGGCTGTGTCGTCGTGGCCGCGCTTGCCGTCCTGGCGACCCGGCGCATTCCGGCGGCCTGGCTGGCCACGGCGCTGTTTCCCCTTTCGTGGATCGTATCACTGATCGTGAAGTAAGCCGTCGAAGCCATGACCGAGTTTACAAAACAGGTGGGAAACAAGATCGGTCTGCACCTTCGCGCCGCAGGTGAATTCGTAAAGGTGGCCGCTCAATTCAACAGCGAGATCCGCGTCTATAACGGCGACAAGTACGCCAACGGGAAGAGCATCCTGGGGCTCGCCAGTCTCGCCGCCGCACGAGGCGCGCACATCCGGGTGGAGATCGAAGGCCCGGACGAAGCCGCCGCACAAAAGGCCCTCGAGGCCCTCTTCGACGCCAAGTTTTACGAGGAATAGCCCGCATGCGTCCTGACGGGCGCGGCCGGCCGGGCGCGAGGCGACCGGACCGGCCCCGGGTAGAACTGCTCCAGCATGCCACGCAGCAAACTCGATAGGATAAACGGCTCCGCCGCTCGGCCCCGGCGCTCCCGGCCCGAGGTCACGCGCCGCGGCATTTCGGCGGCGCCGGGGATCGTCATGGGGACGGCGTTCGTTCGCGACATCGAACGGTTCTCCGTGCCGTATGGAACGGTGACGCAGGCGACGGTGGAGCGTGAAGTGGCGCGCTTCACGAAAGCCCTCGCCGACACCTCCCGTGAGATCCGCGCGCTCAAGTCCGACATCGCCCGGCGCATGGGCGACGATCACGCCCGTATCTTCGAGACCCATCTGATGATACTCGACGACCGCATGCTCATCGACGGAACCACCGGTCTGATCCGGAGCGAGCGCCTCAACGCGGCTGCGGCCTTCGAAAAGGTCATCAATCGGTTCATCGAGTCCATCGCCAGCATCGAGGACGAGTATCTCAAGGAACGTACGATCGACATCCGCGACGTGAAGAAGCGGGTCATCCGGCACCTGGCCGGGAAGGAGACGCGCGCGAGCCTCCGGCCGACGGAAGCCAGCGTCATCGTGGCCCACGATCTCTCGCCCAGCGACACCGCCCAGCTGGACCGCCGCACCGTGCTGGCCTATGCCACCGAGCTCGGCGGACGGACCTCCCACACCGCGATCATCGCGCGCTCGCAGGGCGTGCCCGCCGTCGTGGGGCTGGAGAGCCTGGTGGAGCACGTGGAGTCCGGCGACACGGTGATCGTCGACGGCAATACCGGCATCGTCATCGTGAACCCCACTGCGGAGACCGTCGAGAAGTACGAGCTGGAGATCGAGCGCTTCCACGAGCTGGAAGAGCAGCTCCTCAAGCTGACCGGCTACCCGGCGCAGACCGTCGACGGGAAGAAGTACGCGCTTTGCGCCAACATCGATTCGCCCGGCGAAGTGGAATCCGCCGTCGATCACGGCGGCCAGGGAATCGGCCTCTTTCGCACGGAGTACTATTTCATCTCCCAGGAGCAGCTGCCCAGCGAGGAGGAGCAGTACAAGGTGTACCGGCAGGTGGCGGAGAAGATGGAGGGGAAGCCCGTCGTCATCCGCACGCTCGACATCGGCGGCGACAAGATCGCCGGCTATCTGCACCATTCGGCGGAGCTCAACCCGTTTTTGGGCTGGCGCGGCATCCGCTTCTGCCTGACGCGGAAGGACATCTTCAAGACGCAGCTCCGCGCCATCTACCGCGCCAGCGCGCATGGCAATGTGTCGATCATGTTCCCGATGATCTCCCAGATCGAGGAGATCGTGCGTGCGAAGGAGATCTGCGCGGAAGTTCGTGCGGACCTCGAAAGCGAGCGCTACCGTTTCGCGGAGCACGTCCCGCTCGGCATGATGGTGGAGACCCCGTCGGCGGTGGCGCTGGCGGATCACTTCGCGCGCGAGGCGGAGTTCTTCTCCATCGGGACCAACGACCTGATTCAGTACACGATGGCGGTCGACCGGGGGAACAGCAAGATCGCCCATCTGTACCAGCACCTCCACCCGAGCATCCTCCGCCTGCTGCGGCTGGCGGTCGAAGCGGGACGCCGGCGCAAGATCCCCGTCACCGTCTGCGGCGAGATGGCCGGAGACATCCTGTCGGTGCCGATCCTGGTCGGGCTGGGGATCGACGAGTTCAGCGTCAGCCCCAACATGATTCCCGAGGTCAAGCGGATCATCCGATCCGTGACGTTCGACGCGTGCCGGGCGCTCGTCCGCCGCGTCTCGCGCTTCCGCACCACCGCCGAAATCGAGGCCGAGATCGAAGTATTCCTCAAGACGCACGTCCCCTCCGTGGCCGCCAACGGGAGGCCGGGGGCGTGACGCCGACCCTGGCCGATCTCCGTGCCCGGCACGATCCCGCGGACATGCTGGGGCGCGTGCTCGCCTTTCCGTCGCAGATGGAAGAGGCGTGGGCGATCGGCGCGGAATTCGCCGGGAGCGCGTCGCTGGCCCGGGGCTCCTTCTCGCACGTCGTGGTCTGCGGCATGGGCGGGTCGGCCATCGGGGGCGACCTAGCCCGCTCGTTTTTCGGAGACCGCGCCGCGGTGCCCATCCTGGGCTGGCGCGACTACGGGCTGCCGCGACACATCGCCCGCGGCGCCCTCGTCGTCGTGTCGAGCTACTCGGGGAACACGGGGGAGACGCTCGCCGCGTACGACGCGGCGTCCGGGCAGGCCGCGGCCATGGTCGCGGTGACGAGCGGCGGGACGCTGGCCGAGCGATGCCGGCGCGACGGCGTGCCCGTGTGCACCATTCCGGGCGGGATGCCGCCCCGGTCCGCCATCGGACTGTCGCTGATGCCCATGCTCCAGATCCTGCGGGCCTCTGGCGTCGCATCATTCGACGACGACGAGTACGAGGAAGCGCTGGCCGTTGCGCGCGAGCGTTGCAACGCCATGGCCCCCGACCGGGCCTCGAACCCGGCCCTCGAGTACGCCCGTCTCGTCCACGACCGGACCGCGTTCGTCTATGCGGCACCGGGCCTGCTGGAAGGCGTCGCGCGCCGCTGGGCGTGCCAGTTCAACGAGAACGCCAAAACGCTCGCTCACTTCGCGTACTTTCCCGAGCTCGATCACAACGAAATCGTGGGCTGGGAGATCGCACCGCATCTCATGCCCAGCTCGGTGGTCTTTTCGCTTCAGGACCGGGACGATCACGCCATGACGCGGCGGCAGGCGGAAGTCGCCCTGTCGATCATCGGCGACCATGCCGCGCGGGTGGAGCGTGTGGAGACCCCGGCCGGAGGCCGCCTGGCCCGTATGCTGGCCATGATGCTCCTGGGCGACTTCGTCAGCGTCTACCTGGCCTACCTGAACGGCGTCGACCCGACGCCGGTCGCGAAGATCGACCGGCTCAAACGCGAGATCTCGAATCCCTAAGGAGCGCCCGTGAAAGTAATCATTCCGGCGGCAGGCATCGGGACACGCCTCCGCCCCCACACCTACACGCTGCCCAAGGCGCTGCTCTACGTGGCGGGAAAGCCCATCATCTCCCATATTCTCGACGACGTCGTTCCGCTGGCGCCGAGCAGCATCGTGCTCATCGTCGGCTACAAGGGCGAGCTGATCCGGGACTTCGTGAAGAACCGCTACCCGAAGCTGAAGGTGGATTTCGTCTTCCAGGCGGAACGGCGCGGGATCGGCCACGCGGTGGATCTCACCCGGGAGGTGGCCGACACCGGCGAGCCTTTGCTCATCGTCCTCGGGGACACCATCATCAAGACGGACCTGAAGGCCGTGACCGCCCGGACGACCAACGTGCTCGGGGTCAAGGAGGTCGACGACCCGCGCCGCTTCGGCGTGTGCGAGGTATCGGACGGCCGGATCACCCGGCTGGTGGAGAAGCCGGAGAAGCCCCCCTCGAACCTGGCGCTGGTGGGGCTCTACTACTTCCTCGAGGGGGCCCCGCTGTTCGCGGCCGTCCGGGACATCATCCAGCGCAACGTGACCACCAACAACGAGTACCAGATCACCGACGCCCTCCAGAAGATGATCCAGGACGGGGTCGAGTTCCGGCCCTTCCCGATCGACGAGTGGTTCGATTGCGGAAAACCCGAAGCGATGCTTGAAACCAACCGGAAATTGTTGAAGAATGCCCCCGGCGCGCGCCCCATCGAGGGGTCGATCATCATCCCGCCGGTCTCGATCTCCCCGGGCGCCGAGATCGTGAATTCCATAATCGGGCCGTACGTTTCGGTCGCCGAGCGAGTTGTGATCCACTCGTCGATCGTCCGCGATTCCGTGATCGCCGAAGGGGCGACCGTCACGGACGCCACGCTGGAGTCGAGCCTGATCGGCAGCAACGCCGTCATCCGCGGCGGATTCAAGAAGCTCGACGTGGGGGATTCGAGCGAGATCAACTTCAAGTAGCCGTCGCCAGGAGAGAGCGCGGGCCAAGGAGGCACCATGTCGGAGAAGCGGTTGTTCACGTCGGAGTCGGTGACCGAGGGGCATCCCGACAAGATCGCGGACCAGATTTCGGATTCCGTCCTCGACGCGATCCTGTCGCAGGACCCGAACGCCAAGGTGGCGTGCGAGACGCTGGTGACGACGGGGCTGGCGTTCATCGCGGGCGAGATCACCACCACCGCCTACGTCGACATTCCGTCCGTGGCGCGCTCGGTCATCAAGGATATCGGCTACACCGACGCGACGTTCGGGTTCGATTACCAGACGTGCTCGGTGATCACGTCGATCGACGAACAGTCACCCGACATCGCGCTGGGTGTGGTGGGGAAGGAAGGCGCGGGCGACCAGGGCATGATGTTCGGCTACGCGTGCCGCGAGACCGCACCCATGATGCCGGCCCCCATCTTCCTGGCGCACCGGCTGTCCGAGCACATGGCCTGGGTGCGGCGCAACGATGCGGCGTGCTCGTACCTGCGCCCCGACGGCAAGACGCAGGTCACGGTGGAGTACATCGACGGCAAGCCGCACCGCATCGACACCGTCGTGGTGTCCACGCAGCACTCGGCGGACGTCAAGGACGCGCAGATCCGCAAGGACGTCGACGAGAAGATCGTCCGTCCCATACTGGGCAAGTACGGATTCGCGGGCACCGACTACCGTCTGCTCGTCAATCCGACCGGCCGTTTCGTCGAGGGCGGGCCCAAGGCCGACTGCGGACTGACGGGCCGCAAGATCATCGTCGACACCTACGGCGGCATGGGCCGCCACGGCGGCGGCGCCTTCTCGGGCAAGGATCCGAGCAAAGTGGACCGCAGCGCGTCCTACGCGGCGCGGCACATCGCCAAGAACATCGTGGCGGCGGAGCTCGCCGACGAGTGCGAGCTCCAGATCGCGTACGCGATCGGGGAGAAGGAGCCCGTGTCGGTCGCCGTCGACACGTTCGGCACCGGCCGCATCGCGGACGACAAGATCACGAAGATCATCCGCGATACCTTCGATCTCACCCCGAAAGGGATCATCGAGCGCCTGAAGCTCCGCCGCGGCATCTATCGCAAGACCGCCGCGTACGGGCACTTCGGTCGCGACGACAAGGATTTCACCTGGGAGTACGCCGACTACGTCGACGCGCTCCGGAAACACGTTTGAGCTTCCAACCCGGTCTTCCGGGAGAAAGGACCCGAGACGAATGAAGTACGACATCAAGGACATTGGACTGGCGCCGCAGGGGAAGGACCGCATCGAGTGGGCCGATGACCGCATGCCGGTGCTGCAGTCCATCCGCGACCGCTTCCAGAAGGAGAAGCCGCTCTCGGGCGTGCGCATCGCAGCGTGTCTGCACGTGACCACGGAGACGGCCAATTTGATGCGGACTCTGGCCGCCGGCGGCGCGCAGGCGTCCCTGTGCGCGTCGAATCCGCTGTCCACGCAGGATGACGTGTCCGCCAGCCTCGTGGCCGACTATCAGATTCCGGTGTTCGCCATCCACGGCGAAGACAACGACACGTACTACAAGCACATCAACCAGTCGCTCGATCTCAAGCCGCAGATCACGATGGACGACGGTGCCGACCTCGTGTCGACGCTCCATTCGTCGCGTGACGACGCGCTCAAGGGCGTGTTCGGCGGCACCGAGGAGACGACGACCGGCGTCATCCGGCTGCGCAGCATGCAGAAGGAAGGCGTGCTCAAGTTCCCGATCATCGCCGTCAACGACGCCGTCACCAAGCATTTCTTCGACAACCGCTACGGCACGGGTCAGAGCACCATCGACGGTATCATGCGCGCCACCAACGTCCTGCTGAGCGGCTCGACCTTCGTCGTCGCCGGCTACGGCTGGTGCGGGCGCGGCGTCGCGCAGCGCGCGCGCGGCATGGGCGCCAACGTGGTCATCCTCGAGGTCGACCCGGTCAAGGCGCTCGAGGCGGTCATGGACGGCTTCCGCGTCATGCCCGTCATGGACGCAGCGGCCATCGGCGACGTGTTCGTCACGCTCACCGGCAACATCGCCGTGCTGCGCCGCGAGCACTTCGAGAACATGAAGGACGGCGCCATCGTCGCCAACTCCGGCCACTTCAACGTGGAGATCGAAATCGAGGAGCTCGAGCGCATCGCCACCAAGAAGAAGCGCGTGCGCAAGGACGTCGAGCAGTACACGCTCAAGAACGGCAAGCGCATCAACCTGCTGGGCGAGGGTCGCCTCATCAACCTCGCCGCCGCGGAGGGCCACCCGGCCGCCGTGATGGACATGAGCTTCGCGAACCAGGCGCTGGCCGCGGAGTACATGGTCAAGCAGCACGGGTCGCTCAAGGTGGAAGTGATTCCGGTTCCGGAGCGCATCGACCGCGAGATCGCGCGCCTGAAGCTGGTCTCGATGGGTTACAAGATCGACACGCTCACCGACCAGCAGGCGCGCTACCTCGCCAGCTGGGACCAGGGCACCTGATCGGACTTCGTCACGCGCGACGAGGGCATGCGGGCCGGATCGATTCGTCGACCGGCCCGCTTGCATTGGGGGCCTGCAAATGGTAGGGACCCCGCGCGCCGCGAAGAATCATCCCCGCATTGAAGTCCCCGCGCGCCCGGTCCTGGTCTTCGACGGCGACTGCGGTTTCTGCCGGCGCTGGCTGGCGCGCTGGCGCCGCGTGACCGGCGACCGCGTCGAGTACGTCCCCTACCAAGAGGCCGCGCCCCGCTACCCGGAGATTCCGCGCGAGAACTTCGCGAGCGCCGTCCACCTGATCGAGCCCGACGGGCGCGTGAGCCGCGGCGCCGAGGCGGTGTTTCGCGCCCTCGCCGTGGCCCCCGGCCGGCGCTGGCCGCTGTGGCTCTACCGCCACGTGCCGCTCGTCGCCCCGGTGACCGAGGCGTGCTACCGCGTGGTGGCGCGGCACCGCAACGGCGCAGACCGGGTGACCACGTGGCTCTGGGGCCGGCACGTCATCCCGCCGGGTGAATCCCGTACGGTCGCACTCTTCCTCCGTCTCATGGCCGTGGTGTACGCCGCGGCGTTCATCTCGCTGTGGGTGCAGGTGGAGGGACTCGTCGGCAGCCGTGGCATCCTCCCGGCGAACGAATACCTGGACGCCGCGCGCTCCCAGCTCGGGCCCGAGCGCTTCTGGCTCCTGCCCACGGTGTTCTGGTTCGGCGCCGGCGACGTCGCGCTGAAGATCGTGTGTGCAACGGGGATGGTGTGTGCACTCCTCGCCGCGGTCGGCCTGGTGCCGGTGGCGGCGTTCGCCGGCTCATGGCTCGCGTACCTTTCGCTCTCGACCGTGGGGCAGGTCTTCCTGCGCTTCCAGTGGGACGGTCTCCTGCTCGAGGCGGGGATCGTCGCCCTCCTGCTCGCGCCGTGGCGCGTGCGCTCGCGCCTCTCCGGCGACCCGCCGCCCTCGCGCGCGGCACTGTGGCTGGCGCGCTGGCTCGTGTTCCGGCTCATGATCTCGTCGGCGGCGGTGAAGATCACCAGCGGCGACCCCGCGTGGCACTCGCTCACCGCACTCCGCTACCACTACTGGACGCAGCCGCTGCCGCCGTGGACGGCATGGTACGCGAGCCACTGGCCGCCCGGATTCCAGACACTCTCGGCGCTGGTGATGTTCGCGTGCGAAGGAATCGCGCCGTTTCTCATTCTGGGGCCGCGTCGCGTGCGCTTCGTCGGGGCGGGGGCGATTGCGTTTCTCCAGGTTCTGATCCTGCTCACCGGCAACTACGGGTTCTTCAATCTGCTGGCGCTGGTGCTGTGCGTCCCGCTCCTCGACGACGGATTCCTCTCGCGCAGCGCCCTCCCGGAGTCCGCGGGGGCGCCGTCGCGCACGCGGGGCTGGCTGCGGCGCGGCGTGGCGGCCGCACTCTTTCTCGTCAGCCTGGTGCCGCTCTCGGGCGCGCTGGGCACGCGCCCCGACCTCGGTCCGCTGACGGACGCCTACCGGCTGCAATCTCCGTTGCAGCTCGTCAATCCCTACGGCCTCTTCGCCGTGATGACGACGACGCGCCCGGAAATCATCGTCGAAGGGAGCAACGACGAGAAGGAGTGGCGGGCCTACGCGTTCAAGTACAAACCGGGCGACCTCGACCGGCGCCCGCGGTTTGTGACACCGCACATGCCGCGACTCGACTGGCAGATGTGGTTCGCCTCACTCGGCACCTGGCGACAGAACCGGTGGTTCCTCGCCTTCTGCCAACACCTGCTCGAGGGCTCACCCGAAGTGACGCGACTCCTCGCCGGCGATCCGTTCCCGCACGCGCCGCCGCGCTACCTGCGCGCGCGGGTGTACCAGTATCGCTTCACCACAGCGGTCGAACGACGGCAGACGGGTAACTGGTGGGCGCGAACGCCCGAGGGC
>CAZCQM010000047.1:0-1537 GCA_964500785.1 uncultured bacterium
TGCCCGCGTCGTTCTGGGTACTTCCGAATCGTTGGCTCCATTGATGCACGCCGGTCGCATCGTACTTCGCGAGGAACATGTCCGGGTAGCCCGGCGACGCGGATACCAGACTGCCACCGCCGAAATCCACGGCGCCGAAGAAGGATCCCGTGGCGATTACATTCCCATCGGCGTCTACGGTAACTCCGTTGCCGTAATCGTAGCTGGTGCTCCCGAAGCGCTGGCTCCACAGGTGCGCGCCCGAGGCGTCGAACCTGGCCAGATAGATATCCCGGTATCCCGCGCTGACCAGGTCGTCGCCACCAAGATTCGACGTGCCGTCGAAGTTACCCGTGATCGTGAGATTGTTCGATAGATCGACCGCGATCCGGGGAGAGTACTCGTTGCCGGTGCCGCCCTTGCGCTGGCTCCACAGGTGCGACCCGTAAATGTTGTAGATGGCGATGAAGACGTCGTAGGCACCCGCGTTCCCGAGGTAGCCGCCGCCGAAGTCGGCGTTGCCCAGATAGTAGCCCGTCAGGACGAGGTTGCCGTTGGTGTCGAACGCGAGGTCGTTCGGGATGTCCGATGACAATCCACCCATTCGCCGACTCCAGACGTGCGTGCCGCCTGCGCCGAACTCCGCGAGGAAGACGTCGCTAGTACCGGCCGACACCAGGTCGGTGCCACCCAGGTTCACCGTACCGTTGAAATACCCGGCTACGTAGACGTTCCCCGCCGCGTCCGCGAGCACGGCACGCGCCTCGTCATTTCCAGTTCCTCCGATCGCCTTACTCCACTCAATTGCGCCCGACGAGTTGTACTTGATCAAGAACCCGTCGTAGGCTCCCGCGCTGACGAGCGCGGAGCCACCGAAAGAGGCGGTACCCTGGAAGGTCCCGACGACGAACGTGTTTCCCATCCCATCCGCAGCCACGCCGTAGCAGAGGTCGCCGAGCGCGCCGCCGCCGCCGTCGCTCCAGAAGTGTGCGGGCGGTCCCGCGGCCGCCGGAGTCACGTAGAGCGAAGCGCCGAGGACGCCCAGTATCAATGCAAACGATGTGCGTTTCATGTCTGTTCCTCCTGCGCGTTCGCTCACTTGAGCAACAGCATCTTGTAGGTCATCGTGCCCGAAGCGTGCTGGATGCGGGCGAAGTACACGCCCGAGCTGACGGGGCGTCCTTCGCCATCACGGCCTCCCCAGGGCACGGTGTAGGCCCCTGGAGGTTTCTCCTCGTCGACGAGACGAGCCACGCGCGCGCCGCGCACGTCGTGTATCGAAATCGATACACGCCCTGGAGCGGGGAGCGTGTAACGGATGGTCGTCGTCGGATTGAACGGATTCGGATAGGACGCGATCGAGAGCACGTAGCTCCGGGGCGTCTCGCCGGATCCGGGGGTGGCGCTCGTCTCTCCGGGCCGACCTTCGTTTCCGGAGCGGTCGGTGGCGGTAACGTAGTAGAACTCGTACGGAGACGAGGCAACGTCCATCGAGGTGGCGTCCGTATAGTCGATCACGACCGCGGAACAGAAGCACTCGCTGTTCGATCCGTAGACG
>CAZCQM010000047.1:1547-16820 GCA_964500785.1 uncultured bacterium
GACGGTGAAGTGCTCGAAATCAGCCGCGTCGGACGTCGACCAGGTCAAGACCCCGGCGTCGTAGACGAGCGTGCCCGGGACACCCGGCGCCAGGTTGTCCAGCGAATACCCGCTGTCGACCGGTGAGTCGTAGAACGTGAACGGATCATCGGTGGGAACGCGGACGAAGAACGCCGAGTAGTGCTGTCCGGTCGCGATCGACGAGTCCGCGTCGGTCGCGGCGTCGACTTCATAGACGTTCACACCATGCGCTGGAACGTCGCCCACGTGGAGCCACCCGGACGGCTCCGGCGGATCGCTGCGTCGATAGACCTCGTAGTGGTCCACGGTCGCCGACGAACCGCTCCAGTCGAGACCCGACTGTTCGAAGCGGAGCCGAACGCGGCGACCCTGGTCGTTTCCCACGTCCGCGATCGATGCGATCACCGGTTCGCGCGGCACGCTTCGGAAGCGGGCTATGAAGGGACTTTCCAGAAGAGCGACGGGAAGGTCGCCGCCGCCGAAATCCATGGTGCCGATGTAGGAGCCCACGAGGCCCACACCCTGCGATGCCTCCATGGCCACGTCGGTGACCGATTGGTAGTGCTCGTCGCCGTAGCCCCGGCTCCACAGGTGATTGCCGGCGTGGTCGAACTCGGCGAGGAAGATGTCACCCATTCCCACAGCGACCAACTCGTTGCCCCCGAAGTTGACCGTGCTGTCGAAGCTGCCGGTGACGACCACTTCGTTCATTGCCGCCGCCACTCCCAGCCCGAACTCGTATCCGGGACCGCCGAAGCTCAGGCTCCAGTTGTGGCTTCCGGTCATGTCGAAGCTGGCAAGGAAACCGTCACCCCCGCCCGCGTAGACCAGCAGGTCGCCGCCAAAATTGACTGAGCCGGCGAAATACCCCGTCATGTAAACGTTCCCCGCGGCATCGGTCGCCAGCGACGTGGCCGCCTGTTCCGACGCATCGCCGAAACGCTGGCTCCACTGATGTGCACCCGTGCCGGTGTCGAAGCCGGCCAGGAAGATGTCTGCGCTACCGGCGCTCGTGAGCGAGCCACCGCCGAAGTTAACGGTGCCCCGGAAGAACCCCGCGAGATAAACGATACCGCCCGAGGCATGCACCGCCACCGCGTCGCCCTGGTCATAGTCGACATCGCCGAGCCGTTTGCTCCACTGCTGAATGCCGCTGGAGTTGTATCTGGCGAGGAAGATATCGGTGCCCCCCGCACTCACAAGGTCCGCACCGCCCATGTTCACGGTTCCATCGAACGTGCCGGCCAGGTACACCTCACCGGCGGAGTCGACGGAAAGCGAAGGGTCTCGGATGGTTCCCGATCCGCCGTACGCCCAGCTCCACTGGTGCGCACCCGTCGGGTCGAACGCGACCACATAGGCATAATTGGTGGCGCCGCCCACGAGATTCGCGCCGCCGAAGGAGAACGTGCCCTTGAACAGGCCGGTCATGTAGACGTTGCCGGTTCCATCTGTCGCCAGCGAGGTGCCGACCTGATCGGACGCGTCGCCGAAGCGCTGGCTCCAGAGATGGTTCCCGTTTGGGTCGAACTTGGCCAGGAAGATGTCGTAGCCTCCCGCGCCGACGAGTGGACCGCCGCCCAGGTCGATGGTGTCGGCGAATTTGCCGCACACGTACAGGTTGCCGGCGGTATCGAACGCCACGGCGGTTGCGTGCGGGGAGTAGGTGACGACCGGGATGCCCAGGCTCCAGGAGTAAACGGGAACCGGGGTCAACGCCGGCGTGGAGGGGGGCATCAGGGTGATCACGGCCAAACACAGCGTCGCTATCTGCAAGTGTCTCATCGGGGCTCCTCCGGTTGATCCCTGGCAAACGGCTGCCTGGTACGGAGACGCCTGCAGCAGGCGAAAAATCACACGGGGAACGAGGAAAATTCGCCTCGACCGTCGCCCGGAGCCGGGGACGCCGGGGTCCGCGAACCCGGATGCCCGGCGTTACGGAGGGGCCGAAGCGGGACGACACCGACACGGATGTGTGCTAGGTTGGGCCCATGGCCCCGCGCCCCACAGTCGTCCACCCGTCGCCGCGCCGGAGGCATCGCCTCGGCGTCGCCATCGGGCTCTTTCTCATTATTCTCGTCGTCCCGACCCTCATCCGCCTCCTGGCGGAGTGGCCGTGGTTCCAGGCGCTGGGCTACGAGCGTGTCTTTGCGACGCGGATCGCCGCGAAGATCGTGCTGGGAACGGCCGTGGGGGCGTTCGCGTTCGCGTTCCTGTACGCCAACATGCGGATCGCCCGGCGCGGCGCCATTCCCGAGCAGTTCATCCGGCTCGCGCCCGAGGCCGACCCCATCCACCTCACGTACTTCGTGAAGCGCCTGATTCTCCCCGTGGCGCTGCTCGTGGCCGTGGTGTCGGGGTTAACGGGGGCGGGCTCCTGGCTCGACGCGCTCCGCTTCATGCACCAGACCCCGTTCGGGTCGACGGATCCCGTCTTCGGGCGCGACGTCGGATACTACGTGTTCACGGTTCCGATCATCGCCCGTGTGCTTCGTTTCCTCATCTTCCTGACGACGTTTTCCATCCTGGCCGCCATCGTGTTGTACGTGCTGCGTCGCGACATCTCCATGTTCGGGCCGCGTGTCGCCGTCGACCGTCCGGCCCGGTTTCACCTGGCGGCGTTGATCGCCCTGCTCTTTCTGCTCACCGCGATACGCGTGCACGCCGTGCGGTTGCCCGGGCTCTTGTACTCGACGACGGGACCGCTGGTGGGAGCGAGCTTCGCCGACCTGCACGGAAAGCTCATTGGACTGCGCCTCACCGCGTTCGCCGCGGTGGTGGCGGCGTTGGTCGTTCTGTGGGGGGCCCGGGGCCCGCGACTCGCGCGCGCGGTGATCGTGGCCGTGGGCTTGTACCTCGGCGTTTCCGTGCTGGGCGTCGGCGTCTATCCCGCGTTGATCAACCGGCTGGTCGTCGCACCCAACGAGCTGGCCAAGGAAACGCCGCAGCTGGCGAGCCTTATCGCGGCGACACGGAAGGCGTGGGGGCTGGACAGCGTGGTGACGCGCGACCTCACAGGCGAGGCGCATCTCACCGAGGCCGACATCCGAAACAACCGCCCGACGATCGACAACATTCGCCTGTGGGACCGCGACCCGTTGCTCCAGACGTTCGGGCAGCTGCAGGAGATCCGTACCTACTACGACTTTCTCTCCGTGGACGACGATCGCTACTGGATCGACGGCCATTACCGCCAGGTGCTCCTCTCGCCGCGCGAGTTGAACACGGCGTCCCTGCCCACGCGCACCTTCATCAATGAACGACTCACCTTCACCCACGGCATGGGACTCACGCTGGGGCCGGTGAACCAGATCACGTCCGAGGGGCTCCCGGTCCTGTTCATCAAGGATCTGCCGCCCGTGTCCAGCGTATCGATCAAGGTGACGCGCCCCGAGATCTACTACGGCGAGATCACGGATTCATGGGTGTTTGCGCGGACGGGTCAGCGCGAGTTCGACTATCCGTCGGGAGACGAGAACGTCTACACGTCGTACGAGGGCGACGGCGGGGTCCCGGCCGGCTCGTACGCGAGGCGGCTCATATTCGCCGCGTACTTCCGCTCGCTCAAGACGCTTCTCTCGAGCGACATCACCAGCGACAGCCGGGTGATGTTCTTCCGGAATATTCGCGTCCGGGCGCGGAAAGCGCTGCCGTTTCTCGCCTTCGACAACGATCCCTACCTGGTGATCGATAACGAGGGCCGCTTGAAGTGGATTCTCGACGGCTACACGTGGACGGACCGCTACCCGTACGCGCAGCCGGTTGGCAACGGCATCAATTATATGCGCAACAGCGTCAAGGTGGTCATCGACGCCTACGACGGCGCCCTCTCGGCCTACGTCGCCGATCCGTCCGACCCGCTCGTGTTGACGCTGGAAAAGGTGTTCCCCGGCGTCTTCCATCCGCTCGACGATATGCCCGTCGACCTGCGCGCGCACCTGCGCTATCCCGAGACGCTGTTCCGCGTGCAGAGCGACCTCTATGCCACCTACCACATGGGCGAACCGCAGACGTTCTACCATCGCGAGGACCAGTGGCAGAAGCCGGTTCTGTCGGCGGAGGGCTCGACGCGCGACCCGTTCCTGCGCCACATCGTGATGCGCCTGCCCGGCGAGAAGGACGCAGAGTTCATTTTCATGGTTCCCTTCACTCCCCGCGGCAAAGACAACCTCGCCTCGTGGATGGTGGCGCGCAACGACGGAGCGCACTACGGACAGCTCGTCGTGTACCGGCTGCCCAAGCAGAGCCTCGTCTTCGGGCCGAGCCAGATCGTCAACCGCATCAACCAGGACACCGAGATCTCGCGCCAGGTGTCGCTTTGGGACCAGCGCGGCTCGCAGGTGATCCGCGGCCACCTGCTCGTCATTCCCATCGAGGAATCGTTGATCTACGTGCAGCCCATCTACCTGCGCGCCGAGGGCGGGCGCATTCCCGAGTTGAAGCGCGTCGTCATCGCCTACCAGAACCAGGTGGTGATGGAGGAGACGCTCGAGGCCGGGCTGGATCGCCTGTTCGGGGGCGGCGTCGAGCAGCCCGAGTCCACCCACGCGGCCGCGGCCGAGTCGCAGCCGACCCCGTCCCCCGCGGGAGGGCGCGCGGCGGAACTCGCGCGCCAGGCGACCAACCTCTACCAGAGTGCCATCGAGGCGCAGCGCGAGGGCGACTGGACCCGTTACGGCGACCAGATCTCCCGCCTGGGTGAGGTCCTGCGGCAGTTGAAGGCCGCGACCAGCGAGTAGCGCGGATCTCCGACCCGTCCAGGCGTCAACGCGGTGGTTGGCATCGCCGCTCGCAGGTGTTAGACTTATGGTCAACGCGGGAGCTCGCCGCCGGCGCGCCTCCGCCCCCGTAGATATCCGAACCGTCGGCCGGCCGCCTTCCTCATAGAATTGTCCGCGGTCTCCGACACCATCCCGGAGGCCGCCCATGCGCTCCCGTCCCATCGTCTTCATGTTTCTGATCTCAACGCTGCTCGCGCCGATCGGTGTCCGCGCCCAGTGGAAACTCAACGGCGCCCCGGTGTGCACGGCAGCGGGTTACCAGCAGGCCGGCGGGATCGTGTCGGACGGCTCGGGGGGCATGATCATCGCCTGGCAGGACAGTCGAAGCGGTACGTACGATATTTATGTGCAGCGCGTGGACGGATTCGGTGTCCCAGAATGGACGGCGAACGGGGTAGCCATTTGTGCCGCCTCGAATAACCAGGTCGATCCATTGATGGTATCGGATGGGTTGGGAGGTGCCGTCGTCATCTGGAAGGACTATCGAAGCGGCACGAGCTATGACATCTACGCTCAGCGTGTCGATGCCTCTGGAATCACACAATGGACGTACAACGGCGTGGCACTCTGCACCGCCGGCAACGACCAGGGGTATGCGAGTATTGCCTCCGACGGCGCGGGGGGTGCCATCGCGGTGTGGCAGGACTACCGGAGCGGGGCCGGCTATGACATCTACGCACAAGGAGTCGACGTGACCGGCGCGCCCCGGTGGACCACGAACGGTGTCGCCGTCTGTACGGCCACCGGCAACCAGAACGCCCCCGTGGTCGCCTCCGATGGCTCGGGGAACGCGATCATCGCGTGGGCTGACCCGAGAAGCGGCACCAACGATATCTACGCCCAGCGGGTCACGAGCTCCGGGGTCGCCGCCTGGACCACCAATGGAGTGGCGGTCTGCACGGCGACGAACGTGCAGAACACTCCGGCCATCTTGCCGGATGGAGCCGCGGGGGCGATCGTGACGTGGGGAGATTACCGATACTCGATCAGCAGCATCTTCGCACAACGGCTGGCCGTTTCCGGAGTATCGCTGTGGGCGACCAATGGAGTCGCGGTGTGCACGGCCAGCAACGGCCAGTACGCTCCAAGGATGGTAGAGGATGGAAACGGCGGCGCGATCATTACCTGGTACGACGTTCGTAATGCCGACGAAGACATCTACGCCCAACGGGTAGACGCGTCGGGAACGCCGCAGTGGACGGAAAACGGAGTCCCTGTCTGCACGTCCACAGCCGCCCAGAGGGAACCGGAACTTGTCTCGGACGGAGCCGGGGGCGCCATCATCGGCTGGCGGGATTTCCGGGGCAGCACCGCGACGGATGTCTACGCGCAGCGTGTCGACGCACTCGGCGCCGCACAGTGGGGGTACAACGGAGTGTCCGTGTCTTCGGCATCTGGCAACGAGGCCGGCCAGATACTTGTGGAGGACGGGACGGGCGGCGCCATCATCGCCTGGCAGGATTCCCGGAGCGGTGCTGCCCACATTTATGCACAGCGGGTCGAGGGAACGTACGGGTACTGGGGTCATCCGGAGCCCGTGGTGACGTCGGTCGCTGACATCCCCAACGACCAGGGTGGAAAGGTGGCGGTCGACTGGCTGGCGAGCGGGCGTGACCTGCCGGTGCCCCGAACAATCTCGTACTATACGATCTGGCGGGCGATCGACATGCTGCCCGCAAGCGGTGCCGGACAAGCACCTGTAGTCGTGAGCGACTTGAGCCAGGTGAAGGAAGACGCCTTCGGTCCGGTCTACCTCTCGACGCCGCCGACGTCGGAGGTCCCCGGCTACTACTGGGAGCTGGTGGGGACGCAGTCCGCGCACGGCTGGCCGGGCTACGCGTTCACTGCGGACACCCAGGCGGACTCGGTGGCGGGCGATCCCGGCACGGCGACGTTCATGGTCGCCGCGCACATTCAATATGATGACTACGTGGCGTTCTCCTCCAACGCGCTGAGCGGGCACTCGGTGGACAACCTGGCGCCGGCCTCACCACTGTACCTCACCGCCCAGCGCGTGAATGCGGACGTGGAGTTGCAGTGGAACGGCGTGCACGTCCCGGATCTCAAGAACTACTCGGTCTACCGGGCCACGGCATCGGGCGTCACGCCCATCCCCACCAATTTCCTCGCCGATGAGATGGACACGGTACTGGTGGACTCGAACGCGCCCACGAGTGCCCTCTACTACATCGTTGCCGCCAACGACGTGCACCAGAACCAGAGTACGCCATCCAACGAAGCCAGCGTGAGCGCGCTGACCGGCGTCGGGAATACTCCGTCGATCGCGGCGCTAACGGTGTTGCAGAACCACCCGAATCCGTTCGCAGGCGCGACGGAATTGGAGATCGGGCTACCGGAGGCATCGCGGATCGAGATCGAGGTGTACGACGTGGAAGGCCATCGGGTGCGCACGCAAACGGTGACCGGCGTGAAGGGGTGGCAGGGAGTCCCGCTCGCCGGAGTCGACGATAGCGGCAGCCGGCTGGCGAGCGGCGTGTATTTCTGCAGGGTGCACGCTCGCGGCGAAACCATCACTCGCAAGATGGTGATCGCAAGGTAATCGAAATGCTGCACGAATGGAGGAGGACCGGTGTGGCCGGCCTCCTCCCGTCGCAGAAGAAAACGGCTCCCGTACCTCTCCACATCCCGAACTTGACCCGGGCCTTGAGCCATCCTAGGATGAACTGAACCATATCAGTGGTAGGCACCGAAACGAGTGGCGTTCAACGAGACGCGGCATTCGTTCTGGTGGCGTCCCGCCTCGGCCTGGATCCCCGGCCGCTCATCGAGGCTCCCGCACCCGCGCTTTCGCACCCGCAAACGGGCCAGGTCGAAGTTTCTTCCGCAAACACGAGGAGGCGCTATGGACCTGTCGACACTGGGAACTTCCCTGCAAACCTCGCTGGGTGCGAACCTCCCGGCCATCGCGGCCGGGCTGGGCATCCTCATCCTGGGCTGGATCGTCGCCGTCGTCGCACGCGCGGGCGTGCGGCGCGGGCTCGGCCTGCTCAAGCTCAACGCCCATATCGCGGACAGCACCGATCGCCAGGTGAACGCCGAATCGGTGATTGCGACCGCCGTCTTCTGGCTGCTCATCCTGATCACGCTGATCGCCGTGTTCAACACGCTGGACCTGCCGCTGGTGTCAGGGCCATTCCAGGTTCTCGTGACCCAGATCGTGGGATATCTGCCGCGTCTTCTGGCCGGCACCATCCTGGTGGTCCTCGCGTGGCTGGTCGCCACGGTACTGCGTGCCCTGGTGAGCAAGAGCCTGCGGGCGACGCGTGTCGACGACACGCTGGCCGAACACGCCGGCATGCAGCCCATGAGCAAGAGCGTGGGAAACGTGCTCTTCTGGCTCGTCATCCTGCTGTTCACCCCGGCCATCCTGGGCGCCTACGATCTCGGGGGCCTGCTGGACCCCGTCAAGGGCATGATCGACAAGACGCTGGCCATGGTGCCCAACATATTCGCCGCGTTCGTGATTGGCCTGGTGGGCTGGCTGGTGGGACGTATCCTGGCCGGCCTCACGACCAACGTGCTGAACGCCGCCGGCGTCGACAGTGCCGGCACGCGCGCCGGCCTCGACGAATCGATCCGGATCTCCCGGCTCGCCGGAACGCTGGTGCTGGTCTTCGTCTTCGTGCCCTCGCTGATCGCCGCGCTGGATACGCTCCAGATCGAAGCGATCTCGACGCCGGCGACCGAGATGCTCAATAAGATGCTGCTCGCGGTGCCCAATCTGCTCGCCGCGGCATTGATCCTGATCATCACGTACTACGTGGCACGATTCGTGGCGGGTATCGTCACGCGCCTGACCGAGAGCCTGGGCTTAGACGTTCTGGCCGAGAAGATGCACGTCTCGCATCTCTTCTCCGGTCCGATGCAGCCGTCGCGTCTCGCCGGCACTCTGGTACTGTTCTTCGCCATGCTGTTCGCCACGGTCGAGGCGGCCAACCAGCTCTCATTCACCCAGGTGCGCGACGTGGTGACGACGTTCATCCAATTTGGCGGCGAGGTGCTGCTGGGCACGGTCATCTTCATCGTCGGTGTGTGGCTGGCGAATCTGGCCCATGCCGCCATCAGCCGCGCCGAGGGCGAGAAGGGCGTGAACGTTGCCGGCATCGCACGCATCGCCATCGTGGGTCTGGTGATCGCTATGGGCCTGCGCGCGATGGGCATCGCCAACGACATCGTCAACATGGCCTTCGCATTCACCTTCGGCGCCGTGGCGGTGGCCGTTGCGCTGTCCTTCGGGCTGGGAGGCCGCGAAGCAGCGGGCCGGCAGATGGACCGCTGGTTCACGAAAATGCGCGGGGAGTAGGATGCGGGGGGTGGCGTTGCGGAGCGGGCGTCCCGGGGAATGCTCCGGGACGCCCGCCTGTTCCTCCTCGCCAGCCCCTCGATTCAGGAGTGGGCGCTCCGCCTAGAACGCAAAGTCCAGGCGCGCCCAGGCAGAATTCTGCGTGGGGTCGTCACCCACTTTCGCATTCTGCGTCGCCCTCGAGAACTCCAGGTGGAGTGCGAGGTTATCGACGAAATAATACCGCGCGCCTCCGGTGAAGCGGTTGGTGTCCTGGTCGATCTCGCTCGGCGTATTCACCATGTCGTAACGGGCGAAGACGACGACGTCCGTTCTGGGCATCGCCGACAGCTCGGCGAACCCGCCGGAGAAATCGACGTCTTTCGCCATTCCCCACAACGCCTTGTTGTCCTTGCCGAGCACGTACTGCAGTCCCAGGTTGAAGACACCGGCGTTCAGGCTGGCGTCGACTCCCATGCGGTAGAACGATTCCAGAGAACCGCCCCACGAGACACTGTCGGGCCGGGCGCGGCCGTAGTAGCCCATCACCCCGATTCGCTGCCCGGCCGTCTGGCCTTCACCGGCGCCGAACACGTATGTAAGCCGGCCGTAGGCATCCGAGGGGGGATCGTTGCTGTAGTTGGTCTCGGAGCCGTTCAGCCAGCCGGCCGCGTATCCAAAGCGATACCCCTTGCCGAAGCCCGGGCCGTTGCCCGTGAGCTCGATTCCGGTTTGTGTCTCGGAAATGACCACGCCGCCCGGCGCACCGTAGTCGTAGATGTCGTACGGAGCGAGCGACAACTGGCGCTTCACGCTGAAGGCGACGTAGGCGGGTTCGAAACGCCCGGCGCGCACATTGAGCCACGCCGAGCCGACGTTGCTGAACACGACGCTCGCCATCTCGAGGTTGCCCGCCTGTCCTTCCACGTTACGCGACGATGCGATCTCCGGCGTGTAGACGAGGAAGTACCCGAGGTTCGGTCCCAGCACGCCGGCCGAGAGGAGGTCCAGACCGTTGAGCATGAAATGACTGGTCTTCTCGGCGTCGGGAACGTTGGAGAACGACTCGTACGCGTACCCACCACTCGTTCGGAGCGCGAGTGGCGTTGGGCTCTCGAGGACTGTCTTCTCATCCTGCTCGCGCCCGGGCAGCTGGTAGCCGTTCTGCCGGTAGCGCGTGCCGAAGTCGTTCAGCCGCGGGATGTTCGAATGGCACATCGTGCACGAGAAGCCGTATTTGCGGGCAAAGACCGGAATTGCCTGCGATGGGACGGGCATGCTCGTCACGACCACGGCAAGCAGCAGCGCCGGCGCGATGAATCTCGATATCCTCATGGCTACATCCCTCCCTTCGGGGCATCCGACGCATCGGCGTCGGGTGGCAGCGGCGGAGCCTTCATCGTGGGAACCGTCCCGGTCAGCGCTTCCATGAATGCCACCAGGTCTTCCTTTTCCCGTTGCGTCAGCTTGAGTGGGAGCATCATGGGGTCGAGGTTGTCGTTCTGGACACCACCCCGGTTGTAGTACTCGACGACATCCATCAGCGTCTTCTCGGAGCCATTGTGGAGATACGGGTGCGTGAGCGCCACGTTCCGAAGCCCGGGCGTCTTGAACTTGCCCCGGTCGTGAGGATCGTTCGTGATCTTCTCGAGGCCCAGGTCCGGATCGGCGGCATCCATGCCCACTCCGATGTTGTGGAAGGACTGGTCGGAGAACATCGGGCCGCTGTGGCAGGGGCTGCAGTGGCCCTTGCCGGTGAAGAGGTTCATGCCCCGCTTCGCGGCGGGGGAGAGTGCCGTCTTCTCGCCGGCCAGGTAGCGATCATACGGAGACGGCCCCGAGATGATCGTACGCTCGAACGCCGCGATGGCTTTGGCGATTCCGTCGGTGTTCACGTCGGTCCCGAAGACCTGCTGAAACTGTTCGCGGTAGCCGGGAATCGCGTTCAACTTGCGGACCACGTTCTCCAGCGTCTCACCCATCTCGATGGGGTTGTGGATGGGCCCCAGCGCCTGCTCCTCCAGCGAGCCGGCGCGGCCGTCCCAGAACTGGAACTTCATGTACGCCGCGTCGATGATGGTTCCGGAATTGCGCCCACCAACCTGCCCGCGGATACCGGTGTCGGTCGCGCCGTGGTTGGCCCACCCGGTTTCGGGGGCGTGACACGTCGCGCAACTGATGGTGCCGTCGGCCGACAGTCGTCCATCGAAGTACAGTTGAGCGCCCAGGCGAATCTTGGCGTCGGTCTGGGGGTTGTCCACGGGGACGGGAACGGGTGGGGGCGATGTGTTGGCAAGAAACTGACCCTGCGCGGCCGTGGAGGCAGGGAAGTGGATTAGCGCCACGCTCATCACGAGCAAGAGGACGAGACGTGGCTCGAAAAACCGTCTCATGGTCGCACTCCTTCCCGAGACACTCGGTGAGTGTCCGTGTGGTACTCGAAATGTGCGGCCGTTATGCGTTCTGGTGCGGCTTTGAGAGACTCCGGCTCACATCGGGAAAATGCGACCCGATCGGTGTGAGCCAGGCCGAGTTTGCCAAATGGAGGAGGCCCCTGTCAACGAAAGCCGGTGGGTCCGTGCGGACGGGAGCAGGCAAGCCGATACGGCGCCCCGTCAAGGGGGCGCCTCGCCGGTCATTCCGATCGATACAGCGCCTTCACGGCGCCCCATGTCGAGGTGTGCACCGGCAGCGTGTCCGACGTCTGGCTGAACGCGATATTGTCGATCGCGATGTCGTCGCTCAACGTCCCCAGGTTGTGCGCATCGAAGGCGACGATGAGCACGTGCCCCTGGAGCGGTGGGTCGAAGGTGTATGTGTCGTGGCCCGTCGCCGCCACCGGTACGTCGCTCGCACTGAAGAGAACGTTGCCGTAGCCGTCGCGCACGCTCACACCGTTGATCGGATTCACGCCGGTATAGGCGGCCATGTCGAATCCATGCAGCAGCACGTCCCAGTTGTCATCCGCCGTGAACGTTACCTCGAGATACCCGAATCCGTCCTGATCTTCGTAGAGGACATTGGTCAGATCCCCGTACCCGACGATCCAGTAGCTGGGGATCGCATCGGGAAGAATGCCGTAGTCCACGACGATATTGGGAGTGAAGCCGTTGTCCGTTCCGTAGGACAGGCCGTTCTGCGGGGTCATGGTGACCCGGTCCCCGTAGTCCTGGTTCACGCGCTCGAAGTTCATGGCGACCGGGTCGAAGGTCAGTACGAGTGCACGCGTCGGTGACGCGTACATGAGGGAAACGAGAACCAACGCGATCGCGACGACGGCCCGACCCAGGCGAATCGGTTCGGGAATCATGGCGGCTCCTTCCTGACGGGACTACGGCGTCACTTCAACAACACGGCCCGCGCGATGTGCTCGCCGAGAGGTGTGCGCACGCGGACAAAATAGACGCCCGACGCCGCGGGTGCGCCGCGGTCATCACGGCCGTTCCAGCGCAGCGTGACCGCGCCCGCGTCGAACGGACGATCGCCGGCGAGCGAGCGCACGTGCCGACCGTCCACCGAGTAGACGTCCGCCGTGACGTTGGTTCGCGAGGGCAACGTGAAACGGATCGTCGTCTCCGGGTTGAACGGGTTGGGCGACACCGTCACCCGGTCGAAGGCGAGCGCGGCCGGGCCCGCGGCGGTCGGGTTGTCGCAGTCACACGCGTAGGCGATGGCGGTCACGGTGACGTTGTCGATGAACTGCCCGCCCGCCGTGCCGACCGACGGGTCGGTCGAGACATCGAATTCCAGCCGGAACGTCTGGCCTCCGGCGTCCGGGTACTCCCAGGTGTAATGCGTGAAGTTCGGCGTCGTGTCGTCGGACCAGCACGAGAGGTCCTGCATGGGTTGGTCGGCCGACTGCTGGCGGAGCATCTGCCATGGATAGAACGGGTCCATGACGCCGACCGCGGCGCTCAGGTAGCGGGGCCCCCCGATATAGACGCGCATCAGTCCGCCGTCCCACGCCTGCCGTTCGGTGTTGATTTCCATGTTGTGCGTTTCGTCAACTTCGACGCGCACCGTCGTCACGCCCGCGGGAATCGCGAGGAACGGACTCATCAGCTGGTTGAGGCTGGTGGTGCCGATGTCGGCGCAGAAGGCGGCGTTGGATCCGGACGCGGCGAAGGTCGTCGACGTCACCCACGGATTGGCCGCGCCGGCGGCCGTGATGCTCGTCCAGCCCGCCGGCAACGCGGGCGCGGTGACGCCGTCGAAATCCTCCGAGAGAAGCACGGTGGCCACCGGGTGGCCGATGCGAAGAACGCCGTCGAAAGGAAGCGAGCCGGGACCAAACAGATCGGTGACGTAATCGACCGTGAAGTCGATCGGGGTGCCGCAGGCCATGCCGGGATCCACCGTGAACGCGAACGGCGTGGAGTTCACCGATGACGACGCGATAGCCGGCAGGCCGGGGAACGTGGCATCCGCCACCGTGATCGTGATGCCGGGCGTGGTTGTGCCGAGCGTGGCGAACACGTTGCCGATCCCGCCGCATCCGCCGACGTTCTCGATCGTCAGCGTGAGCAATATGGTCTCGCCGGGTTCGATGAAGCCGTTGTCGGGGAAGCAGCCGCTGTCGCCGATGGAGTAGTCCCGAATCGCGAGCGGCGCGGGCCCCTCGCCCGTTCCCGGGCTGATGTCGACGTAGGTGTCGGGCGAATACGTCAGCGGGGACGGACGGTCGGTCTTCGCGAACGAGGTGTAGAGCGTCCCGCCGGAAGAGACACACTGGTTGTAGTCGCCGATGTTGGGCTGACTGGTGGTGTTGCCCGCTTCGGCGTGGAAGGGCTGGTCGCTGAGCGCCGCCGGGCAGGTCCACGTCGCGCCCGCGTCGACGGAGTGCGTGTGGACGAGCTCGGTCAGGTCGGACGTCCCGGTGCCGGAACGCTGGTCGTACCAGATGACACTGACCGATCCGTCCGTCTCGTCGGCGCACACCGAGGGAAAGAACTGCACGCGATCGCTCCCCGGGCTGGCGTTGATCGCAGCGGGAGGCGTGAACGATACCCCGCCGTCGGTGGACCTGGTGAAATAGATGTCACCGAAATCGGGCGACAGGTTGCGGGACGCGTAGACGACGTAGACGGCGCCCGTAGTGGGGTCGACGTCCATCGACGGGTGGTTGCCGATGCGATCCGACCCGTAGGGGTTCATCGGCGACGAGAGGCCGGTCGCGATCGCCATCGGCGCACCCCAGGAGACGCCGTTGTTGACCGATCGGACGAACCACATGGCCGAACCGACCGTCCAGGTGATGTAGACGTTGTCGGAGTTGGCTGCCGCGCGTGGCACCGAGCCCTGCCCGGATGAGCTGAAGATGGTCGGCGTGCTCCACGTGAGTCCCAGGTCATCGGAGTAGGCGGTGCGTATCGTCTGCAGCCCGGCATTCGGGAAATTGGTCCAACTGACGAACAACCGTTCCGTGTCGGGATCGAAGTCGATGAATTCCTTGTCCGCGAAGTCCGTGGACGTGGTGGCGGCCGTGACCTCGCGCGGAGCGGTCCAGGTGACGCCGCCGTCGGTGGAAACCTGCACGCACAGCGAGGAGCGCCCGTCATTGAGACGGTAGAGCGACGAGTACGCAAAGTAGCGCGTGCCCAGGCCGTCGGTCCACGTCTTCACGTCGGGGTCGCCCAGGACGGCATCCCCGTTGCCCGTAGCCGGAAGCTGGCCGCCGTCGGTCCACGTCGCGCCGTCGTCGAGAGAATATGAATACCCGGAGACGCGCGGGTCCGCGTATGCGAAGCCGCGGATGTCGTTGTAGCCGACGACGATCCAGTCCCCGTTCCTGGCGATGGTCGTCTCCGACTGGAAGTCCGCGGCGTTGGGGTCGTGCACGAGCCGGTCGGATCCACCCGCGCTCTGCGGCGACGGCATCGGCGCCTGTCGTGTGGGCCCACCCGGCGGCGTGACCACCGTCGGGATGGGATCGTCCCCGCGGGCGATTCGGCCCATGGGCGAGAGCCCGAGGTCCGGATCGAGCGACAGCTTGTGGTCGAGCGAAACGACGTCGTGGGGGGTCAGGGCCATGGCGGCGATGAGTACCAGCGCCGCCACGGCGGGTGCGAAGAGTCGACGGGCCATCGAAGGGCTCCCCTCGGGGTCGAGCAGTTTGGAATGTATCTTGCGCGCGGTGCCGGATGTCCCGCGATCGGCTGCCTGAAGTGG
>CAZCQM010000048.1:0-16791 GCA_964500785.1 uncultured bacterium
TTAAAGAACTTGTATTCATCGCAGACTGGCAGTCCGCGCCACAAAAAAAGCTCGTCCGGAACCGGATTCCTGGATCCTGTTTCGGACGAGCCTCAGGGGTTTTCTTGCCGGCATCGGGCCGGACTCACCCCCGCCCGCGGTATTTCAGTCGGCGCCCCACCAGAGGAGGTCAGATATTGAGGTGGTCGGTTGCCCGATTCCGCACCGCCGAAATACGCCGCCGGACGGGGAAAACCGTCGATGTAATTATAGGGAATCGCGGGGCGCGCGTAAACCGGGTTCTTGCCTTCCCGACGGGGATTTCCGGCGTCGCTGCGTGGGGTCCCGGGGGCGTCATCGCGTTGATTCTCAAAGCGCGCGGTGGTATAATCGCGGCGATATTGATCCGCGTCGGGTGCGGTGATTTCCTGCCTGTTCCCCGAGGCACTCCGATTGAGTGCTCCCCGCATTTTGGACGAGTTCTTTCAAGGAGAACGTAATGAACACACGTGCTATGGCTTTTGTGCTCACCGCCTGCCTGGCCGCGACGCTCGCCGTCCCGGCGTTCGCGGGCATCACGATTTTTACCCTTCACGATCACCCCAACGGCGCCATCAACCCGCCCGCGTACGGCCTTCGTCTGGACGACCTGCTCGGTTCGGGCGAGTTCACGTTCAGCTTCGACTACGTGGACGGAACCGGCGCCGCCGCGATGTCCCTGACCTACGATGACATCCTCGGGACCGTCCGTATCTCGGGCCGCGCCTACGGCGGCAAGGATACGGGCACGGGCTGGGACCCCGCGTCGAGGGGTTGGGTCGACATCGACTTCCTCTTCACGACCAACGTGAGCGAGCGCGACGACTGCGCCACCGCGGTCGGAAACGACCTCTACGTCACGGGCATGAGCGCGGCCAACAGCGGCACCGTCAGCCTGGACGGGTGGGGTGGAAACGCCGTTTTCAACTTCACCGACAAGGCCGACGCCTCCGGCTGCACCTTCACGTTCGACAACGACTCGGACTCGAAGGGCAACGCCACCATCTCCGGCGACCCATCGATCTGGTCGGGCAACGGCTGGCTGATGCCGGTCACGAGTGGTTCGCGCGACTGGCTGTTCATCGGCGAGATGATGGCATTGCCGGTTGAGAACGCCACGTGGGGCCACGTGAAGTCGCTGTACCGCTAGCGTCCAGCGCTTCGCCGTCCGTTTGCGAACGCCCGGGTCACGACGGCCCGGGCGTTCCAGCTTACGGGGTCGATTGCGACCGGGCGCGGTCGAAGAGATCCGCCAGCGTGCGCAGGTCGGGAACCTCGAGATCGGGGACGGCGGCCGACCCGGCCGTTGCCCCGCCCCCGGGACGCTCGCTCCGGCGGTTCACCCACACCGACGTGATACCGAGGGCGCGGGTGGGGGCGATGTCATGGAAGCGGCTCTGAGCCGCGTGCAGGAGGTGCTCCTTCGGAATACCGATCCGCTCCAGCGCGCACCGGAAGTTCGCGTGAGCGGGCTTGTAGGACTCCACCTGCTGGGCGGTGATCACGTAGTCGAACGGCACACCGAGGCGCCGCGCCGTCTCGAAGAACAGATCGTCGTCGATATTGCTGACCACACCGAGCCGCGCGTGTGCGCCCAGTCGCCGCAGCGATTCCACCGTGTCGTCGAAGGGCGCCCAGTCCGGAAGCGACTCCACCAGTACATCGACGTCGAAGGCGTCGCGCGGCACCGACAGACGCGAGGCGAGACCGCGCATGACGCCGCGCAGCACCTCGCGATAGGTCAGGTACGTGCCACCCTCCAGCGCGGATTCCAGCGTCGCGTAGTCCGAGAGGATACGCGCATCGTCGGCGACGACCGGCGATGCCGCGCGCAGGGGCGCGAGCGCCTCCAGGATGCCCGACTCCCAATCGATCAGGGTGCCGTAGCAATCGAACGTAATGACCTGAACGCGGCGAGGATCGAACATCGGCTATGCGTTTGGACGGGGTGGGTGTGTTCGCCGCCGGCTACCGGGCGCGGTTACCCCGGCGCACGTAGCCTTCCCATTGCTCGCGACGCGGATAGTGCCGGGCGAGTATGTAGAGGGAAACGATGAGCAGGATGTAGAAGTCAGCCGTCAACCGGCCGAAGATGAAGAGCACGAGGCCGAAGATGACCGGCACCTCGGCGAAGGCGGCCACGATGATCCCGGCGGTACGCAGGCGTGCGAGCCGCAGCTCGCCCGTCGGGGGCGGATTGCGCAACAGCATCGACTTGAGCACGGTGGTCGTGAAGACGAGCACCCCCGCCACCGCGAAGAGCGCGATGCGAAGCATGTCGACCGGCGGTGCCTCTGTCGCGGGAGGCAGCGTCCTGCGAAGGACCTCGACCAGCACTGCGTAGACGACCAGCGACACGCCAATGGCCAGCGTGACGAAGAGGGTCTGCCGGTGCACGAGCTGGATCTTCTCCGCGGAGACGTCGATCGCTCCGGGCATAGGGGTGCTCTCGGTCATCGTCACCGCTCCTTCCACTCGTAGCCACATTGCGTGCACGTCCAGCGCCGGTCGCGCCACGGGACCAGGAAGCCGAAGAGCAGGATGAACAGGCTGGAGATCCGCCGGCTGTAGCGCCGGTAGTAGACATCGTAGGAGCGGCAGCGCGGGCAGATCATCTCTCCGTCGTCGGGCTCGCCGTCGCCGGCCACGACCACGAGTCGCGGCTGCGGTCGCAGGATGTCGCGCGCCTTCTCCGCGTCCCACGAGGGCACCAGGACCTTCACCCCACCCACCGCGTTGGACAGGAACCAGTCGATACGCACGAGGTGCTCGTCACCGACCACGCACAGAATCCCCTCGGATTCCAGCCTGGCCCGCGCGAGGTGCGCTTCGATCGGCTGGCTGAACGCCGCCACCGCCACCCACTGGTTGTTCATTTCCTTCTCCATCGACGCGCGCGGGGTCGAACCCGCGCGCGGCCTAGTAGTCCTCGTCCTCCAGGAGATGCTGCCATTCGGTGAGTGTGTCCCAGACGTAACGCTCCCGATACCGGCGGTCGTATTCTTCGTTGAACTCCTGCCCGGCCTTGCCCGTGAGCTTCGTCACGTCCTTCGTACCCTTGAGCACTTCGTCGAAGATCCAGGCGTCGGCGCTCTTGCACCGCCCCGCCCAGCGGGCCAGCTCGCGGAACGTCATGTCGAAGAACGCCACCACCGGAATGCGGTCGCGGTCTCCGGTCCGGTACTCGGCCATCAACTCCGGCTGCGCGTCGCGGCGTACCACGCTCAACTCCATTCCCGGCACCTCGTCGGCGATGCGCGCGACGACGGCGACGTTCTGCGCCGTGTCGGGACACCAGTCTTCGGCGATGACGAGCACCTGGAGCGGCGTGCGCCCGTTGAAGAACGTCAACGTGTCCTCGTCGAAATCGAAGGCGTCGTAGAAGGCGCGCATGCGATCGGCATTGTGGGCCGCTCCTTCCACGAACTGCTTCCACGACATGCCGTTGTTGTAATACGGGGCCACGTCGATCTTCGGTTCCGGCATCGGGGCTCCTTCGGGTGGGTGGGATTCCGTCGGTCTGTGGACCACCCCAATCATACCCAGTCCCCCGCCGGGAGGCAAGCGCCGGCGGGCCGGTGCGGGACGCTAACGGCCGGGCGCGGGGTCGAGCATAACCAGGCCGCCGAAGCGCCCGGTCGTCCCCTTTTCGGCGCGATGCGAATAGAAGAGGTCGGTTCGGCACGACGTGCACATGGCGGCGACTTCGATTCTCTCCTCGCGCACGCCGGCGTCGATCAGGACGAGCTCGTTGGCGCGCCACAGATCGAAGTGTCGCCGGTCTTCGTTCACGGTCCCGCGGAAACTCCCGGCCGACGCCATGTCGGGTTCGACGAGGACCTCCCCCGCGTGTCCCGGAAGCGCATCCTGCACCGCGTCGATGACGTCCGTTCCCACTTCGTAGCAGCACGGACCGATCGACGGTCCAACGGCGGCGACGAGGTCGGCGGGAACGCTGCCGAACGCGTCGTGCATGACCTCGACCGTGCGGGCCGCGATGCGCGCCACCGCGCCGCGCCACCCCGCGTGCGCGATCCCGGCCGCGCCGCGCACGGGATCGAAGAGAAAGACGGCGGTGCAGTCGGCGGTCAGCACGACCAGCGGCACTCCCGGAGTGCGGGTCACAAGGGCGTCGGTATCGTCGAAGGCGCGGCCGGCGTCGGCGGCCGAGACCACGGCGACGTTCGCGCTGTGCACCTGCCGGCCGAACGTCAGGCGGTCGGCGGTCGATCCCACCAGCGACGCCGCGCGCGCCCGGTTGCCGTCCACGGCGGCCGGATCATCCTGTCCCCGGCGCCCAAGGTTCATCGTGGCGTAGGGTCCGATGCTCTCGCCGCCGTGACGCGTCGTCACCACGGCGCGCAGGCGCCCGTCGCCGCCGAGCGAGTCGAAGGCCAGAAATCGGATGCCGTCACGGTTGTGTTCGTTCATCGACGTCTCGTTCAATCCCACCATCTCGGGTACCGGGTGAGGAACGCGCACTCGTGGAAACGATGGCGGCCATCGACCCCGACCGCCGTGTTGCGGAACGTCCGCGTCCACCCGCGGCGGGCGCGCCAGAACATCTGGCGCGACGTGTTCGCGGGGCACCCACCTTCCGGTGCGACACGGTTGTCATAGTACGTGATTCTCCGGAGCACGAATCCCTCCGGCGCGTCGTCCATCGAGAGCGGGCACGCGCCGCATGTCGAGTCCGCCCCGACGGTCGGGGCGTATCCCGAGCCCACGATCAGGACGCCGGACAGGCGCCCCGGCGCCTCCCCGGGCTCAACCGGCGCGCGCCGGTCGATGGCCACGGCACACCCGCCGCAATCGTATACGACGGTGCGCTCCACGTCGACGACGGGTCGACCGTGCTCACCTCCGCGGATGGCGATGCCCCAGTCCGTCATCGCCTCGACGACGATACCGCTGGCGTCGATTCCCGCGTCGTCGAAAATTCCGATACCGCGCGCGCCGCGGCGGACCCACGTGCGCTCGAGTGTGACGCGCGCCTCGCCGGTGGCGATGACCGCCGTCCCACCGGTGACCGACGGAGCCGGCATTCGATCCGTCCCGCCGTCGACGATCGTAGCGCGCAGGGTTGCGCGCGCATCGTGGTGGAGTGCAACGCCGTCTCCTCCCGCCGAGATCTCGCACCGCTCGATCGTCACGTCGGCCCCCGTGCCCGCGCGAACTCCGGCGTCGCCCGAAACACCGCAGTCGCGAATCGTGACCCGGCTGTTCTCGACGACGACGGCGGCGCCGTCGCCGGCCACGGACAGGTTCTCGATGACGCAGTCCTCGCAGTTTCGGAAGACGATGACGGGGCCAGCGCCCGCCCGAAGCGTGGCCGGGGACTCCTCGTCGCCGGCGATCCGGACGCGGGTGCCCCGAACCACGACGCCGGACTCCAGGACGATATCCGCAATGAGCAGGGTGGTGTCGTGAACGGGACCCTCCAACCGGCGGGCGAGATCGTCAGCGGAGACGACGCGGACCACGTGCGCCCCACCTCCGGCGTCACCCGGCGCCGCACCCAGCGAGCACGCCGCCATGAACAGAACTCCGATGCCGGTAGCACCACGCATGTTCCCGATCATCGCACAGGGGACGGAGACGGTCGACGCCGACGATGCCGTCACGCAGGGTGTCGGGACGTTCGCGCTCCGCCGGCGGCAGCGCGCGGCCGCTTTCCTGCGTCGGTTTCTCGACGGTCGGACCCGGCTATTCGATGGTCGCGCCGCCGGTGAGGAAGCGGTTGATGGTTCCGCTCTGGAGATACCGCTGCGGGTACCCGAGCTCGATGCGGCTCGCCTCGTCGAGGCGCTCCATCTGATCGCCGGTGAGCTCCAGGGCCGCCGCCTGCAGATTGTCCTCCAGTTGCGGGAACGTACGCGCGCCGATGATCACACTGGATACACCGGGACGCTGCATCGCCCACCGGATCGCAACCTGGGCGGAAGAACGCCCGGTCTCGACGGCCACCGCCTCCGCGGCCGCAACGATGTCCCGGTTGCGGTCGGTGAGACGCCCCTTGTTCGAGTCCTTGCGCAGGCTCTCGTCCAGCGTTCCCGCGCCGCCGGTGCGCCCGTACTTGCCGGTGAGCACGCCGCCTCCGAGGGGCGACCACGGGATCACACCGATTCCCAGGGCCCTGCACATGGGGAGAATCTCGCGTTCGATCGAGCGCTCAACGAGCGAATACTCGACCTGCATGCCGACGAACGGCGACCACCCGCGCAGTTCGGCGAGGGTGTTCGCGCGCGACGCGACCCACGCGGGCGGGTTGGACGCGCCGACGTAGATCGCCTTGCCGGAGCGGACGACGTCGTCCAGGCCGCGCATGACCTCTTCGATCGACACGGTGAAGTCCCACGTGTGAACCCAGAGCAGGTCGATGTAGTCGGTTCCCAGGCGCCGGAGGCTGGCCTCCACGGCCTGGACGAGGTTCTTGCGATGCGTGCCGCCGGCGTTGGGATCGCCGGGATTCATGCAGAACGCGTACTTGGTGGCGATCACCAGCGATTCGCGACGCCCCGCGATGAATTCGCCGACGAACGCTTCGCTCGTCCCGCCGGTGTAGAAGTTCGCGGTATCGATGAAGTTGCCGCCGGCATCGACGTAGGCGTCGAAGATCCGGCGGCACTCATCCTTCGGTGTCCCCCAGCCCCACTCGGTGCCGAAGGTCATCGTCCCGAGCGCAAGCGGGGAGACGCGCAGGCCGCACGTCCCCAGGCGGCGGAACCGATCAAACGTTGTTGCCACCCGACGGCTCCCTGGGGGGCTCCGCCCGTCCCGCATCGCGATCGCGGTACCGATCCGAGTCGCGTCCCGATCCCCGTCCACCGCGCGAACCGCGGCGCCCGCGGCGCATGTCGCGCGAATCGCGCGAGTCACGCGAGTCACGCGGCTCCCGCATCGCGCGCGGCTGCTCGTCGGGACGCAGGGCGTTGGCCTTGCCGCGCAGGAAACGCTTGAACTCGTAGAGAATATCGAAGAAGTCGTTCCAGAACTTGGCCAGGAGCGCAAGCACGGCTCCGGTAACCAGAACGCCGATGACGTCGTCGACGATATCGATCCCGCTGAAACCCAGGTACGAATTGAAGGCCGGGTTGTTCCGCAGCGGCGCAATCACGTTGACGCGCGTGACGGCGGCCAGGATGACGCCGATCAGCACGGAACGTCCGTAGAGCGTGCGCATGTTGGCGAAGCGCCCCGTGAGGTCGATGTCACCGTGCCGCCAGTAGTTGCTGATGACGGTGACGGACATGCTCATGATGGCGAGCAGGCGCACCATGGCGCCGAAAGATTGATAATCCACTTATGCTCCTCCTCCTGGAGTTAGGCGGTCATGGTAACGGCAGCGTTACCGGGCGTCAATCGCGCTCTCCGGCGCGTGGTGACGCCGCTTCGGCCGCCGATACTCCGCCGATGGCGACGATTCGGTCGCACAGCGCGTCCAGCTGAGCACGGTCGTGCGATGCGACGACCACCGCAGCCCCGGCCTCCAGCCGGCGCTCGACGAGTGCGACGAGAACCGCCTGGCCGTCGGTGTCCAGACACGACGCCGGCTCGTCCAACAGGAGCAGCGTCGGTGCGAGGGCGTCGGCGATGGCGAAGGCGACGCGACGCATCTCTCCGGCGCTGAGCTGGAAGGGCGACCGGTCCGCGAAAGCGGCCGGGTCGAGGCCGACGCCGCGCAGACTCGCCTCGGTCCGGCCGTGGGTGCCGGCGTCGGGCACGCCGCGGCGTCTGAGCCCGAAGGCGATCTCGTCGCGCACCGTTTCGGCGAAGAACAGACGCTCCGGACTCTGGGGAAGGTACAGCACGGGAGCGGCGGCATCGTTGCGGACGATCCGCCCGGCGTCGGGCACAAGCGCGCCGCCCGCGAGCAGGAGCAACGTCGACTTGCCAGCGCTGTTCGGTCCGAATACCCCCACGCACTCTCCGGCCCCGGCGGCCAGATCGACCCCGTGCAGCGCCGGCACGCCGTCGTACGCGAACGACACGTCCTGCATCGTGAGCACCGGGGGCGGCGCGGTGACGATCGTGCGCCGCTCGCGGCGCGCGACGGGTCCCCGCCCATGCGCCCACCCGGCGGGCGGACCGGCGTACGCCGTCCCGCCATCCTCGAGAACAATCGCCTCGCTCGCGAGATCCGCATCGTCTCCCGGCGTCGCCCACACCACCGCGACCCCGTCCGCATTCATGTCGCGCACGAACGCGATCACGAGATCGCGCGAGTCCGCGTCGAGGTAGGCGAGCGGCTCGTCGAGGAGCATCACGTCGGGCGCCTCGAGCCACACCGTCGCCAGCGCCAGCCGTTGCTTCTCGCCGCCGGAGAGGCGGTGGGGATTGCGATCGAGCACGGGAGCGAGTGCGAACCGGTCGACGGCCGACTCCACCCGGTGCTCGCGCGTCCCCGCATCGACACCGGCGGGCACCGACATGGCGAGCTCGTGGCGGACGCTCGTCGCCACGAATTGATTGTCGGGGTCCTGAAGCAACACCGCGATGTGGGCCGGTCCGCGCCTCAGCTCGCCGCCGGACAGCGGGATCAGCCCGGCCAGGACGGCCAGGAGCGTGCTCTTGCCGGAGCCGTTGGCTCCGCACACGGCCGTCCACGAGCCCCGCGAGACCTCGATGTCGACGCTGTTGAGGACCGGACGCGAGGCGCGATCGTAGTAGACGACGGCGTTGCGAAGGGAAAGGAGAGCTGGGGTCATGCGGTTTCCCCGCGCCGGTGGAGTCAGGCGCGGTCGGATCGCGAGGCACGCCACGCGCGGCGGACCTCGTCGAAGACGTCGAGGAGCGACGTGCCCGTGCGCTCGGCGATTTCGCGGCACGATTCGTATTCCGGACTCATGCGTTCGCTCCCGTCGGGAAGCACGGCAACCTTGATTCGAGCCGCGCCCAGCCGTGTCTCGACCGTCTCCGTCCTGCGCTCGAGCTCGATGCGCGCCTCGCGCCCGACGCGAACGCCGAGCGTGGTCGTGCTGGAGAGGAGGAAACGGCTCACGCGGTCCGCGTCACCGGGCTCCGCGATGGCGGTGACCTCCACGCCGGGACGGTTCTTCTTCATGAACACGGGCGTGTAGTAAACCTCGCGCGCGCCGGTCTCGAACAGTCCGTGCATGACGTAGCCGTAGAGCTCGGGATTCATGTCGTCGATGGTACAGCGGATCACGGCGAGATCACGCGACCGGGACTCGTCGACGTCCGCCACCGAGACGCGCACGACGTTGGGCAGGCCCGTGCCCGACTCCCGCGTGCCGGCCCCGTACCCGACGCGCTCCTGGACGATCGCCGTGTCGGGGGGCAGCGGCCGGAAGGCGGCGGCGACGATCGCGGCCGCGGTCGGCGTGACCAGTTCTTCGTGGCGGTCGGAGTAGGCGAGGCGGTGCCCGGCCAGGAGCTCCAGGGTCGCCGGCGCCGGAACCGGCATCTCGCCGTGCTCGCCGTGCACGACACCGCCTGACCCGACGACGAGCGTCGTGTAGTAGAACGAGTCGACGCCGAGAGATTCCGCACAGGCGAAGAAGCCGACGATGTCGAGGATGGCATCCAGCGCGCCCACCTCGTGGAAATGGACCTTCTCGACGGTCGTCCCGTGTACCTTCGCCTCGGCGGCGGCGAGACGCGTGAATGCGTCGCGCGCGCGCGCCCGGACGGCGTCGCTGAGTTTCGGTGCGGAGTCGATGATCTCCAGGACGTGATGGAGGTGGCGGTGGGTGTCATCGGGCGGCAGGTCGACGGCGAGGCGGCGTGCGGCGAACGCCCCGCGGTGCACGGTTTCCACGTCGACGCGCAACCGGGCGAGCGCGGGAATCGACAGCACCGTCTCGCGCACGACGTCCGGTGACGCGCCGGCGTCGATCAACGCGGCCAGGAGCATGTCACCCGCCGCGCCCGAGAACGCATCCAGCACCAGTGCCCGGCTCATCCGCGCCCGAGCTCCTTCCCGTGCGCGCGGGCGACGTCGTGCGCGCGGGCGACGATCATCGCGGCCGCACATCCGGCGCCGAATCCGTTGTCGATGTTCACAACCGTCACGCCCGCCGCGCAGCTGGTCATCATGCCGAGCAGTGCAGCCAGGCCTCCGAAGCTGGCCCCGTAGCCCACGCTGGTGGGCAGCGCGATGACCGGCGACTTGCAGATGCTCGCGACGACGCTCGCCAGCGCGCCCTCCATCCCGGCCGCGACGATCACCACGTCGGCCTCGTCGATCATGGACTGGTACGCCATCAATCGATGGATGCCGGCGACACCCACGTCGAAGACGCGATCGGTGTTGCAACCGAGCAGCGCCGCGGTGACGGCGGCCTCTTCCGCGGCGGGGATATCGGTCGTCCCGGCTGTGACTACGAGCACGTAGCCGCGCCGCGGCCTCGGCGACGTCTCCACGAAGAACAGACTCGCCGCATCGTGCCAGGTTCCCTCGGGAAAGCGGCGCACGAGTGCTTCGCCGGCTTCCGGAGCGCACCGGGTCACGAGGAGATTGGTGCGGGCCTGCACGATGGACTCGGCAATGGCGAGGATCTGGTCGACGGTCTTCCCCGCGCCGTAGATGACCTCCGGGAATCCACGCCGCAACGACCGGTGGTGATCGACTTTGGCGAAGCCGATGTCCTCGAAGGGCAGCGTGCGCAGGCGATCGAGCACGTCTTCCTCGCTGGCACGGCCGGCCTTGAAGTCGGCCAGCAGTTCTTTCAGCCTGTCGGCGTCCATAGATGCCTCTCGAGTCCGGTCACCGTGCCGGCTAACACTCGCTCGCGAATTCCCCGGTGGACACGTGTCCCGCGCTCGGGACATCGGCCACGCCACCGAGGACATCCAGGTAGCCGTGCAGCGCGTCTTCCATCTCGGCGACGGTCTTGATCGCCATGAGCCGGCCGCGAATCTCCTTCGCGTGTGGAAGCGCCTTGAGGTACGCCGCCATCACCTTGCGCGACGCGATCACGCCGCCCGGCTCGCCGTCGACCCGCGCCGCTTCGCGCACGTGACGCAGCATCACCGCGACCCGCTCGCGCGGCGTGGGCGGGGTGAATTCCCGCCCGTCGAGGTGCGCCTTCACTTCCTCGAACACCCACGGGTTGCCGATGGCGGCGCGGCCGATCATGACGGCGTCGCAACCGGTGTGCTCGTGCATGCGCAGGACGTCGGAGGCCGAGCGCACGTCGCCATTCCCGACCACGGGGATCGACACCGCCCGGCGTGCCTCGGCGATCAGGTCCCAGTTGGCCGTCCCCGAGAATCCCTGCGCGCGCGTGCGCGCGTGGATCGCCAGCATCGAAACCCCGGCGCCTTCGATGGTGCGCGCGATCTCGCGCACCTTCTCACCCGTGGGGCGGTCCCACCCCGCGCGGATCTTGGCGGACACGGGGACGCTGCTTCGGCGCACCACCTCGCGGCAGATGTCGCCCAGCAACCGCAGATCCTTGAGCACGGCCGAACCGCCGTTGCCCTTGACGATCTTCTTGACCGGGCAGCCGAAGTTCATGTCGAGGTACTCGGGGCGCATCGCCGAGAAGCGCGCGGCCGTCTCGCCCATGCGCACCGGGTCGCCGCCGAAAATCTGGAGCGAGAGCGGCCCCTCGGACATGTCGAGACCACCGAGTGCCTTGCAGTCCTTCTCCTTGCCGCGCGTCACCGCCTCCGAGCTGATCATTTCCGTGACCGCCATATCGGCCCCCTGCTCGAGGCAGATGCGACGGAACGGTGCCGTGGTCACCCCGCACAGCGGAGCCAGGATCACGCGCGCCCGGTTGGGCAGTCCTACTGGGTGAGATGTCGCCATGGGAATCCGCACCATGATAATGAGGATTCCCCCGTGGCGCAACGGCTAACTCTTGCAATGACAACGGGAATTGCCTATCGTTGCTCTGCGTTTCGTCCCATGCAAACCCGTTTCGTCGTGAAGATTCCCACCGGCGACGCGCACCCCGTGGTCGCCGACTGGTATCCCCCCGCCACCGTCGGGAGCATGCCGGCGGCGCACGTCGTCGTCATGTGCCACGGCTTCAAGGGCCACCGGCGATGGGGATTCATCCCCATGGTCGCCATGCGCCTGCAGATGGAGGGGTTCGGCGCCCTGGTCCTCGACTTCTCCCACAACGGCCGCGTCCCGGAGGACGGGACGGCGCGCCTGAGCCAGGACGACACGTGGGTGTCGCTCGACCTGTTCAGAGCCAACACCATCGCAAGAGAGATCGAGGACCTCACCGGCGTTCTCACGTGGATACACGGCGACGGGCGCTCGGCGCTCGGCGTCACCGACGACGCCGCCATCGGCCTGTGGGGACACAGCCGCGGCGGGCTGGTGACGATCGTCGAAGCGCTGGAGCAGCCCGGTATCCGGGCGCTGGTCACGTGGTCGGCGCTCGCGGAGCCGGTTCGCTACTCGGCGCGCCAGCGGAAGAAATGGCGGGAGACGGGTGAGCTGCGGTTTACCGACTACGCGACCGGGACGTCACTCGCGCTGGGACTCGGGCTCTTGGAAGACCTGGACGCGAACCGCGAACGGTACATGGTGGGCGACCGCGCCGAACACCTGGCCATCCCCCACCTGGCGGTGCACGGGGAGCACGACCCCACCGTTCCCGTGGCGCAGTCCTACCGCTTCTACGACACGCCCTCGATCAAAGCGGACAAGAAGCTGCTCCGGCTGCTGACCGGTCACACCTACGGGTACGACGACGGACGGATCGCAAGCGAAGCGCTCGAAAACGCGACCCGCGCGACGGTCGAGTGGTTCCAGGCCTATCTTCTGGCCGCACCCTCCGCGTCCTGATCCGGGTCTACTTCGCGGCGACCGCGCGGAAGTCCGCCAGCCAGTTCCGAACGACCACCATGCGCATCGATCGATGCTGCGACGCGTCTCCGACGGCGCGCGTCATGAGGAAACGGTCTCCCTCTCCTTCGACACCGAAGGCGCTGAGGGTGTTGACGGCCAGACCGCTCGAGTCCGGGTTGAACACCCGGTGGGGATTGCCGAGCGCGAGGCGCCCCGATTCCATCCCGACTTCGACTTCCATCAGATCGGGCGAGGCCCAGTAGAAGAGCCGGCCGCCGCTCTTGCTCCACCGGGGTGTGGTTCCCCCGTCCACCGACACCTGCCATTTGCCGCCGCCGGACGGGAACCGGGTGAGGTACACCTCGTCGCGCCCGGATTCGTCCGACACGTAGGTCAGGTAGTCTCCGCGGGGGGAGATGCGGACGCGTTCCTCGGCGGCCGACGTCCCGATCAGCGGCTTGAGTGTGGCCGCGCTATCGAACGGGAGCGGTGCCGCGTAGACGTCCGTGTTGCCGGCTCGAGCCGAATAGTCCCACGCCATCCACTTCCCGTCCCGAGAGACCGACGGACCGAAGCCGTGGGTGATGAACTGCGCCTCGCCGGTGCCGTCGCTCGCCTTGCGCATGATCTGTCCGCGGTCGGCGGTGGTGTTGTAGTAGATGAATGCGCCGTCCGACGACCACTCGGGAAAGATCTCCGTGACCGGATCGAACGTGAGTCGCGTGCGCGTGCCGCGGTGGACGTCGAATATCCAGATGTCGACGTTGTCGGATTCGGAGACCGTCACCGCCAACCGCTGTCCGTCGGGCGATAACCGTGGCTGGCCGATGCCGCTCACGGCGTCGCCGATGGCCGTGCCCACCTCTCCACGGCGGGACACCCACACCAGTTCGCTCTGGCCCAGAGCCGCACCCAGCCGGTAGAGCAGCGTTCCATTCGACGCCGGCCACGCTTCCGCGCCCTCGGCGGCGATGAGAAAGGGCTCGCCCGTCGTCTTGAGCTCGGACAGCGAGAACGGCACCGCCCAGATGCCGCTGTTGGCGCCGGTCCGCCCGTAAACGATGTGCCCGGTCGGCGAGTACCGCGGCATCCAGGCGCGGCCTTCCCCGTAGTGGGCCAGGTTCGTGTACGTGCCGTCGGCGTAGAGCCATATCGTGACCGCACCCCCGCCCGGCGAATGTCCGACGAAGAGGATGCCGCGCCCGTCGGGGAGCACGCTCGGTTCGTGGATGTCCTGCTCGACGTCGGGACGAACCGGCAGGATCTCCTTCGGTTCTCCGCCCAGCGCCGAGACGGCGTTGATTCCGCCTCCGCCGCGCGAGAACACGATCCGGTTGTCGCCCGTCCAGCACGCCCCGGCGCCGCCGGTGAACGAGCCACCCACGCGGCTGATCGTGGCGGGGCGGGCGCCGTCCAGACCAACCTTGCGAAACGTGGTCCCATCGAGGAAACCGATCTGGGTGCCGTCGGGCGACCAGAACGGGATCGCCGCGCCCTCGGTCCCGGGAAGCTCGACGGCGTCGAGCCTGGAGAGCTCGCGCACCCACAACTTGCCCTGGTCGACGTAGGCGATCCGGGATCCGTCGGGAGAGAGGGCGATGTTCCACGAGTTCAGTGTGCTCCCGGGCTGGTGGTCGGCGGCGTCGATGGTGTAGCGCAGCATCGGCTCGGGGGCCGTGTGCGATACCGTCATCCGCGAGAGGAACACCGTGGCGACGACGATGGCGAGTGTTGCGACACCCCACACCAGGTTGGCGCGGAAGCGCGCGGCCCCGGTCCGAACGACCGTTTCCGCGCCCTCCGGCGCGTCCGACTCCGGGCCCGCGTGCCGGGCGTGGTCGATCGCGATGCGCGCCTCGCCGATGTCGCGCAGCCGGAGCTTCGCGTCTTTTTCCAGGCATCGCTTGAGGAGGTCGCGGATCGCGCGCGGCGTGTTCTCCGGGAGCACCGCCGCGTCGGGTTGCGTCTTGAGCACCGACGCGAGCGTGTCCGACACGGTGTCGCCCGTGAACGCCTGGACGCCCGTGAGCATCTCGTAGAGCACGCACCCGAACGCAAACACGTCGGCGCGCTTGTCGACGCTCTTGCCGCGCGCCTGCTCCGGGCTCATGTACGCCGCCGTCCCCAGGATCACGCCCGCCACCGTCGGCGAGCTGGCGAGCACCGTGGGCGACTGGGACAGGCGCGGGTCGGTTCCGTCCTCGGACTCGAGCGCCTTGGCCAGTCCGAAATCCAGCACCTTCACGCGGCCTTCGGGAGTGATCTTCACGTTCGCGGGCTTGAGGTCGCGATGCACGATCCCCTGCTCGTGCGCGTACTCCAGCGCCTCGGCGATGTCGCGCGCGATCGGCAGCGCCTCGTCCACCGGCAAAGGGCCCTGCGCGAGACGCACCGAGAGATCGTCGCCGGGCACGAGCTCGAGCACGAGGAACGTCTTGCCCTGGGCCCGCTCGAGCCCGTAGATGGCCGCGATGCCGGGGTGGTTCAGCGAGGCAAGCACGCGCGCCTCGCGCTCGAAGCGATTCAACCGCTCGGGGTCGTCGGCGAACGCGGGCGGCAGCAGTTTGATGGCCACATCCCGGTCGAGACGCGTGTCGCGGGCACGATAGACCTCGCCCATGCCTCCCGCGCCGATCTTCTCGATCATCTCGTAGCTGCCGAGTTTCTGGTGTTCCATGGGAATCAGCGCGGGAGTATAGCGCATCGCGAGGTCCCATGAAACGGAAAGCGGGCTCCCCGAAGGGAGCCCGCCTGATTCCGAAGGATCAATCGATCCGCGAGTCCGCTACTTCAGCATCACGATCTTGCGGACCTCCGTGTGGGTCCCCGCGATCATTCGCACGAAGTAGATCCCCGACGTCACGGAACGACCGGCGTCGTCGACGCCGTTCCACGTCTCCGAGTACATCCCCGCGCCCAGCTGCCGGTCCACCAGGGTCCGTACCAGCGAGCCACGAACATCGTAGATCGCGATGCGCACGTTTGCCGCTTCCGACAGCTCGTAATCCACCGTCGTCTGCGGGTTGAACGGGTTGGGATGTACCGACGCAATCCGCGTATCGTACGACTTCGGCGTGTCGGGCGTCGGCGCGCCCGGGATCGGCGGGTCGGTGACCCAGACCCCCGGCAGCTCCACGGGCTCGCCGAGATCGAAGATGTTCGACACCAGGTAGTCCACGCCGGTGGGGCTCACGTAGTGCAGTCCGATTGGTCCGTCGCCACGGTCGTTGACGACCGACCCCTCTTCGGTCCCGGCCTCGGGCCGCAGGAACCATGTCACTTGCTCACCCCGGTAGAAGGCTACCATGTCCAGCTCCCCGTCATCGTTGATATCGGCGATATGCGTCTCGTCGGGAACCAGCACGCCACGGGTGTTTCCGAGGTAGAGGCGGTCCGGCGCCAGGGCCGTCGCGTCCATCCCGGGCAGCGACGGAATCACGAGCGCGACGCGGTTTGCATTGGACACCAGCTGTGTCCCGTCGGCGGTGTACCCCATCGCCGCCATGGCGTGGCCGGACTGGTCGTGCGGTACGCGGACGCATACCGTGTCGTATGCCGTGTTGCCCGACATGTCCATGGCCTCATAGATGATGGTGTACTTGCGGCCATCGCTGCCTCCCTGTCGCTCCGAGCGCAGGCTGATGCACAGATCCGCCGTCCCGATGCCGTCGCCCTGGATGTCGTCGGTGGTGTTGCCGTCACCCTTGCCGTTGTCGGGCTCATCCGACGTCACGTCGTAGAGAACGAACGTGGGGTTGGGATCGCAGATGTCGGTGACCGTCACCATGGCGCACACTTCCACCATCTTGTGGTTGGGCGGCCACAGGACGTCCCGGTCGAGGACGACATCGATCTCCGGAGGCGTCGTATCCTGCACCGTGACCTTGGCCGTGCACTGATCGGTCAGGTTCTCCGCATCCGTCGCCGTGAACGTCACCGTGGTTTCGCCCAGACCGAAACAATCCGGGGCGTCGTCGGTGATGTCCGGATCCGGGTCG
>CAZCQM010000049.1:0-16584 GCA_964500785.1 uncultured bacterium
TCTTCTCCGTGGACGGCTTCACGCCTCCGGCCACGTCGGTCGCCGACGGTGCGGGCCCGCCGGTCGCGCGCCTGGCCGGCAACCACCCCAATCCGTTCAACCCGTCGACGACGATCTCCTACGAGCTCAACCAGCGCATGCCGGTGACCCTGTCGGTGTACGACGCCCGCGGGCGGCGGATCCGCACGCTCGTCCACGACGTCGAATCCGCCGGCGCGCACGACGCGCGATGGGACGGGGTCGACGAATCGGGTGCGCGCGTCGCGTCGGGCGTGTACTTCGCGCGGCTCGTAGCCGGTACGCACTCGGAATCCTCGCGCATGGTCCTGCTCAAGTAGTGCCCGTTTCCCCTCGCGCCGAACGGCCCGTGGATGCCCTCGAGAAATACGACCTGATCTACGCCGTGATTTCGCGTATCCCGCGCGGGTACGTCACCACCTACGGGCGCATCGCCGCCGCGGCCGGGTTTCCGCGCCACGCGCGCATGGTGGGCCGGGCGCTCCGTGCCGCCCCCGACGACGCCGATCTCCCCTGGCACCGCGTGCTCAACGCGCAGGGCCGGATCAGCGCGCGGGAGGAACCGTCCGGCGAGCGCGACCAGCGCCGGCTGCTGGAAGCCGAAGGAGTGACATTCCGAAACGGCCGCGCCGTGCTGTCCCGCCATCTGTGGGACCCCGAGGCCGAACGATGATGCGTCGCCGCGCCCGCCGCGCCGCGCTTGCGCCGGGCACACTCCCCTGCTATCCTCTCGCGCCATGATCGAAGTGCGCGACGTCTTCAAGACTTTCAAGCTCTCCCGGCAGCAGAAACGCGAGATGGGAAGCGGGTTCCAGGGCGACTCGGTCGACGCCGTCGCGGGACTGACCTTCACCTGCCAGCCCGGCCGCGTATTCTCGCTCGTGGGCGCCAACGGCGCGGGCAAGACCACAACACTGCGCATGATCGCGACCATGTTGCGGCCCACCGCCGGAACCATCGCCGTCAACCACCACGATACGGTGCGCGAGCCCGAGCGCGTTCGCGCGTCGCTCGGCTTTCTCACCGGATCCACGCAACTCTATGATCGCCTGACGGCTTCCGAGCTGGTTCGCTACGTCGCCGACCTGCACGGGGTCCCCCGCGATCAGTTCGCCCGCCGGAGAGACGAGATATTCGGCGCGCTCGACATGGGCGGATTCGCGGACCGCCGCATCGGGAAGCTCTCGACGGGCATGAAACAGAAGGTCTCCATCGCGCGCACGCTGATCCACGACCCCGGCGTCCTGGTTCTCGACGAGGCGACCGCAGCGCTCGACGTGGTCGCGTCCCGAGCCATCGTCGACCTCATCCGCCGCGCGCGCGACAACGGAAAGACCGTGCTCTTTTCGACGCACCGTCTCAGCGAGGTCAACCTGCTGTCCGACGACCTGGCGCTCATCCATCGCGGGCAGCTTCTCTTCAACGGCACCTACCAGGAGTTCAGCTCACAGATGCAGGCCCCCACGCTCGAGGACGAGTTCATTCGCCGTGTGGAGGCGGCCGGCGTATGAGAACCATCGTCACGGTCTTCCGCAAGGAGCTGATCGACATTCTCCGCGACCGCCGGACGATCATGTTCATGATTGTGCTCCCGTTGCTCCTGTTCCCGCTGCTGTTCCGGGTGATGTTCTCGGTGGAGAGGTCGCAGGCGGACAAGGCGCGGTCCAAGAAGCTCCGCGTGGCCTGCCTGAGCGACGGCAACGCAGCCCGGTTCGTCGCCATGCTCGGCGACCGCGGCGACGTGGAGATCGTGACGGGACTGTCGCGCGACCAGGCCACTGCGCTCGTGCGCGCCGACAGCCTCGACGGCCTGTTCGTGGTCGCGCCCGATTTCGACGACGCCGTGGCGGAGATGAAGCCGGGCCGCATCGACTTCTACTTCAAGTCGACGGACGACCGCACCATCGTCCAGGACCGCCTGCGCGAGACCATCGACAGTTTCGAGCGCGAGATCCTGGACGAACGCTTCGTCCGGCTGGAGATGGACCCGTCGATCGTCGACGCCGTAGCCCTCGAGGACCACAACGTGGCCAGCATGGAGGAGCGCGTCGGCAAGTCGGTGGGGGGCATGCTGCCCTACATGTTTATCATCTTCTGTTTTGTCGGCGCGATGTACCCGGCCATCGATCTGGGAGCGGGAGAGAAGGAGCGCGGCACCATGGAGACGCTGCTGACGGCGCCCGTCAACCGCTTCCACATCCTGCTCGGCAAGTTCGGCGTCGTGGTTCTTTCCGGGCTGGTGTCGGCGACCGTCTCCATCATCGGACTCTACATCGCCATCCGCGCGTCGTCCGAGATCCCGCCCGAGTTCATGAACATCATCGTCAAGATCCTGGGCTGGAAGACGATCCTGCTGGTGCTGAGCCTGCTCCTGCCGCTGACCGTATTCCTGGCGGGGATCCTGCTGTCGATCTCGTTCACCGCGCGCTCGTTCCGCGAGGCGCAGAGCCTCATCACGCCGCTCAACATCGCCATCATCGTGCCCGCGGCCATCGGACTCATCCCGGGCGTGGAGATGAGCTACGCCACGGCGCTGGTCCCCGTGCTCAACGTGTCGCTCGCCACCCGGGAGATCATCGCCGGCACGATGCGCCCCGACTATCTCGCGGTCGTCTATCTGTCGCTCATCACCCTTGCCTTCGTAAGCCTGTTCGTGTCGGCGCAGTGGTTCCGCCGCGAGTCGACGATCTTCCGCTCCTAGTCGCGTGGCACGGTCCCGGAGCTCCGCCAACGCCCCCCTGACGAGCCGCCTGCTCGACTGGTACCGGCGCTCCCACCGCGACCTTCCGTGGCGTCGAACGCGCGACCCGTACCGCATCTGGGTATCCGAGGTGATGCTGCAGCAGACGCAGGTCGCCACGGTGATTCCCTACTACGCGCGGTTTCTCGAACGCTTCCCGGATATCGAGTCCCTGGCGCGCGCACCGCTCGACGAGGTGCTCAAGCGCTGGGAAGGTCTGGGATACTACGCGCGCGCGCGCAACCTGCACGCCGCCGCGCGCCGCGTGGTCTCGGAGCACGGCGGCGCCGTCCCCCGCGAGCCGGCCGTGTTCCGCAGTCTTCCCGGGGTCGGCGACTACATCGCGGCCGCCGTGCCCAGCATCGCCTTTGACGCGCCGCTGGCGGTTGTCGACGGCAACGTCAAGCGCGTGGTCGCGCGCCTGGTCGCCCTGGCCGAATCCGTCGACCGGCCCGCGGGAACGCGCGCCGTGCGCGAGAACGCCCAACGCCTGCTCGATCGAAGTCACCCGGGCGATTTCAACCAGGCCATGATGGAGCTCGGGGCGGTCGTGTGCCGGCCCGCCTCGCCCCTGTGCGGGGCGTGTCCGGTCGCGGCGTCGTGCCGCGCACTCTCTCTCGGCGACCCGGCCGCGTTTCCGGTCCGCGACGCGCGCCGCGCCGTGCCCACGCAGCACATCGCCGTCGGCGTCGTGAGCCGGGACGGCCGCGTGCTCATCACACGCCGCCGCGAAGACGCGATGCTCGGCGGGCTCTGGGAGTTCCCCGGCGGCAAGATCGAGGACGGCGAGAGCGCGCAAGCGGCGTGCGCCCGCGAGATCAAGGAGGAGGTGGACCTGGACGTCGACGTGGGAGACCGCCTGACCCGCGTCCGCCACGCCTACTCGCACCTGCGCGTCGAGATCGACGTGTTCCGCTGCCGGTACACCGGCGGGAAGGTGGCGCTGCGGGGTCCTACCGAGTATCGCTGGATCCTCCCCGAGGAGACGGCGGAGTACGCGTTCCCCCGGGCGAACCACAAGTTCCTCGAGGTGCTCAAGGAGTCCCTCGCCGCCGAGACCCCGTCGAGACGTCCCCGGAAGCGGACCCCGGGGTCCGCGAAGCGGCGGCGCCGGCGCGCATAATCGACAAGGCGCCAATGGATTGTGCGGGGCGCTTGGGTCTTGACCCCCGCGGACCCCTCGACTACACTCCGCGGACAAAAGTCTCGGCGCCGGCCCGGACGGCGCGCGCCGCGCAGAGATCCGACGCACTCACGAACCGACGTTACGTCACACCCTCGCGCGCCATCAACGCTCACGGAAAAACGATGATCCGAAACCGACGCTTCCCGCCGGAGTCGTCGAGGACCGAAAACCGCTCAAGGAGGCCGATTCGATGCTAGACAGCTTGATCCTCGCCATTCCCTTTCTGGGGGTGTTCGGGATGGTCATGGCCACGGTGAACTACGTGTCCATGAACCGCCACTCCCCCGGAAACGAGACCATGCAGAAGATCGCGGGACGTATTCACCTGGGTGCGATGACCTTTCTCAAACGGGAGTACGCGATCATCGCTATCTTCATGGTCATCGTCTTTACGGCGCTGTCCACCGTCCTCGGCATCAAGACCGGAATCGCTTACCTCGGCGGCGCGCTGTGCTCGATGACGGCGGGCTGGTACGGCATGGAGGCCTCCACACGCTGCGCGCCGCGCACGTGCCACGCGGCCAAGGAAGGCGGCGCTCCCCAGGCCCTGGCGGTGGCGTTCCTGGGCGGATCGGTGATGGGCCTGACGGTGGCGTCGCTGGGGCTGATCGGCCTCGGCGTCGCGTTCTTCCTGCTCAGGCACGACCCGGCCAACGCGCCCATAACGATCAACGGGTTCGCCATGGGCGCCTCCAGCATCGCGCTGTTCGCGCGCGTCGGCGGCGGCATCTATACCAAGAGCGCCGACGTCGGCAGCGACCTGGTCGGCAAGGTGGAAGCGGGCATCCCCGAAGACGACCCGCGCAACCCGGGTGTGATCGCCGACAACGTCGGTGACAACGTGGGCGACACCGCGGGCATGGGCGCCGATCTGTTCGAGTCGTACGTCGGCTCGGTGATCGCCGCCATCGCCATCGCGGCGTCGTTCTCCAACCCGCTTCCTTACATGGTGGCGCCGATCGCGCTCGTGTCGGTCGGGCTGGTGGCGTCGGTCCTCGGCATCTGGTCGATGAACCTCTACAAGAAGATGAACCCGATGGCGGCGCTCAACTGGTCGACCTACACCACCGGCATCATCTTCATCATCGGCAGCTTCTTCGTGACGCGCGCGGTCGTGGGCGACATCAACGTGTACTGGTCGGTCATCGTGGGCCTGCTCTGCGGCCTCGTCATCGCCAAGGAGACGGAGTACTACACGGCGGGAAAACCCGTCATACAGATCGCCGACTCCAGCGCGGAGGGCGGTGTCGCGACCAACATCATCACGGGGCTCGCCGTCGGCTTCAAGAGCACGGTGGCGCCGCTTCTCACCATCGCCGCCGCCATCTGGATCTCGTTCGAGATGAAGGGACTCTACGGCATCGCCATCGCGGGCGTCGGCATGCTCTCCACCATCGGCATCGTGATGTCGACCGACTCGTACGGTCCCATCGCCGACAACGCCGGCGGCATCGCGGAGATGAGCCACGCCGGTCCGGAAGTGCGCAAGGTGACCGACAAGCTCGACTCGATCGGCAACACCACGGCCGCCATCGGCAAGGGATTCGCGATCGGCAGCGCGGCGCTGACCGCGCTCGCCCTCTTCTCCGCCTATCAGCACACGGTGGGACTGGAATCGATCGACCTGACCAAGGCCACGACCGTCATCGGCCTCCTCCTGGGTGCGATGGTTCCGTTCCTCATCGCCGCCCTGACCATGGAGGCCGTGGGACGCGCGGCCAACAAGATGGTGATCGAGATTCGCCGCCAGTTCCGCGAGATCAAGGGCCTGCTCGAGGGCAAGGCGGAGCCCGACGTCCAGACGTGCATCACCATCGCCACGCGCGGTGCCCTGCACGAGATGATCGTGCCGGGGCTGCTGGCCGTCATCGCGCCCCTCGCCGTGGGCTTCGGCCTCGGACCCGAGGCGCTGGGCGGCTTCCTCTCCGGGGCGACCGCGACCGGTGTGCTGCTCGCCATCTTCATGGCCAACTCGGGCGGCGCGTGGGACAACGCCAAGAAGTACATCGAGGAGGGCGCGCACGGGGGCAAGGGTTCCGACGCCCACAAGGCCGCCGTCGTCGGCGACACGGTGGGCGATCCGTTCAAGGATACGTCGGGTCCGTCGATGAACATCCTGATCAAGCTCATGGCGGTGGTATCGCTGGTGTTCGCGCCGGTCATCGCCCGCGGATTCTGACCGGCCGCCGGTTCATCGTTCGGTACGATCGAGCGCGCCGCATCCGGCAATCCCGGGCGCGGCGCGCTTCTTTTCGGGGGCGTTGCAAGGGGCGGCAAGGGGCCGGGGCTGGTATATTCATCTTGATAGCTGCGACACGATGAGAGAGCTGCTCGAATCCACTATTCGCATTCTGAACGAGTCGTCACCGTACCTGCTGCTCGGTTTCGCGCTCGCCGGCGTCATCCACGTCCTGCTGACGCGCTACCCGCGCCTCACCGCGAGCCTGACCGGCTCCGGCGTCCGCCCCGTCTTCATGGCCGCGCTGGTCGGCGCGCCGTTGCCGCTGTGCTCGTGCAGCGTTCTGCCCGCGGCCATGACGCTGCGGCGCCGGGGCGCGGGCAAGGGAACGACGGCGTCGTTTCTGGTCTCGGTCCCCGAGACCGATATCGTCTCGGTGCTCCTGACGTTCGCGCTGATCGGACCGGTGGTGGCGGTGTACCGCCCCGTCGCGGCGATCGCGGGCGCGCTGGCGACGGGGCTGTTCGTGCGCTGGCTGGAGAGGCGGCAGGCGCGGCGCGCACCGGCGGGGGCGGCCGGCCCGCCCGATCCGGAGCCGTCGCCGCGCGTCGAACCGGCGCACCGCCCACCGTGGTGGCGGCGCGCCTTTCGACAGGGTTTCATCGAGGTGTTCGACGATATCGTCCCGCAGCTCATGCTCGGCATCGTGCTGGCCGCCGCCCTCGCCGTGTGGCTCCCCGGTGTGGACGCGGGATCGATCCGCGGGGGCACGTTGCTGTCGTACGTCGCGATGGTCGCCGTGGCGGCACCGCTCTACGTGTGCGCCACGGCCTCGACGCCGATCGCGGCCGGCCTGATCGCGGGTGGTGTCAGCCCCGGCGCCGCGATGGTGTTCCTGCTCGCCGGGCCGGCCACGAACGTGGCGAGCCTGGTGATCCTGCGCGGCGAGTTCGGGGCGCGGATCACGGCGGGCTACCTGGTCGCGATCGTCGCCACCAGCATCGCCCTCGGCGCGCTCCTCGACCGGATTCCGGGTGTGGCGGCGTTGTCCGCGACCACCGCCCCAACCGACGGCGCGGCCCACTCCTGGATCGGCGTCGCCTGCACGGCGGCGTTCCTCCTGTGGACGCTGGTCAGCGTCCGTCGCTCGCGACTGTTGCCCCGGCTGCGGGCCCGGCTGGCGCGCGCCGCCGCGCGCTGACTCCGGACGGCGACTGCGCGCCGCGTCACTCGTCGCGGAACTGGATTCCGTAGGTCTTGATCTTGTGGTGAAGCTGCTGGCGGCTGATCTTCAGTTTCCGTGCGGCCGCGCTGACGTTGTTGTCGTTCTTCGCCAGCGCTTCCTCGATCAGTGCCTTCTCGAACTCGGCCATCAGATCGTGGAGCGGCGCGTCCCGCCCCGCGGTGTGGCGCGTCGCCCTGTCGTCGCGCGCGAAACGCTCCAGCGCGGCGGCGTGAATGACATGGTTCTCGTCCTGGTAGGCGGCCGCGGTCCTCACCGCACTCCTGAGCTCGCGCGCGTTCCCGGTCCATTCCTGCGCCGCCAGGAAGGCGCGCGCGTCCTGCGACAACCGGGTGGGCGGCTCGCCGCTCTCCTTCGCGAGCTGTTTGAGGAAGAGCTCGGCCAGGAGGACGATGTCTTCGCGTCGCTCGCGCAGCGGCGGGAGCACGATCCTCGCCACGCCGAGGCGATGATACAGGTCCTCGCGGAACTTCCCCTCCTTCACCGCCCCCCTGAGATCCACGTTGGTGGCGGCGACCACGCGGACGTCCACCTTGCGGACACGGCCGACCTCGCCCACCCGGGAAACCTCGCCGCTCTCGAGCACGCGCAGGAGCTTGGGCTGGATGGCCGCGGGCATGTCCCCGACTTCGTCGAGGAACACCGTTCCCTGATCCGCACTTTCGAAGACCCCGGGGCGATCCTGGTCCGCCCCGGTGAACGCGCCCCGGATGTGCCCGAAGAAGTAGTCCTCCGCCAGCGCTTCCGGGATGCTCGCGCAGTTGACGGGGAGAAACGGCCCGTCCCGCCGGGCACTCTTGTCGTGGATGGCCTTCGCGAGGAGCTCCTTGCCCGTACCGGTCTCGCCCTCGATCAACACCGAGAGCTCGCGGGGCGCCAGTCTCTCGACCGTGTCGAAGGCCTCCAGCATCCGCCGGTTGCGGCTGATCGCTTCGCCCAGCGTCACCTCGTGGGACAGCTGCTGGCGCAGCGACACGTTCTGCTGTTCCAGGCGCTCGCGCCGGTCCAGCAGCTCGCCGTGGCGGCGGCTGTTCTCGACGGCGAGTGCCGCCTGTGCGCTGAACGCGCGCAGGATGGACCGGTCGGACTCGAGGAAGGGTGGAATCACGAACCCGCTGTCCGCGTAGATGATGCCGATCAGGGAATCCTTGTAGAGCAGCGGCAGGCACACGGCCGACCGGATCCGGTGCGCCTGGATGCTCTCGCGGGTGGCGAGATCGTCGATCTTCGCGATGTCGGAGCCGACGAACGGCTCATGGGTCTCGATGACGCGGCTGACGATCGTCTGGCTGAACTCGCGGGCGGCCCGCTCGTCCCACTCGCGGCGGTCGCGGTAGCGACCGGTATAGGTCGAAAAGGCACCGTCCCCCTCGCGCAGCAGCAGGAAGCCGCGCTCGCTGTCGGTGACGCGGATGATCCCGTCGACGATGTTATTGAGGATGTCCCGGAGGTCCAGGGTGGACGTCAGCGAGACGGCCACGTCGAGCAGGTCGTCGTACCGGCGGCTGTCCGGTGCGGCCCCGGCGTCCGCGGGGGCGGGATCGGTTTCGGACGGCCGGGAGCCCCGCAACTCCTTGTCGACGGCGCGGAACTCGGCCAGGGGGTCTGTCCCGGGCGGGGGTGATTTTCGGGGCCTGGGGCTCATGGCAACCTCAACGGTATCGTACCACACCCCGCGCCCACAAGACGAAGAGCCCGCCTCGCGACGGGCCCTTCTCGTGGGTTCTCCCCGGCATGGGTCGCATAACCCACGTCAGTGTTTCGCTTCGCACCTGAATCGGCTGCCGCCGACCTCTTCCGGGACCCGGACCCACGCCCCCGCGTTGAAGTCCGGGTCACTTTGGGCTATAAGTAGAACTTCGCTCTCAGGGTCCAGAGGGGACTACTTGCCCCAGGTGCTGTTTCCCCACACGCTCTGGCCCATGACGCCCCAGACGCTCTTTCCGAAAACGGCGAGCACACTGAGGATGAGGCCCAGATTCGAAAGGACTGCGTAACGCATTGGTCAACCTCCCGTGGTGTTTGTCTTCCTTCACTGCGGGCCTGTGCTGGGTCAGGCTGTTTCGTACCGTTTCAGCATTGGCCTTGTGACTACTTGCAATGGCAATCGGTGTACCAACAGGGCCCGTAATTCCGGCTGAATGCGTAACGTATTTTATGACAACCTGTTATTCCCGGAAATTTCCGGAAAGGGCCATCGATTCCCCGCTCGCACCGGGTCGGAAGTGTCAGGGAGACCGGACACTGCACCCCAAGGGCGCGGCGGCCTCGACCGATAACACGTTATAAAATAGATAGTTAGGAGTGTAACATGAGCCTTACAGTGCGGTGTCGTGAGTTCTTGACGGACGCGGGTGACCTCGCGCGGCGAAGCGTGGCCGCGGGACTGCTGATCGCGCTCGTCCCCGGAGGTGCGATGGCAAAGGACATCTTCCCCTACACGCCGGTCGTCCGGACGCTCGACAACGGGCTCAAGACAGTCATGGTGCCCTTCGACAGCCCGGGGATCGTGGCGTACTACACCATCGTCCGGGCCGGATCCCGCAACGAGGTGGAGCCGGGGCGCTCCGGCTACGCCCATTTCTTCGAGCACATGATGTTCCGCGGCACGGACCGCTTCTCGAGCGAGGCCTTCAACGAGTTGTTCCGCGAGCTGGGTGCGGACATCAACGCCTACACCTCGGACGACGTCACCGTGTACCACTGCCTGTTCGGCAAGGACGGCCTGGAGAAGGTGATCGACGTGGAGTCGGATCGGTTCCGGAACCTCAAGTACACCGAGTCCGATTTCAAGCAGGAGGCCAAGGCGGTGCTCGGCGAGTACAACAAGAACTACTCGGACCCCGAGAACAAGCTCTACGAGAAGGTCCGCGACACCGCTTACACGACCCATACGTACAAGCACACGACGATGGGCTTCCTCGAAGATATCAAGGACATGCCCAACAACTACGCGTACAGCCTGGAGTTCTTCAAACGCTACTACACGCCGACCAATTGCACGCTCCTGATCGTGGGCGATATCGATCCGGACCGCACCTACGATCTCGTCCGCAAGTACTACGGCCCGTGGAACGCGCCCCCGTACACGCCGGATATTCCCCGCGAGCCCGAGCAGACCGAACCCAGGAGCGCGCACATCGACTGGGACAACGCCACGCTCCCGTACGTCGCGGTCGCGTTCAAGATGCCGGCGTTCAGCACCGCCGACCGGGAGAGCGCGGCCCTGGACATCCTGGCGGAGCTCTACTTCGAGCCGACCAGCGAACTCTACAAGGACCTCGTGGTTCGAGAGCAGAAGGTGGACGAGCTGTCGGTGTACGTGCCGTCGCGACGCGACCCGGGGCTCTTTCTGGTATACGCGAAGGTGAAGGACGGAGTGCCGCTGGAAGAGATCCGCGATCGCATCTACGCCGCCGCCGAGACGGCCGCCTCACAGCCCGTCGACGACGCCCGGCTGGCCGCGGTGAAGTCCAACATCCGCTATTCGTTCGCCATGTCGCTCGACACGGCCCGCTCGGTGGCACGCCACCTGACGTTCTTCATCGGGCTGACGGGCGACCCGGCTTCCGTCAACGAAATGTACCGCCGCTACGATGAGGTCACGAAGGAAGACCTCGAGCACGCGGCGGCGACGTATCTCACCCGGGCGCGGAGCACCGTGGTGACGCTCACCGGAGGTGCGCGATGACCCGTGCAACAAGGATCCATCGAGTTCTCACCCTGTCCCTGGCGGTCGCCGTCATGATGACCATTCCCAGCCACGTCCGGCCGCAGCGGACCGGTATTCCGACCGTGCTGCTCCCGATTCGCACGTCGCCGCTGGTGACGTTCCGCATCCAGTTCCGTACCGGCGCCGTGGACGATCCGGCGGGCAAGGAAGGCCTGACGCGGCTGACGGCGTCGATGCTCGCCGACGCCGGCACGAAGAAACACACGTACGAAGAGATCACCGAGATGCTCTACCCGATGGCCGCGTCGGTCCACGCGGTCGTGGACAAGGAAGTCACCACGTTCGTCGGCACGACGCACATCGACAATCTGGACGCGTATGTCTCCCTGCTCACCGAAATGCTCCTCGAGCCGCGATTCGACAAGAGCGATTTCGAGCGCATCAAGACGCGGCAGATCAACTACGTGGCCAACACGCTTCGTGGCGCCAACGACGAAGAGCTCGGCAAGGAGGCCCTGGGCGTATTCATGTATGCGGGGACACCGTACGGCGCTCCCAATTCGGGGCTGGTGTCCTCGCTCCAGTCGATCACCCTCGACGACGTCAAGCAACAGTACGCGCGCGTATTCACGCGCGATAACCTGATCGTCGGCATCGCGGGCGGTTATCCGGCGTCCCTGGTCGAGCGCGTTACCGGCGCCCTCGACGCGCTCCCGGCCGGCGCGCCGGAGCATCCGGCGCTCGGAACGCCGGCCGCGATCCACAATATCGAGGTGATGGCGATCGAGAAGGACTGCCGGGCCACGGCTATTTCGATGGGATACCCCATCGACGTCACCAGGGCCGACGCCGACTTCTATCCGCTCCTCATCGCAAACTCCTACCTGGGTGAGCACCGCACCTTCAACGGGCGACTCATGAACCGGATGCGGGAGGTCCGCGGCCTCAACTACGGCGACTACTCCTACATCGAGCACTTCGTGCAGGACGGAGGCACGACGTTCCCGATCACGAACATCACACGCAGCCAGCAGTACTTCTCGATCTGGATACGACCCGTCCAGCCCCAGCACCGCCACTTCGCGGTGCGCCTGGCCCTGTTCGAGCTCGAACGGCTGGTGCGCGATGGAATGTCGCAGGAAGACCTGGAGAAGACGCGGACGTTCCTCGATAACTACAGCAAGCTGTGGGCCCAGGACCAGAGCCGGCGTCTCGGGTACATGATGGATTCGCGCTTCTACGGGATCGACGATTTCATCGCGACCCTCCCGCAGAAGCTCGGCGCGCTGACGGTGGACCAGGTGAACGCGGCCATCCGGCGCCACCTGAACTATCAGAACCTGCGTGTGGCGGTGGTGACGAAGGACGCGGACGGGTTCCTCAAAGACCTCATCACCAATCAGCCGTCACCGATCACCTACGAGGCGGAGGGCATGGCCGCGGACGTTCTGGCGGAAGACAAGGCGGTTTCCGTCTACAAGCTGAACGTGAACCGCGAGGCGTCGAAGATCGTCGACGTCGACGAGATGTTTCAGTAGGCGGGCGTCGGCTCCGCGGCGGTTACGATGGGCGCGCGGCGGCGTACTGGATCCGTTTCAGCACCTCGCGCGCCGCATCCGCGCCCACGAGACGCGCGGCGACGGCGGCGGCGAACTCGATCGTGGTGCCCGCGCCCCGGCTCGTGATGATGTTGCCGTCCTCCACCACGGGCGTTTCCTCGTAGCGACACCCACCCATCTCCGCCGCGTGGGCCGGGTGGCTGGTGGCGCGCCGTCCGTCGGTGACGCCGCATGCGGCCAGAACGGTGGGCGCGGCGCACACGGCGGCGACCAGTTTTCCCGACGCCGACATGCCGGTCACGAGCTCGCGCACGCGATCGCTGTCGCGCAGGTGGCGCGCCCCGGGCATCCCACCGGGCAGCACGATGGCGTCCGCCCGCGCCGGGTCGACCGATTCGATACGCGCGTCGCAGGAGACGGAGATGCCGTGGGAACCGGTGATCCGGTCGCCCCCGACACCCGCCACCGTGACCTCGACACCGACGCGCCGCAGGATATCGATGACGGTGACCGCCTCAATCTCTTCGAACCCCTCGGCGAGGGGAACGATGACTCGTTTCATTCCAACTCTCCTTGCTCCGATTGACCCGGCCGTGCCCGGGTGTTATCGTCCCTGTGATCACTCTGTCGGCGCGGGACCGAGCGGTCGCCCCACGACCGCGCCCCGCAGGAAGACCCGCCCCTGTGAGTTCCACTCAACAATGTGAGGAATGAACGCATGCCCGTGCAACACTCCCCGTCGATGAAGCGCGCACTCCTTCGTCTCGCCCCGGCCGCCGTGGCGGTCCTCGCGTTCGCCGCCTGCCAGAACGACGCGGCGCCGACGCCGACACCGGGCCGCATCACGCTGGTGTCCGGCGACGGGCAGTATACCAGGAAGGGCACCGAGGTCGAGGACCCGGTGGTGGTCAAGGTGACGCTCTCCGACGGCACACCGGCGGCGGGCCAGCTGGTCTACTTCAAGATCCTCGAGGGCGGCGGATCGTTGTCGCGCACCTCCGCCACGGCCTCGGGAGACGGCCTCACGTCCGTGCGCTGGACCCTGGGAGACGCGACCGGGACGAACCGTGCTCGTATCTACGTGGCCGCCGATCCCACACTCGCCGTCGACGTGCAGGCCACCGCCTCGGACTTCTACTGCCCGGAGGAAGATCCCGCGTTCGTGCGCACGTTCAGCCCGGCCCACGATCTCTTCCTCCTCACGAGACACTCGGGGCTGACCGCGCTGGGCAGCCTGCAGCGCGTCGGCGTGGTGAAGCTTCACCCCGACTTCCCGGGCTCGGAGTTCGCCGCCGGCCTCTTCAGCCGCTTCGATGAGGACATCCTGATCAACGTCGCCCGCGACTGCGCCTTCTCGGCGCACGGCGACTTCTACGTGGCCTGGACGCAGGGCCCCGCCATCCACGAGATCATTCGGATTGCACCCGACAAGACCTTCACGCACTTCGCCTCCCTGGTCTCGTACCTGGGCAGCGAGATCACCATGACCCCGTCGGGCGTGCTGGGAGGATGCGACGAGTTCGGCCCCTTCACGGTCGGCTGCCGCGACACACTCACCCGCTACGAGGATGCGACGTTCTCGGGCACGCTTCCCGACGCCACCAACGGCGACGCCGTCGCCGCAGACCCGGCGACGGGCGCGCTGTACTTCATCTACCTGGGAGACAACTCGCTGCGCCGCGTGCCCCTCGACGGCTACACGAAGACGGGCCCGACCGAGACGGTCGCGTCTCTGACCGGTGACGAGGCCAGCGGGGCGCGCGGCATGGTGGTCGCGAGCGACGGGTCGGTGTACATCCTCGTGGAATCGACCAATACCAAGGCGCTGGTCCGCGTGACGTCGGCGGGGACGAAGACCACGGCGGTGGACTTCTTCACGCGCCGCGGCGCGGGGGCGGCGGCGGGCGAGCAGAACGACCTTGCCATCGACCGCACGCTGGGCACGGGATTTCTCTACACGCTGGATACGCTGAACGACGTCATGCTGGTCTATGACATCGGCTCCGACAATCTGGTGGAGTTCTCGCCGTCCGGGAACCCGGACGACTTCTCGGACGCGGGGTCGAACGAGCGTGTGGGACTCGCGGTGCTGCCCTGAGCCCCGGGACGCTCAGACGAGCGTCACCGAGCGGTCTCCCCGGACGATCTCTCCCACCCGGAAGACATCGAGACCGCCGGCGCGGGCGGGAACCCGCGTTGCGTCATCCGCGGAAACCACGACGAGCATACCCGCGCCCATATTGAAGACGCGGTACATCTCCCCCTCGACCACGTCGCCCGCGCGCGCGATCCACGCGAACACCGGCGGAACCGGCCACACCCCCTTCTCGATGCGCGCCGCGCAGCCGCGCGGGAGGATTCGGGGCAGATTCTCGAGGATGCCGCCCCCCGTGATGTGGGCGAGTCCCTTGACGGTCGCGTGTTCGGCGATCCCGGCCACCGGCGCGAGGTACGACCGGTGTACGCGCAGCAGCTCGTCGGCAACGGTACCCCCCAGCTCCTCCACCTCCGAATCCACGTCGAGTCCGAGCGTGTCGAACACGACGCGGCGCGCCAGCGAGAAGCCGTTGGTGTGCAGGCCGTTCGACGGAAGCGCAAAGACGACGTCGCCGGGAGCGATGCCCGAGCCGTCGACGATCGCCTCGCGGTCCACGATGCCGACGATGGTGCCGGCCAGGTCGAAGTCCTCGCCCTGATAGAGGCCGGGCATCTCGGCCGTCTCGCCGCCGATCAGCGCGCAGCCGTTCTCGCGGCATGCCCGCGCCAGCCCGGACACCAGACTGACCACCGTCTGCGGATCCAGCTTTCCCGCCGCCACGTAGTCGAGGAAGAACAGTGGCCGCGCGCCCTGGACCAGGATGTCGTTGACGCAGTGGTTCACCAGGCACTGGCCCACGGTGTCGAACCGCCGCGCCATGCGCGCAACCAGCAGCTTGGTGCCGACCCCGTCCATGCTGCTCACCAGCACCGGCTGGCGGTACTCGTCCGGCATGCGGAACAGACCGCCGAAGTGCCCGATCTCCGAGAGCACCGACTCCCCCCACGTCTGCCTGACGAGCTTCGCGATCTCGCGCGTCGCCTCGTTGGCCTTGTCGATGTCGACACCGGAATCCCGGTAACGCATGTCTTTCTTCACTCTCCATGCGGCCGCGGCACGCGCCGCGCGCCGGTCACAGCCGCTCTTGAAGGGATTCGTAGATGGCCGTCGTCGGGTCGTTCTCCACGATCAGCGGGAACTCGTTCCGTTCCACCAGATCGACGAGCACGCCCGCGATCTCGTTGTCGAACTGTGCGCCGCGGTGCTTGCGGAACTGGTCGACGACGCGGTCGATCGGGAGGCCCTTGCGGTACGGGCGATCCGACGTCATGGCGTCGAATGCGTCCGCGACCAGGATGATCCTCGCCCCGATCGGGATTTCGTCTCCCTCGAGGCCTTCGGGGTAACCCCGCCCGTTCGGCTGCTCGTGATGATACCGCACCAGGAGGGCCGCTTCCCTCAGAAACTTCAGGTTCTCCACGATGTCCGCGCCGATGGTCGGGTGCTGCTTCAGCGTGAGGAATTCCTGGTCGCTCAGGCGCTCCTTCTTGAGCAGGATCTCGTGCTCGATCGCGATCTTGCCGATGTCGTGGAGCAGGGCTCCGTACTCCAGTATCTCGAGGTCGCGCGCCGGCAATCCCAGGGCGCGCCCCAGGCGCAGCGCGTACCGCGAGACGCGGTAGGAATGACCGTGCGTGTAGGGATCGTTGGCGTCGATGGCCGAGGTCAGGGCGGCAACGGTGTTGATGTGCGCCTCCTTCATCTCGACGTAGACCTTGAACGTATCCCGGGCGAGGAAGATGGGGATGATGAACAGCAGCAACGTCCACGGCCCCCACGCGGTGTAAACCAGGGCGATGATCGCCGCGATGGGGATGAAGGCGAAGACATGCGTGAACGTCCACATGTAGTTCTGCTTCCAGATCCGGAAGAAGCTCTTCCGGCCGCG